>NZ_JYFT01000027.1:0-118525 GCF_000931385.1 Pseudomonas sp. FeS53a
TCCCAATCGAGCACATCGATGCAAGCCGACGCCCTGTGCGCTCACCGATAGTGGCGGCAGCGCCCGTACCCACCCGCCGACGACCCGGGGGTGATACGGCGCCCCAATCGCCCCGCTGCGGGCCACCGCCACAAGGAGAAACACCATGTCCAAGCCCTACAACCGCCTGAACAAGGACGATGCGGTCGTCCTGCTGATCGACCACCAGTCCGGCCTGATCTCGCTGGTGCAGGACTTCACCCCCAGCGACTTCAAGAACAACGTGCTGGCCCTGGGCGACGTCGCCAAGTTCTTCGGCCTGCCGACCATCCTCACCACCAGCTTCGAGCAGGGCCCCAACGGCCCGCTGGTGCCCGAGCTGAAGGCCCAGTTCCCCGACGCGCCCTACATTGCCCGCCCCGGCCAGATCAACGCCTGGGACAACGCGGACTTCGTCGCCGCCGTGAAGAAGACCGGGCGCAAGCAACTGGTCATCGCCGGCGTGGTGACCGACGTGTGCGTGACCTTCCCGGCGCTGTCGGCCATTGCCGAAGGCTTCGAGGTGTTCGTGGTGACCGATGCCTCGGGCACCTTCGACAAGACCGTGCAGCAGGCCGCCTGGGCGCGCATGAACGCCGCCGGCGTACAGCTGATGAACTGGTTCAGCGTCGCCTGCGAACTGCACCGTGACTGGCGCAACGACATCGAAGGGCTGGGCAACCTGCTCTCCGAGCACATCCCCAACTACCGCAACCTGATGACCAGCTACTTCACTCTGATCGGCAAGTAAGCCGCGACGGGCGCGGGGCCGGGTGCTCGATGCCCCGGCTCATGCGCGCCCCGCTCTGCTCCCGCAGGCGCGCCAGCCGCCATTGGCTGGGCGGCGTGCCCACATGACGGACGAACACCCGGGCGAAGTGCGCCTGGTCGGTGAAACCGCAGGCCTGGGCCACCTCGGCAACGGTGCGCTCGCCCAGCAGCAACTGCCGGGCACGGTCCAGCCGCGCGCGGGTCAGCCACTGGTGGGGCGACAGCCCCGTGCTGCCCTGGAAGGCGCGGGAGAAATGACAACGCGACAGGCCGCACTCACGGGCCAGCCAGGCCACCGTCAGCGAACGGTCGAGGTGGGCCGCGATCAGCTCCTTGGCCCGTTGCAGCTGCCAGGGCGCCAGGTGGATCGCCGTGCGGGGGCGGTCCTGCTCCTGTGTCTCCATGGCCCCTCCTCCCTTTTTCTGCGGACGCCGAAGCCCCATCCGGAAGGGATGGAGGGCGGCGCGCAATCGTGGAAGCCATGATGCCGCCCGGCCCTGCGGGCGAAAACGAAACCATGGGGAGCCAGGCGGACAACGAGGGGCGTAATTCGGACATGCCCCGGGTGAGGCCACTAGCCGAACTGGTGGCGGTACTGCGCGGGAGTGAGCCCGAGGCGCTCAGTGAACAGCTCGCGCATACAGCGCACGCTGCCGAAGCCACTGCGGAAGGCGATGGTCTTGAGCGGCAGGTCGGTGCTTTCCAGCAGGTGCCGGGCGTGGTCGATGCGCGCGTCGTGGATGAACGCGGTGGGGGTCATGCCCACCTCGCGGGTGAACAACCGGGCGAAGTGGCGGCTGCTGAGCCCGGCGACCCCGGCCAGCGCCTCGACGTTGAGGTCTTCCGCCAGGTGTTCCAGCACATGGCGCTGGGCACGGGCGATGGGGGTGTCCTCCCGCGCCACCTCCGCCAGCAGTGGGCTGAACTGGGCCTGGCCGCCCTGGCGCTTCATGGCTACCAGCAGCACCTTGGCCACGTCCACGGCGATCTTGCGGCCGTGGTCGTCGGCGAGGATCGCCAGGGCCATGTCGATGCCGGCGGTGATGCCGCCGGAGGTCACCAGCTCCCCGTCCTGCAGGTAGATCCGGTCCACCTCGACCTGGGCCCGGGGGAAGCGCCGCGCCAGACGTTCGGTGTAGTTCCAGTGGGTGGTGACGCGACGCTCGTCCAGCAGCCCGGCCTCACCGAGGATGAACGCACCGGTGCAGATGGAGCCGTGCCGGGGCGTGCGCGCCACGGTTTCGCGCAGCCAGGGCAGCATCTCCGGCTGGTCGAAGTTGTAGGCGCCGGGACCACCGGGGACCAGCAGCAGGTCCAGCTCGCGGGGCGCATCGTCCAGCAGGTGGTCCGCCACCAGGCGCATGCCGTTGGAGGCCCGCACGATGGCCTCGCGGGTGCTGACGGTGAACACCCGGTACTGCTGCTCGGGCGGCAGGTAGCGGTTGGCGATGGAGAACACCTCGACCGGGCCGGAGACATCCAGCATCAGCACGTCGGGGTACACGAGGACAGCGACATTCTTCATGTTCTTTTCGGGGGAGCGTGTGCGACACAAGGAGCGAAAGCATACCTGCCCCGCGTGTTGCCGGCCTCCCCCGGTGTGGCCGCGCCGTGCCCTGCGTCACGGCACGCCCCCCGCTAGGCGCCGGGCGCCTGTCGATAGGCCAGCACCTGGACCTCCACCGCGTAGCCGCCCAGGGCACTGCCCACACAGGCACGGACCGGCTTCGGACCTGCCGCCAGCCAGGCGTCATAGACCTCGTTGAAGGTGTCGAAGTCGCGGTAGTCGGCCAGCCAGGCCTGCACCCGCACCAGGTCCCGGCGACCGAGGCCGGCCTCCGCCAGCAAGGCGTCGATGCGCGCCAGGGTCTGGCGCGCCTGGGCGCGGATGTCCAGCGTCGGGTCGTCGGCACAGATGCCCGCCGTCTCGAAGAACGGCCCGTAGGCAACGGCCTGGGCCATGCGCGGGCCCTCGTGGAATCGCGTGATCATGCAAGGCTCCCTGAAAAAAACGCACCGGGCGGCGCGGCGAGCGGCGTCGTCCGGTGCAAAGGACGACCGCAAAGGGTCGTCACCTGACGGTTCAGTTGAGGTCGTTGATGCAGACCACCTTGGGCTGCGTCATGTCCTCGTAGGCGAAGCGCACGCCCTCGCGGCCCAGGCTGCCGTACTTGAAGCCGCCGAAGGGCATGGCGTCGAAGCGGTAGTCGGAGGAGTCGTTGATCATCACGCCGCCGGCCTCGATGCGCCGGGCCGCCCAGAGGGCGCGACGCAGGTCGCGGGTGAAGATGCCGGCGTGCAGGCTGTACTCCGGTTCGTTGGCCAGTGCCACGGCCTCCTCCAGGGTTTCGAAAGGCTCCAGCACCACCACGGGCGCGAACACCTCCTGGCGCCACAGGCGGCTGCGATGGTCCACCCCTTCCAGCACCGTGGGGTGATACAGCGCGCCCTCGCGGCGTTGGCCGCACAGCAGGGTCGCTCCCTCGGCGAGGGCCTCGGCCACCACCTGTTCGGTGGTGCGGGCGGCCTGCTCGGTGATCATCGGGCCCATGTCGCTCTCGGCGCGGGCCGGGTCACCCACCACCAGCGCGCGGGTACGGGCGACGAAGCGCTCACGGAACTCGGCGTAGATCGAGGCCTGCACCAGCAGGCGCTGGGTGCCGATGCAGTTCTGCCCGGCGGCCCAGAACGCACCGGAGACACAGGATTCGACGGTGGCTTCCAGCTCGCAGTCGTCCAGCACCAGGACCGGTGCGTTGCCGCCCAGGTCCATCGCCAGCTTCTTGAGGCCGGCGTTGCGGGCGATGTGCTCGCCGGTGACGAAGCCACCGGTGAAGGAAATCATCCGCACCTCCCGGGCCGAGGTCAGCGCCTTGCCCAGTTCCGCGCCGCCGGTGGCGATGGTCACCACGGCCTCCGGCAGGCCCGCTTGGCGCAGGCAATCCACCAGCTTGCAGGCCGACAGCGGAGCCAGTTCGGACGGCTTGAGCAGCACGCCATTGCCCCCGGCGATGGCCGGCCCGAGCTTGTGCGCCACCAGGTTGAGCGGGTCGTTGTAGGGGGTGATGGCGACGATCAGCCCCAGGGGTTCACGGGTGAACCAGCCCTGGCGGGACTCGGAGCCCTCGTAGGATTCGAAGGGCACCACCTCGCCGGCATTGCGCCGCGCCTCCTCGGCGGAAAGCTTGAGGGTGTTGATGCAGCGCTTCACCTCCTTCTGGGCCTGGCGCAGGGTCTTGCCAGCCTCGGCGACGATCAGCGCGGCGAAGGCGGCGGCCTCCTGCTCCACCCGGCGGGCGGCCTCCTCCAGGATGGCGGCGCGACGGTGCCGGGGCAGCGCTGCGCACTGGCGTACACCCTCGCGGGCACTGGCCAGCAGGGCCGGCACATCGGCGGCGCCCAGGCAGGGCACGCTGCCGACGAGGCTGCCGTCGAAGGGGTTGTGGACGTCGATGCCGGAGGGCTCGACAGCGGTGGCCAAGGCCAGGGACGAAACGGTCATGGGCAGGCTCCTGGGCTTACGGACGGCCGTGGGTGGCATGGAGGGCGACGATGTCGGAGAGCAGCGCGAAGGCGGTCTCGATACGGCCGGCACCCGGTCCGGACACGGTGACCGCGCCCAGCAGTTCGGTGTTGAAGGCCACCGCGTTGGTGGCGCCGCTGATCCCGGCCAGCGGGTGGCCGAGATCCAGCTTGCGGGCCTCCACCCGCGCAGCCACCGAGCCATCGGCCTGGCGCTGGGCAGAGCCGATGAGCTTCCAGCGAGCCCCCTCCTCCCGGGCCTGGGCCAGGTCCGCCGGGGTCAGGGCGCTGATGCCGCTGCAGGCGACGTCGCTCACCGAGAGGTGGGCATCCAGCAGCTCGTTGGCGAGGATCACCACCTTCAGGCGCACGTCGTGGCCTTCCACGTCCGCCGTCGGGTCGGCTTCGGCGTAACCCAGTGCCTGGGCCTTGGCCACCGCCTCGTCGAAGCCGAGGCCTTCCTCCATGCGGGTCAGCACGTAGTTGGAGGTGCCGTTGAGGATGCCCTCGAAGCCGACCATGCCGGCTCCCGCCAGGGTCTGTCGTGCCATGCGGATCACCGGGGTGCCGCTCATCACCGCGCCCTCGTACTCGAAGGCCACGCCGTTGCGCTTGGCCAGGGCCTTGAGCTCGGCGCCATGCAGGGCAATCGGCCCCTTGTTGGTGGTGACCACGTGCTTGCCGCTCTCCAGGGCCCAGCGGCAGAAGGTGGCGGCGGGTTCGCCGTCCACCGGGTTGGTGAAGGTGGCCTCGGCGATCAGGTCCGCGCCGGACTGCTTGATCACGGCCTCGTTGAAGGCCTCGGCGGTGCCGCCCGGCAGGCTGGCAAGCGCCCCCTGGGTGGCGGGCAGGTTGGCGAGTTGGGCGGCGTCGAGGCCGTTGCGGTCGATGATGGAGCCGAGGAACAGGTCGGTGACCCCGACGATCTTCAGGCTGAAGCCCAGCTCGCGCTGCCAGGCCCCGTTGCGCTCGGCCACCAGGCGGGCCAGGCCACGGTTCACTCCACCAAAGCCCACGAGGGCGATCTTGTATTCGGTCATCAGGTGCCTCCAATCCGGCGTTTGCTCGATGGGGTCAGCCTAAGAGCCGGCCTGTGGCAGTTGAATAGGCCAATCTGCTGTATTCATTGGGCGTTCTGCACAGTGCCGGAGCGGCCCCACGGCCCGCCCCCAGGGGCTGCGGCGGCGTGCACCGGGCGCAGACGAAAAGGCCCCGGCACGTGTGGCGTGCCGGGGCCCGGGTCGTGGAGCGAGGGGGGTCAGATGACGGCGGAAAGCACGAACGAGGTGACGGTATTGGCCACGCCGGGGATCCCGGCGATCTGCCGCCAGACGCCATGGACGCGATCCGGCGTAGCGGCCTCGACCCGCAGCATCAGGTCGAACTCGCCACTCATCACGTCGCACTGGGTCACCTCGGGAATGGCCCGCAGGTCCCGCAGCACCTCTTCACCGCGCATGCGGTCATGGCGGTAGACGAAGATCACTGCGCTGATCAGCGCCGCTGCACGCCGCCCCTCGCCCACCTTGAGGGTGTAGCCCTGGATGACCCCGTCGCGCTCCAGGCGCTCGATGCGCTGGCGCACCGCGTTGCGCGACAGGTTCACCTTGGTGCCCAGCTCGGCGTGGGCGATCCGCGCGTTGGCGGTCAGCTCGGCCAGTATCCGCTCGTCCAGCGGGTCGAGGATGCGTTTCATCGCGGTCGCGTCCTCAGGCCCTGGCCAGGGCCTGGCGCAGGCCCTCCAGGTCCGTGCGGGCATGGCAGCGGGCGTGGGCGCGCGGCGCCGCCCGGGCCGGCAGCGGTGCCGGCCAGGCGCCCAGGCGGGCCAGCAGCGCGGCGGACTTCTCCGGCGCGATCTGGCCGAGGGTGACCATCGGGGTCACCACGCTGCGCCGGTAAAGCCGCGCGGCCAGGACGCCGGTGGCGGTGTGCGGGTCAATGGACAGGCCGGTGTCGCGGAACAGCGCGACGATCTCCGCCTCGGTCTGGGCGTCGTCCACGGCGTAGGAGTCGATCAGCATCCGCGCCTGCAGCCAGGGCGCGTTGGCGATGCTCAGTTCGCCACTCGCCTCCAGGTGCTCCATCAACCGGCGCACGGCCTGGTCGTCATGGTCATAGAGCTCCCAGACCAGCCGCTCGACGTTGGAGAACACCGAAAAATCCATGGCCGGCGACAGCGTCGAGCGGGCCTCGCAGGTGCCATAGCGGTTGCGGTGGATGAACTGGTGCAAGGCGTCGTTGCGGTTGGTGGAGACAATGATCTGGTTCACCGGCAGCCCCATCTTCTGCGCCACGTAACCGGCATAGACCTCGGCGAAGCTGGCGGCAGGAATGCTGAAGCCGATGGGACGCTGGCCGCCGCCCAACTGCAGCGCAGCGTGGAAGTAGAAGACGATCTGCGCCAGCACGCCGACCCAATTGGAGGAGTTGAAGCCGATGGCCAGGTGCTCGCTGGGCCATTGGCTGAAGAGCCGCGACACCAGGCGCTGGCAGTCGTCGAAACTGCCCGCCACGGCGATGCCCTGCACCCGCGCGGACTCGGCCGCCTGCAACGCCACCAGGCGATCGCCTGGCACGCCCTGCTCGGGATAGAGCATCACCACCCGGCTGCGCGGGCACTCGCCGAAGGCGGCAACCGCCGCCAGGCCGGTGTCGCCGTTGGTGGCGCCGAGCACCAGGGCTTCACGCCCTTCCCGTTCGAGGAAGTGACGGGCCAGGCGCGCGTGCAGCTGGGCGGCGAAATCCTTCGAGGAGCGGGTGGGCCCATGGAACAGCTCGAGCACCCATTCGTTGCGGTCCACCTGGCGCAAGGGAGCGATGGCGCGGTGGCCGAACCCCTGGTAGCAGGCCTTGAGCAGCCCGCGCAGGTCGTCCTCGGCGATGGCCTGGCCGACGAAGGGGGCGATCACCCGCCAGGCCAGCTCCTCGAAGGGCAGCCAGGACCAGGTGGCGATCTCCTGCACGCTGAACACCGGCAGGCTAGCCGGCACGAACAGGCCGCCGTCGGGGGCCAGCCCCGACAGCACGACGCTGCGGAAATCCGCGCGCACCGAGGCGCTGCGGGTACTCACGTAATGCATGTTCACTCCAAGCTCAGGTGGAACGGTGGGCCTGGGCCACCAGCCAGGTGGCGAAGGCCTGGGCGTCCGGATGCAGGTCGGTGCCGGAGCCGCTGACCAGGTAGAAGGATTCGCTGGCCTCGATGCGGCAGTCGAACAGCTCCACCAGGCGTCCTTCGCGCAGCAGGTCCTCGACCATGGAGGAGCGCGCCAGGGCGATGCCCTGCCCCAGCTCGGCCAGGCGCAGGGTCGACACCAGGGTGTCGAACTGCGGGCCGGTGGCGTAGTCGACGTCATCGGCGCCGGCGCGCTGCAACCAGTAGCCCCAGCCCTCCTCGTAGCCCAGCACGTGCAGCAGCGGGTGGCGGGCCACGTCGCGCGGCTCGCGCAGCGGGCCCTGGGCCAGCAGCTCCGGCGCGCACACCGGGAACAGCGTGTCCCAGGTCAGCCGCTGGGAGACCAGCCCCGGCCATTGGCCGTGGCCCCAGCGGATCTCCACGTCGTCCTCGCCGTCCAGCTCCTTCACCCAGAGGTTGCTGATGTAGCGGATGTCCAGCTGCGGGTGGGCGCGGCGGAAGTCCGCCAGCCGGGGCGCCAGCCAGAAGTGCAGGAACGACAGGCTGCCACGGACCTTGATCGGCCGGCGCTTGTGCTGGCCGAAGATCTCGTTGGTGCCCACCGCCAGCCGGGTGATGGCGTCCTGCACCACCGGCAGGTAGGACTGGCCTTCCTCGGTCAGCCCGAGGCCTCGGGGCAGGCGCTTGAACAGCGCCACCCCGAGGTGGCTTTCCAGCTGCCGGATCTGCTGGCTGACCGCACCCTGGGTAAGGTGCAGCTCCTCCGCCGCGTGGGTGAAGTTGAGGTACCGCGCCGAGACTTCGAAGGCGCGCAGCCAGTTCAGGGGAGGCAGGGCTTTCGGGTGCATGGTCGGGACCTCGGGACGGCGCAATGGGAAGGCGTGGTTCAGGCCGCCCCCGGTACCCTTGCCGGGGCAACGGGCGAAGCCTGGCGCCGTTCGCGCAGCTTGCAGGTCACCCAGTAGACGAAGTAGCACCAGGCAATGAACGGCACGCCGAAGTAGAGCGCAACTCGCTGGGCCGGATCAAAGGCAATCCCGATGCACGCCAGGGCACAGCACAACAACGCGCCCAGCGGCACCCAGGGGTAGCCACGCACGCGGAAGCCCAGGTCCTCCAGCCGGCCGCCGTTGGCCAGGTAGTGGCGCCGGAAGGCCATCTGGCTGGCGGCGATGCTCATCCACACCACCACCACGGCCAGGCCGGAGATGGACACCAGGGCGAGGTAGACCGTGTCCGGCGCGAACACGCTGCTGAGCAGCGAGGCGATGCTGCCGGCCATGCTCACGACGATGGCGTTGAACGGCGTACCCATGCGGCTGAGGGTGGCGAAGCGCTTGGGCATGTGGCCCTGGTCGCTGAGGGTCCAGAGCATCCGCGAGGCGGCGTAGAGCCCGGAGTTGGCGGCCGAGAGCAGCGCGCTGATGATCACGAAGTTCATGATGTCCGCCGAGTAGGGAATGCCGATGGACTCGAACACCGTGACGAAGGGGCTCTCCACCAGGCCGGCCTGCTCCCGGGGCAGCAACGTCGCCAGGACGAAGATGGTGCCGACGAAGAACAGCGCCAGGCGAACCACGGTGGTGCGGATCGCCTTCGGTACGTTGCGCTTGGGGTCGCGGGTCTCGCCCGCGGCTATGCCGATCAGCTCGGTACCGGAGAAGGCGAACGCGACCGCCAGCAGGGTCATGGCGATGGACCAGAAACCGGTGGGGAACAGCCCTTCGCGGGTGAAGTTGGCCAGGCCCGCGCTCTGCACGTGGCGGGTCTCGAAGACACCGAAGATGGCGCCGGCACCGACCACCAGGAAGGCCAGCACGGCCAGCACCTTGACCAGTGACAGCCAGAACTCGGTCTCGGCGAACAGCCGCACCGACACCACGTTGCTGATGAAGACGGTCAGGGCGAACAGCGCGCTCCAGATCCACACCGGGGTGTCCGGGAACCAGCGCACCATGAGGATGCCGGCGGCGGTGAACTCCGAGCCGATGGCCACCGCCCAGGTCAGCCAGTAGAGCCAGGCCACGGTGTAGCCGGTGCCCGCTCCGAGGTAGCGGGAGGCGTAGCTGCTGAACGAGCCGGTCTCGGGCATGTGCACGGCCAGCTCGCCCAGGCACATCATCACCATGTACACCATCACCGCGCCGATGACGTAGGCGATGACCGCGCCCAGCGGCCCCGCCTGGTTGACCGTGTAGCCGGAGGTGAGGAACAGGCCGGTGCCGATCACCCCGCCCAGCGCCAGCATGACGATGTGGCGGGTCTGCATGTCCTGTTTGAAATCAGGCCCCGATGTCGCTTTGTCGTTTGTTGTATGTAGGGACATAAGTTGAATCTCATGAAAGTGTGCGGACAAGGACGTTTCTGCGAACAACTTCAAGGCAGAACCAAACTGTTTGCCGTCAGGTTTTTCTTGTTATTCCTTTTCATGAAGGACTCGCTGACTCTCCGGCCAGGAGTGGGGCGAATGTCAGAGTTCCACCTCGGTGCGACATCCGGTCAGTGAAGGTTCGCCCTAGCGAGGTGCCACGGCGGCGAGTTCGGCGCGAACGCCGGCGAATGCGTGCTGCAGGTCGGCCAGCAGGTCCTCGGTCTCCTCGATGCCGACGGAAACCCGTACCAGCCCTTCGGAGATGCCCAGGGCCAGGCGCTCCTCCAGGGTGTTCTCCACGTGGCTGGTGGTGCGCGCGGGACCGTAGATGGTCTCCACCGCGCCGAGGTTGCCGGCCCGGTGGGCGTAGCGCAGGCGTGGCAGCAGGCGGGTCACGGTGTCCATGCCGCCCCGCAGGACGAAGCTGACGATGGCGCCGAAGCCGCGCATCTGCCCACGGGCGATGGCGTGCCCGGGGTGGCTGGGCAGGCCCGGGTAGTTCACCGCTTCCACCAGGGGCTCGGTGAGCAGGTACTCAGCCAGGGCCTGGGCACTGCGCTGCTGCTGGCGCAGGCGCAGGGCCAGGGTCTTGATGCCGCGGATGATCAGGAAGGCGGAGAAGGCATCCAGCGCGGCACCGTTGATCTCGCGGTAGTGCCGGACGCTGGCCATCAGGTGCTCGGCGCCGCAGGCGATGCCACCCAGGGCGTCACCGTGGCCGGAGAGGAACTTGGTGGCGCTGTGCACCACCACGTCCACCCCCAGGGCCAGCGGGTTCTGGTTGAGCGGCGTGGCGAAGGTGTTGTCGGCCACCACCAGGGCGCCGACGCGCTTGGCCGCTGCCACCAGGCGGCGGATGTCCAGCACCTTCAGGGTCGGGTTGGTGGGCGCCTCCAGGTACAGCAGGTCGCAGCCACGGGCGATCTCCGCCTCGATGGCCTGGGTGTCGAGGGTGTCGCAGAGCACCACGTCCACGCCCATGCGCGGGAGGAACTCTTCGAAGATCTTGTTGGTGCCGCCGTAGCTGTCGCGGGTCGAGACCACGCGCTTGCCCTGGCAGAGGAAGGTGTGCAGCACCGCGCTGATGGCGGCCATGCCGCTGCTGAAGGCGACCGCCGATTCCGCCTGCTCCAGTTCGCAGAGCTTGGCCTCCAGGGTGGTCACCGTCGGGTTGCCCATGCGGCTGTAGATGTAGCCTTCGCGCTTGCCCAGGGCGACGTCGTACCAGTGGTCGACGTCCTGGTAGCCATAGGCGGCGCTGAAGACGATGGGCGTCTGGGTGGCGTTGTAGGGGTGGCCATCCTGCTCGCCCGCCCACACCACCTGGGTTCCGATACCCGCGATGGCGTCGCGGGGGCTTTCTAGGTTCTTGCTCATTTCCATTCCCGATCCGGCTAGACAAGGTCAGCAGCAGTGCTGTGTGCCGGCGAATATAGGGAATGGGCCACCCCCTGAAAAACGATGTTATCCGGGCCTGAGACCCGCTTTTTTTAATGGCTCCACGCCCGCCCCCCGGAATGAAAAAGCCCCGCACGAGGGCGGGGCCTGGAGGCACGTCCTGGCCTCAGAAGGCGAAGCAGGAGCAGCCGAAGGCACCCCAGAAGGCGGTGAAGTCGCTCACCGGCACCTTCGACTGGCGGGCCCGCTCGTGGCTGTGGGCGTGGACGCTGCAGGCGCCGGCGCACTGATGCACGGCGGCGACCGTCGGCGCGCCCGGCCGCCAGTGGCCCGGAACACGGGCCACCGGGGACCAGTCCGGCAGCACCGGCAGTTGCGGCGGGCCGAGTCGGTCGAACTCGGCGGCGGCGTGCACGACCTTGCCGTCGACGACGGTGAGGACCGATTCCAGCCACTTGATCTGCTCGTCCTCGATGCTGAAGAAGTCCGCCGAGAGGGCCACCAGGTCCGCCAGCTGGCCCACCTTGATCTGCCCCTTCTTGCCCTGCTCGCTGGAGAACCAGGCACTGCCCTGGGTGAACAGCTGCAGCGCGGTTTCCCGGGGCAGGCCCTGGGGCTGGAGGGCCAGGCCGCCGACGGTCTTGCCGCTGACCAGCCAGTACAGCGAGGTCCAGGGGTTGTAGCTGGAGACGCGGGTGGCGTCGGTGCCGGCACCCACCGGAATGCCCTCGGCGAGCATGCGCTGGATCGGCGGGGKCTTCTCGGCGGCCTGGGCGCCGTAGCGCTCGACGAAGTACTCGCCCTGGAAGGCCATGCGGTCCTGGATGGCGATGCCGCCGCCCAGCGCCCGCACCCGCTCGATGTTGCGCGGGCTGATGGTTTCGGCGTGGTCGAAGAACCACGGCAGGCCATTGAAGGGGATGTCGCGGTCGACCTTCTCGAACACGTCGAGCATGCGCGAGATGGACTCGTCGTAGGTGGCGTGCAGGCGGAACGGCCAGCGCTGCTCCACCAGGTGGCGCACCACCGGCTCCAGCTCGGCCTCCATGCTGGCGGCGAGGTCCGGGCGCGGTTCGAGGAAGTCCTCGAAGTCGGCGGCGGAGAACACCAGCATTTCCCCGGCGCCGTTGTGGCGGAAGAAGTCGCTGCCCTGGCCGTACTTCACCGAGCCGGTCCAGCGCTTGAAGTCGTCCAGCTCTTCCTTCGGTTTCTGGGTGAACAGGTTGTAGGCGATGCGCACGGTGAGCTGGCCGTCGCGGGCCAGTTGCTCGATCACCTGGTAGTCGTCCGGGTAGTTCTGGAAGCCGCCGCCGGCGTCGATGGCGCTGGTGACGCCAAGGCGGTTCAGCTCGCGCATGAACTGGCGGGTGGAGTTGACCTGGTACTCCAGCGGCAGCTTGGGCCCCTTGGCCAGGGTGGCGTAGAGGATCATCGCGTTGGGCCGGGCGATGAGCATGCCGGTGGGTTCGCCGTTGCCGTCGCGGACGATCTCGCCGCCGGGCGGGTTGGGTGTGTTGCGGTCGTAGCCGACCACCCGCAGCGCCGCGCGGTTGAGCAGTGCGCGGTCGTAGAGGTGGAGGATGAACACCGGCGTGTCGGGCGCCGCGCGGTTGATCTCCTCCAGGGTCGGCATGCGCCGCTCGGCGAACTGGAATTCGTTCCAGCCGCCCACCACCCGCACCCACTGCGGCGAGGGCGTGCGGTCGGCCTGGTCCTTGAGCATGCGCAGGGCATCGGCCAGCGAGGGCACGCCCTCCCAGCGCAGCTCCAGGTTGTAGTTGAGGCCGCCCCGGATCAGGTGCAGGTGGGAGTCGTTGAGCCCGGGGATGACGGTGCGGCGGTTGAGGTCGACCACCTGGGTGGCGGGCCCGCGCAGGGGCATCACCTCCGCTTCGCTGCCGACCGCGACGAAGCGCCCGTCGCGGATGGCCACGGCGCTGGCGGTGGGTTTCTCGCGGTCCACGGTGTGGAACCGGCCGTTGTGGAGGATCAGATCGGGATGCATGGGGGAAGCTCCTTTGCCTTCGCCCGCGAACACCGGGAGCGCGGGCCACAGCGCGCCAGCGGCGCCGAGGATGGACGAGGCGGCAAGAAACCGCCGCCGGCCATTGGGGGTGGATTCATCGGTCATGGGGACCTCCGGGGCCGGGGCCTTCCAGCCAGGGCGCGAGCCAGCGGGTCACGCGCGGCATGAACAGGTAGACCACCAGCAGGACGATGCTGAGGGTGATCACCACGTTGCTCGGCAGGTAGCCACCCAGCCAGGGCCAGGCAGCGAATGCCGGCTGCCAGGCCCAGGGCACCAGCAGGCTGAGCGGCAGGATCACCAGGAAGCTGACGCAGGCCTGCTTCCAGCGTGGGGGCGGTGGCTGTTCGGCGCTGGCCGGGGCGAACCAGAACTCCCGCGCCGGGTTCAGCTCCAGGGCCTCGTCCTCCAGCAGCAGCGGCGAGATTTCCGCCACCAGCTGGCGTCGGGTCTCGGAACCGAGCCAGTCCTGCAGGCACTCCGGCCCGGTGAAGCGCAGCACGCTGGTGAACAGCGGCACGCCCTGCTCATGGCTGCGGATCACGTCCACCCCGAGGTGCCCGGGGTAGCCCTGGGCGACACCGACGATGCGCCGCAGCCAGGCTTCGTACTGCGTGGCATGGGCGGCATGGACGCGATGGCGGATGAGCAGGGTGACCGGGTCATCGGCCCCCTGCCCTTCACCGGGCCGGAGGGCGCTCATTGCAGGTGCCGCCGCAGCTCGACCCCGGCCTGGCGCAGCGCGGTGTGCACCGTCGGCACGTGGGCCAGGGGGTTGAGCAGGCCGTAGTCGTGGATCATGCCGTTGTAGCGCACGGCGGTGACCTCGACGCCCGCCGCGTCCAGATGGCGGGCATAGGCCTCGCCCTCGTCGCGCAGCACATCGAACTCGGCGGTCTGCACCAGTGCCGGCGGCAGGCCCTTGAGCTGTTCGGCGCTGGCGCGCAGCGGCGAGGCATGGATGTCGGCGCGCTGCTGGGCGTCGGTGGTGTAGTTGTCCCAGAACCATTTCATCATCGGCTGGGTGAGGAAGTAGCCCTGGGCGAACTGGATGTAGGACGCGTTATCGAAGCGGGCATCGGTCACCGGCCACAGCAGCAGCTGGAAGCGCAGTTCAGGCGCCCCCTGCTCCTTGGCCTTGAGCGCCACCACGGCGGCCATGTTGCCGCCGACGCTGTTGCCGGCCACCGCCAGGCGACTGCCGTCCACGCCCAGCTCCTTGCCATGCTCGGCGACCCAGCGGGTGGCGGCATAGGCCTGGTCGATGGCGGTGGGGAAGCGGGCCTCGGGCGATGGGGTGTAGCCGACGTAGACGGCCACGGCGCCGGAGTTCACCACCAGGTCGCGGATCAGCCGTGCGTGGGTCGGGTAGTCGCCCAGCACCCAGCCGCCGCCGTGGAAGTACATGAACACCGGGGGCGTGCCCTTGGCGTCGGTGGGCCGTACCACGGTCAGCTTCAGGGGCTGGCCGTTGGCCTGGATGGCCTTCTCCTCCACCTTGATGCCGGAGAGGTCGACCTTCACCGAGTTCTGCGCGCCCACCAGCACGGCGCGGGCGTCCTGCGGGCTGAGGGTTTCCAGCGGTTTGCCGCCGCCCTTCTCCAGGGCTTCGAGAAAGGTCCGGGTGTTGTGTTCCACGCCGCTGTAGTCAGCGGCCTGGGCCTGGCCGACGGCCAGGGCGATCAATGCGCTCAGCAAGGCTATGCGGGGCATGTTGTCTGCTCCTTCAGTCGACCAGGGTGAGGGTCACGTCGATGTTGTTGCGCGTGGCGTTGGAGTATGGACAGACGATGTGCGCCCGCTCCACCAGGGTGCGCGCGGCCTCGGCATCGAGCCCCGGCAGGCTGATGCGCAGCTCGGCCTCGATGCCGAAGCCATTGGGAATGGCACCGATGCCGACCACGCCCTCGATGGACACGTCGGCGGGGATGGCCAGCTTGTCGCGGGCAGCGACGAACTTCATCGCCCCCAGGAAGCACGCCGAGTAGCCGGCGGCGAACAGCTGCTCGGGGTTGGTCCCGACGCCGCCGGCGCCGCCCAGCTCGCGGGGCGTGGTGAGGGCGACGTCGAGCACGCCATCGGAGGAGATGGCGCGACCGTCACGGCCACCGGTGGCCTCGGCGGAGGCGCGGTAGAGAACCTGTTCGATGCGCATCTCAGTGACCTTCCGAGGCATTGAACATGGTCTTGGCGTAGATCAGGCCGAGGCCGTAGGCGCCGCCGTTGGCGATGGCGGTCTTCACGGTCTGGTCGTAGGTCTCGCCACGGGCCCAGTCACGCTGCAGTTCCAGCAGGTATTGCAGGGCGGTCATCGGGCGGGCGCCCAGCTGCACCATGCGCTGGATGGCCATCTCGTGGGCTTCGCTGGAAACGTCGCCGCAGGCGTCGGTGATGACGTACACCTCGAAGCCCTGGTCCAGCGCGGACAGGGCCGGGCCGACGATGCACACTGAGGTCCACAGGCCGGCGAGGACGATCCTCGGCTTGCCGATGCGGTTCACTTCCACGGCGATGCGCGGGTCTTCCCAGGTGTTCATGGTGGTGCGGTCGATCACCTGATGATCCGGGAACACCGACTTGATCTCGTCGAAGATCGGGCCGGAGAAGCTCTTCTCCGCGACGGTGGTAAGAATTGTGTCCACCCCGAACTCACGGGCGGCCTTGGACACCAGCGCGGCGTTGTTGCGCAGGGTCACCGCGTCGATGGACTTGGTGGCGAAGGCCATCTGCGACTGGTGGTCGATGAGGATCAGCGTGTGGTTCTTCGGGTCCAGCAGGGTCTTGCCGGGGGCGGCGATGGCGACGGCCATGGGGGTTCTCCAGGGAGGGATGAATGGAGACTCAAGCTTCCCCCAGGCCGTTTCCCGGGAATTGAAGGCGCGTGCTCGGGTTGCAACGGTGTGCGGTTTTGTTTGAAAGGGCCGGGCCAGAGCGGCTGCACGCGTTCATCGAGCACTTGCGACCCGGCGGCGTCGTACCGAGCCCGCTGCGTAGGCATTCAGCCCGCAGGCATGACAGACATGCGGAATAGCCTTCGGGGTTCTTTCTGATGACCTAGCCTTGGCCAGGTGCCGTCGAAAAGCCCCCGCATTCGGCTGACAGGCCAGTGCGACGGACATTCCGCAGGAGTAACGGCGAACGCAGGGCGCGCCCGGGACCGTCACCGGTCAATCCTGGCCCCGCCTGTTTCGGTTAGCCTTCGCCGCTTGTTTTTTGCACACGACGGCGTGGATCGCACGGCCCGGCCCCTGTCCGGCGCCACCAGAACCGCGCTGCCTGCCGGGAGACCCTGATGCTTGAACACACCCTGGAGATTCACGGTTTCATCAGCTTCACGCTGGCGATCATGCTGCTGTTCGCCGGCAAGGCCGTCTGCTCGCGCTATGAACTGCTGCGCCGCTACAGCATTCCCGAGCCGGTGATCGGCGGGCTGATCTGCGCCCTGGTGGTGGCCATCCTGTACTGGGCGCTGGACACCCAGGTCAGTTTCGACCTCAAGGTCCGGGACTGGCTGCTGCTCTACTTCTTCGCCGGCATCGGCCTGAAGTCCGACGTCCGCACCCTGCTCAAGGGCGGCCGGCCGCTGCTGGTGCTCACCGCGCTCGCCAGCCTGTTCATCATCCTGCAGAACCTGCTGGGCCTGGGGATGGCCGGCCTGTTCGGGCTCGACCCGAAGGCCGGGCTGATGACGGGGTCCATCTCGCTGATCGGCGGGGTCGGCACCACGCTGGCCTGGACGGACACCTTCATCCGCGACCTGGGCATCGGCAACGCGCTGGAGATCGGTGTTGCCAGCAACACCGTGGGCCTGATCGCGGCGTGCGTCATCGGCGGCCCCATCGCCAACTACCTGATCCGCCGCGATCGCCTGGCCACCTCTCCGGACCATGACCTGGCCATCGGCGCCACCTACGAAGACACCTCCCAGGTGAGCGTGAGCTACTACGACATCCTCTGGGCCTGGATGTGGCTCAACCTCGCCATGATGCTCGGCTACGGCCTGGACCAGTTGCTGACCTCGGCCGGCCTGCGCCTGCCCATGTTCGTCAGCGCGCTGATGGCGGGGATCATCCTGCGCAACGGCCTGCAATGGCTGAGCCCGCGCCGCATCCAGAGCTGGGCGGGGGCCGGGCGCGGCATGTCGCTGATCTCCGATATCTGCCTGGGCATGTTCCTCACCATGGCCCTGATGAGCCTCAAGCTCTGGGAACTGCACGGCATGCTCGGCTTCATCCTCAGCACGCTCGGCCTGCAGGTGGTGCTCTCCATCCTGTTCACCGTGTGGGTGGTCTACCGCCTGCTGGGCAGGAACTACGAGGCCAGCGTCATCTGCGCCGGCTTCGGCGGCATCAGCCTGGGCTCCACCGCCACGGCCATCGTCAACATGAGCGCGGTGACCAAGCAGTACGGCGCCGCGCCCCAGGCCTTCCTGGTGGTGCCGCTGGTGTGCGGGTTCTTCATCGACCTCATCAACGCACTGGCCATCGGCTTCTTCGTCGGCCTCTGACCCGGGGCCGCCCGGAATCCCCTGGGCTGGCCGGGGGATTCGAGCGGGGCTGAAGCTTGCGAGCCGCCGTTTCCGGCACTACATCGCCAGGTGATACACCCGCAGGCGGTGGCCGTCCGGGTCGAGGCCGGTGAAGGTGTAGCCGAAGTCCATGGCCAGCGGTGCCTGGACGATCTCCACGCCCTGCTCGCGCCAGCGCTGGTGCAGGCGGTCCACGTCTTCGTCGCTGTCGACATGGACGCACAGCTCGCTGCCGCCGCCGCGCACGGTGGTGGCCGGCTCGACGCCGGTACGGCCCCAGAGGCCGAGCTTGAAGCCATTGGGGAAGACGAAAAGGGCGAAGGTCGGGGATTGCTCGACGATGTCCCCCGTCAGCAGGCGCCGGTAGAAATCGGCGCTGCGGGCCGGGTCGTCGACGTACAGGTTGAGCAGGCTGGGGGCGATCATGGGTGGGGCTCCTTGTGTGGAGCGACGGGCGTCGTCACTCGATGCGCACAGGCTAGGCCCCTCCCCTGTCAGTTTCTGGCAGCAGCCTCACTGCTCGGCGATGCCTTCCTGCGCGCGCCACTCACGCAGCAGCACCTGGCGCCGGCGCGGGTAGCGCTGGCCGAGGTCCTGCAGGGCCTCCACCCGGTCGAGGCGGAAGTGCCGCGTGGCCTGGCGCAGCTCGCACCAGGCCACCAGCACGCGGGCCTGCTCGAAGTAGCCCAGGGCGAACGGCCAGACCACCCGCTGCGAGGCCTGCCCGTCGGCATCGCGGTAGCCGAGCTGCACCCGATGCTCCCGTCGGATGGCATCGCGGACCTGCTCCAGCAGCGCGTCGGGCACGTCGCTGGCCGGCGCCGGGCCGATCAGCAGGGTGCTGGTTTCCAGTTCCTCGCGCAGGGCCGGTGGCAGCACGGCGCCGACCTTGGCCAGCACGTCCCGCGCCGCCCCCATCAAACGGCGGTCGCCACGTCGGCCGACCCAGCGCATGCCCAGCACCAGGGCTTCGATCTCCTCCAGGGAGAACATCAGCGGCGGCAGCTCGAAGCCGGGGCGCAGCACGTAGCCCAGCCCCGCGCCACCTTCGATGTGGGCGCCCTGTTGCTGGAGGGTGGCGATGTCGCGGTAGAGGGTGCGCAGGCTGATGCCCAGCTCGTCGGCCAGCACGTGACCGGCCACCGGGTAGCGGTGACGCCGCAGTATCTGCAACAGGTCGAGCAGGCGCTGGCTACGGGACATGCAGCGCTCCTTCGGCGACCTGCCCCTTGAACAACGCGCGGACATGCCCGGCGAGCGCGAGCTGCAGGGGATGGGACGAGCGAACCCTGGCGTTGGCCCCCAGTGCCACCGCCGCTTCCAGCTCGCGCTCGGCCCCGGCCTCGTCACCGCTGAACAGTGCCTGCAAGGCTCGGCAGCGGGCCGGCAGGGTCGGTGAGTACCAGGCCACCTCGCGGTTGTTCAGCACGGCGTCCAGGCCGTCGGCACGGCCACTGGCCATGGCCTGGCTGAAGGCCAGCTCGCCCCGCAGCAGGGCCACCACTGCCGCGCACTCGGTACGCGCCTGGGGGTGCGCGGCGAGCAACGCCTCCAGCTGGGCCTGCATGGCCGTCGCCGCCGCCCAATCACCGGCCGCCTGCGCGCGGTCCAGGCGGTAGGCCAGCGCCACCAGCGGCATGGGCATCGGCTGCTGCTCCAGGCTCGCCAGGTCCGCCTCGGGCAGGGCCTCGGCGGGCACACCGGCCACGCTGAGGGCCAGCAGGCGGGCGTAGGCGAACGCCGGGCCGGACTCGTCGGCGCCCCGCCAGGCCATGAACAGGCGAGCGCCATCGCTGGGCATGGGGCGCAGGGTGGGTACCAGGTTGGCCAGGCCCATGCTCAGGTTGCTGCTAGCCATGCCGAGGGCGATGCCGAAGGCCGGCGGCGAGTCGATGCAGAGCAGCGCGACCAGGGCCGCGAGCGCCGCCAGCAGCAGGTTGGCGCCGGGCCCGAGGGCGATCATGCGCAGGCGCGCACGGGGACCGCGCGGTGGCACGGCGTCGGCACAGAACACGTAGCCCCCCAGCCCGCGCAGGCGCTTCTGACGGGACCAGCGCACCCGCAGGCCACGGCGCATCGGCTGGATTTCCACCGCCAGCACCCGCACCAGCAACACCGTCAAGCCATCCCAGCGGGCGCCCAGCCAGTGGCCGCCCTCATGCACGCACAGCGCCAGGGCGAGGTGCGCGAGGGTGAGCGCCACGGCGGCAATGGGGCCGCCGCCCAGGGCGATGCCGGAAACGATCCCGGTCACCATGGCGCCGCCTAGGGTCAAGGCGGCCTGCAGCAGCTTCATCAGCCATTCGAACACCTGGGCCAATCGCGTCGGCATTGTCACGGGGAAGCCTCAGCGCGCCGGCGCATCAAAGGGTTGTCGACGCTCCGGCTGCACCGCGTGCAGGTACACGGTGTAGGTGTCGGCGGGATGGGGCACGCCAGCCAGGTCCAGGGCATGGGCGATGTTGCCCCGGTGGTAGGTGCCGTGGTTGAGCACGTGGAAGAGCATTTCCTGGCGGCTCATGCGCCCGGCCTGGCCGTCGGTGAAGCGGAAGGTGATCTCGCCATCGGCCGGGTCCTCGGCCTGGGCGGCGTACCACTGGCCGGACGCCAGGAGCCGCTCGCGCAGCACCGCGTAGGGCGGCACGGCCTGGCTGTTGGTGGCCGGGTGCGGCTCGGCCACGCCGCTCAGGCGGGCGCGGAACAGGTCTTCGACGATGACCATGTGGTTGAGCTGCTGCAGGGTGAAGGCCAGCGAATCGGCAAAGCGGCTGGCATCGATCAGGGCGATGGCGTCCAGGGTGCGCCGGTCCGCCCAGCATTTGTAGTGAAAGGCCTGAGCCAACATCCGTGTACCTCGCAGTCGCTGGGGAACGCGGAGGCCGCTCGCCCCCGCCAAGGTGCGGCAGTAGAGCGGAAATCCGCGCCCTCTGCCACCACCCCGTTCACGCCTGCGAGGTCCTGTGCGCCCTACCCGCCTGCCATGGAGCGGCGCACCTGGCCACGGGGCTCGCTGAGCAGGCCCTTGACCACCGCGACACACCCCACCAGCAGGACGAAGGTGAACGGCAGGCCGGTGGACACCGCCATCGCCTGCAATGCCGCCAGGCCGCCGCCGACCAGCAGGACGATGGCCAGCACGCCCTGCAGTACGACCCAGAACACCCGCTGCACCACCGGTGCATTGAGCTTGCCGCCGGCGGTGATGGTGTCGATCACCAGGGAGCCGGAATCGGACGAGGTGATGAAGAACAGCAGCGCCAGGACGATGCCGACGAAGGAAGTGATCGCACTCCAGGGCAGGTGCGCGAGCATCACGAACAGCTTCAGCTCCAGGGCCGCCTCCTGCACCCCGGCGAGGCCGCTGAACACCTGGTGCAGCGCGGCGCCGCCGAAGGAACTCATCCAGAACACCGACACCAGCGAAGGCACCAGCAGCACCGCGATGAGGAATTCACGCACGGTGCGCCCCCGGCTGATGCGGGCGATGAACATGCCGACGAAGGGCGACCAGCTCACCCACCAGGCCCAGTAGAAGGCCGTCCAGCCCTGGCTGAAGGCGGCATCGCTGCGCTCCAGCGGGTTGGACAGCGCCGGCAGGTACTGCAGGTAGGCGCCGAGGTTGTCCAGGGTGCCGGCCAGCAGCACGCGGGTGGGCCCGGCGAGGACCACGAAGAACAGCAGCGCCACGGCCAGGACCATGGTCAGCTCGGACATGCGCTTGATGCCCTTGTTCACCCCGGCGGCCACCGAGGACAGGGTCACCAGGGTGATGGCCACGATCAGCACCACCTTGGCGGTGAGCGAGGCGCCGGTGCCGAAAAGGAAGTCGATGCCCGCCGCCGCCTGTTCCGCGCCCAGGCCCAGGGAGGTGACCAGGCCGAACAGCGTGGCGAACACCGCGAGGATGTCGATCACGTGCCCCGGCCAGCCCCACACCCGCTCACCGAGCAGGGGGTGGAAGATCGAACGGATCGACAGCGGCAGCCCCTTGTTGAAGGAAAACAGCGCCAGGGCCAGCGCTACGATGGCGTAGATCGCCCAGGGGTGCAGGCCCCAGTGGAAGATGCTCGCCGCCATGCTCAGGCGCGCGGCCTCGGCGGGGTTGCCCGGCGCACCGGCCAACGGTGCCCAGTCGATGCGCGCCCCGCCCTCGCCCAACTGCGGGCCGGCCAGGGCGGTCTGGTAGTGGGAGATGGGTTCGGCGACGCCGTAGAACATCAGCCCGATGCCCATGCCGGCGGCGAACAGCATGGAAAACCAGCTGCCGTAGGAGTAGTCCGGCCGGGCCTGGGTGCCACCGAGGCGCACCCGCCCCAGGGGCGAGACCACCAGGGCCAGGCACAGCACCACGAACACGTTCGCCGCACCGAGGAAGAAGCCGTTGAGGCGACCGGTGAGCAGGTCGCGCAGGCCGGTGAACAGCGGTTCCACCGCCTCGCGGAATACCAGCGTCAGCACCACGAAGAGCAGCACGGTGAGCGCCGAGGTGAGGAACACCGCGCCGTGGATGTCGAACGGCACCAGCCAGTGCCCACGGAGATTGTCCTGGCCGACGCGGTAGCCGGTGAGGATCGGGTTGGCGTCACCCGAAGGTGGCGGGATGTCGCTCGACGCGGTGTCGGTTCGGTGGGACGCGGTGGCGTGGCTCAAGGGGCTGCTCCGTGGTCGTCGGCCGTGGGCTCGGTCAAGGCCGTCCAACCTAGCAAAGCGCGTTGCCGGGCCAGGGCCGACAAGCGGCATGCAACCAACCAGAAGCGACACCCTGGCAGGAAGCCGGGCGATCAACAGCCACGTTCGCCCGGCCGGAAACGCCACCGCCGGCAGGGTGCCGGCGGTGGAAGGTACGAACTGGAAGGGCTCAGGCCTTGAAGCGCCCCACCAGCCCATGCAGCTGCTCGGAGAGCTGGGCCAGCTCGTGGGAGTCGCGCCGCGCCGATTGCGCGAGGTTCTCCACCAGCAGCGCATCGTCCTGGATCTGCGCGATGTGGCGGTTGATGTCCTCGGCCACGTGGTGCTGCTCCTCGGCCGCCGTGGCGATCTGGGTGTTCTGGTCGCGGATGTGGTCCACCGCGCCACGGATCTGCTCGAAGCTCTTGCTGGCGAGGTCGATGCGCTCGACGCTGGCGCGGGACATCTCCAGGCTGTTCTGCATCTGCCGGGTCACGTCCTGGGTGCGCCGGGCGAGGCCACCCAGCAGGCTGTCGATCTCGCCGGTGGACACGGCGGTGCGCTGCGCCAGGGCCCGCACCTCGTCCGCCACCACGGCGAAGCCGCGCCCCTGCTCGCCGGCCCGCGCGGCCTCGATGGCGGCGTTGAGCGCCAGCAGGTTGGTCTGCTCGGCGATGGAGCGGATGGTGTCGAGGATGGCGTTGATGTTCTGGCTGTCCTTCTCCAGCTCCTGGAGGGATTCGGCGGACTGCTTCAGGTTCTCGCTCAGGCGCAGCACGCTTTCGGTGGCGCCTTCGATCTGGGTCTGCCCGGTGTGCACCTGGCGCTGGCCGTCGTCGGCGGAGGTGGCCGCCGCGCTGCAGGAGCGGGCCACTTCGTTGGCGGTGGCCACCATCTCGTTGAAGGCGGTGGAGACCATCTCCACGGCGCCACGCTGACGCTCGGCGACATCGTTCATCTCGCGGGCCACGCGGGTGCTGCCCTCGGAGGTGTGCCGCAGGGCCGCCGAGGCCTCGACGATGCGCTGCACCAGCTGGCGGATGGCGCCGAGGAACTGGTTGAACCAGCCCGCCAGCACGGCGGTTTCATCCTTGCCGGTGACCGAGAGGCTGCGGGTCAGGTCGCCCTCGCCCTGGGCGATGCCTTCCAGGCCATCGGCCACGCTGCGGATCGGGTTGACGATGAGGTTGGCGAACACCGCGCCGACCACCGCGAACAGCACGGCGAGCACCGCCACGATGATGCCGATCTGCCAGGCCAGGGCGTTGGCCTTGGCCATCACCTCGCCGTGTTCGATCAGGCCGATGAAGTGCCAGCCGAGCCCCTGGGAGGCCCAGACGTTGGCCATGTAGCGCTTGCCGTTGAGCTCTACCTGCACCAGGCCCTGGGCATTGGCCAGCTTGGCGTAACCCTCGCCAAGGTCGTTCAGGGACTTGAAGTTGTGCGCCGAGTCGCTCGGGTCGACCAGCACGTTGCCGCTCTCCTCCACCAGCATCAGGTAGCCGGTCTCGCCGATGCGGATCTGCTTGACCAGGTCGGTGAGCTGCTTGAGGGAGACGTCCAGCCCCACCACGCCGGCCAGGTTGCCCTGGGCATCGTTGACGGAGCGCACGGTGCCGATCAGCACCGCATCGTCGGGCGCCCAGTAGTAGGCAGCGGTGCGTACCGTGCGGCCGGGGTTGGCCAGCGCGGTCTTGTACCAGGGGCGGACGCGGGGGTCGTAGCTCTTCAGCCCCGGGTCGGCCGGCCAGATGGCGTAGCCGCCGTCGACCCGCCCATAGGACAGGTAGGCGGTGGTCGGGTGCGCCTTGGCGAAGCGGTCGAAGAAGGCTTCCAGCTTCTTGTTGGTCTCCGGCAGCGGGATGTTGGGCGCATCGGCGGAGCTGTAGTTCTTCAGCACCGGCGCGGCCACCACCTGGGGCAGCGCGGCCATGTAGTCCACGTTCTCGCTGATGCCCTTGAAGAACATGCCCATGGCGTTGTCGATCTGGCGGATCTCGCGGTTGCTGCCATCGAGGAAGTCCGCCTCGGCCTGGGACCGCAGGTTGTAGATCACCACCACGGCGACCAGCAGGATGGGCACGCACGCGATGGCCGCGAAGGCCCAGGTCAGCTTCTGCTTGATGTTCATTCCAAGTGCTCTCGAGAGTGGGTGTTCGCCACGTGCGGTACGGCGCGTCGCGGAGGGGAACACCCCGGCTATCGGCGCTGCCCTCGCCTCCTTGAGGTCGCATGTCGTCCGTGACAAAACGATGTCGTTTACCGACGACTACCGCTGGAGCATAGGAGGAAATGGCGGGGTTTCCACGGTGGCGCTCAGGACGCTTCCTCACGACGAAGACGCTGTAGAAACGTCTCGGCATCTGCAGCCCAATCACTCTGGGAATGCTGCTCTGGGTACAGATAAACGCCGTAGAGCGCACTTGCACGACAGGGAAGCCGCGAGTAGTCCCAGGCCTTGTCGTCGGAAAAAACAAAACCCTCGGTCAGCTCTGCCAACGCGCCGGCGTACAGACCATGAGCCAGCTGGATCAGCGCAGACGCCCCAAAATACCGGCTGAGGCGCCAGTAGTAACCGAGGGACAGGCTGTCCTCAATGCACGAAGTCAATGCCATGGCAGGCGGGTGCTCGGCACACAGCCCACGCCAATACTCACGCTCAACATCGTCGACACGTTCCATCGACAGAGAAAACGCACTTCCATCTCGCTCATCGCAAACCAGCAACTGCTGCCCCACGTTCATGACGGACGCATGAGTAGGCGCGACCTGTGCAAGCAAGGGCTCTCCACCCTCCCAGACAGTAGCGGTCAACGTCCGTATGGCGGGAAGCCCCAGGAGCGCGAGCCGCTCGCGGACACGTCGAGCACCCAACTCCAATAACTCCTCCAGGCAGGGCCGGTAGGGCGAGCCCGGATAAACCTCGAATGAGACAGCCATGAATGCTCCCAGGAACACGAACGCAGACGAAACCGTTACCCCTGCGGCACGGTCCCCGGCCGCAGGTAGGCGAACATGTGCGCGACGTAGTCGGCCTTGCCCAGCGCCACGCCGTGGTGACGAAGGATGGCGTAGGCGGTGATGGCGTGGAAGTAGAACTGCGGCAGGGCCCAGTCCCGGGCGTACTGCTCGGCGCCCATGTCGAAGACCATGCCGTTGGGCAGCTCCAGGGCGACGGGCGCGTCCATCCGGCCATCCAGCGCAGCAGGTTCCAGTGCAGCCAGTTCGGCCAGGGCATCGCGCAGGCACGCCTGGGCCTGCTCCAGCGTGCCGGGGTGGTCATGGGCGGCCCAGGCCTGGCGACGGCGTTCCAGCCAGCCTTCCGGGATCGACTGGCCGCGCAGCCGGTAGCAGGGTTCCAGCGCCTGGAAGGCAGCGAAGCGCACCTGGGCAGCCAGCGGGTACATGTCGGGGGCCAGCTTCAGCGCCAGCCAGGCGTCGGCGTCCTCGCCGTGCTCACGGGCATGAAGGGAGGCCTTTTCCAGCCATTGGGCCAGGCTGTTCAGCTGGTTCGAGAAGGTCGGGACGAGCAGGTGCGTCAGTGACATGGCGAACTCCTGGTGCAGGGGTTCGCCACTCTACGACGCCCGCGCTGCCCCTGACCATCAGGCAGGGGCAACGGCTCAGAAGGCGCGCACCACCTGGGCCCAGACCCGCGGCGTGCGTTCCACGTCGCTCTCGGCTTCGGCGTTGCCCAGCTTCCAGGCCGCCACGGCGTTGACCTGCCAGCCATGGGCCGCCCACAGGGCGCCGAAGCCGGCGCCGGAGAGGCTGCGGTGGTTGTCGTCCGAGGTCCAGGTGTCCTTGTTCAGGCGCACTTCGCCGTGGTCGACGAAGGTGGACAGCTGCCAGGCCTCGGTGAGGGCGTAGCGCAGCTCGACGTTGGCCAGCCAGCCCTGGTCGCCGGAGGCCTCCCCCTGGGGGTAGGCGCGAACGCCGTAGGCGCCGCCCAGGTAGAGCTTCTCGGAGCTGTCCAGGTTGCCATCGGCCCACTGGCCCTGGAGCTGGGTGTAGAGGCTGAAGCGGTCGCTGAGGCGCTGCAGGCGCACCAGGCTGGGGTTGAGCTTGTGGAAGCGTCCACGGGTGCCGGCGGTGGCGTCGTCGGTGCGCTGGGCCTGGGCGCCGTCGAGGGTCAGGCTGCCCTGGCTCCAGCCGAGGGCGAAGCTGTTGACCCCGCCGCCGAGCAGGTCGTCACGGCTGTTGCCGTTGAGCGTCAGGGTGACGACGCGGGCGTGCTTGTCGCTCTTCTCGTCGAACAGGTCGATGTCGTCCTTCAGGCGCTTGTCGTCGAACTGCAGTTGGGTGAACAGGCTGAAGTCCCGCGAGCGCACCAGCGGCTGGATGGCGTAGACGCTGGCGATGCGCGCGTTGCCGTGGGCGCGCAGGTCGTCGAAGTCCTTGCCCAGCTCGTAGTCCATGTCCGAGTAGGCGACGCCGAACTGGGTGGCCCAAGGGCCGAGCGGCAACTGGTAGGCCACGCGGCCGTAGTGCTGGTCCTGGTCGCTGCCCATGGCCCGCAGGCTGAGGCGGTCGCCAAGGTTGAGCGGGTTGTTCAGGTTCAGGGTGCCGCCCAGGCGGTACTGGCCGACGAAGCGGTTGCCGTAGTTGTCCATATCCACCGAGCCGGTGACCAGGGGCGCCTGCTGCAGGCCCACCAGCAGGTCGGTGGTGCCGGTGCGGGCGCCGGGGCGCAGGGTGGACTTCACCTCCACGCCGGGGGTGTCCTGCAGCAGCAGCAGGCTGCGTTCCAGCGGCTGGCCTTGTACCGCGTCGCCGGCCTTCAGCGCGGACAGCGGCGCCAGGGCGCTGCCGCCCAGGCCCATCGGGTTGTCCACCTTGATCTCGCCGTAGCGCCCTTCCAGCACGGCGATCTTCACCACGCCGCCGTCGATCTCCTGGGCCGGCAGGTAGGCGCGCGCCAGGGGGTAGCCCTGCTCGCGGTATCGCCGGGTGATACGGTTGGCGGCAGCCTGCAGCTGGCCGACGCTGAGCTCCTTGCCGGGCAGGTCCGCCAAGAGGCCCAGCAGCTCCTCGCTGCCCAGCGCGCTGTTGCCTTCCAGGGTGAAGCCGTTGACCTGCAGGCGCGGGCCGGCGTCCGCCGCCGGGTCGGCGGGTGCGTCCGGCAGGTTGAGCGGCAGGGACTGCCGGGGGCTGAGCTGCAGGGGTTGCTGGTCGAGGCCCTGCTGCACCTGGCCGGCATCCGGCGCGGTGGCGGCGGAGACGGACAGGCTGATCAGTGAGGCGGCAAGGCCGGCCAGCACGGGTGTCGAACGCATCTTCAGATTCCTTCGGGAAGACGAATGCCGTTGTTGACGAGGTTGAGCTGCGCGCCGAACTCGGCCGGTGCGAAGAGTGCCGGGGTGACCACCACCAGGGGCCGCTCGGTTTCGCTGCCAGGCTGTTTGCCGGTCATCTGCGCCACCTGCACGCGCGGATCGCTGACGGTGCTGGAAGGCAGGGTCCCGGTGACGGTGAGCAGGCCGTCGACATAGCTGATGTCGTAGTTGGCCAGGCCACTGCCCAGGGCGTTGCTGGCGACGATGGCGTAGTTGCCGGCCGCAGCCCCTGCCCCAGCACCGCTGCTGGCCAGGCTGACACCGCTGACCTGGTCCCCCGCCACCAGCCCGGCGGTGGTGAAGCCGCTGAGGTTCGCCACCTGGCCGGCGGTCTTGCTGGCGTCGCTGGCGGTGATGGTCAGCGCGGCCTTGTCGATGGTCAGGGTGCCGTTGCCGTAGGTGATGTCGTAGTTGCCCAGCCCACTGCCCTGGGCGTTGCTGGCAACGATGGCGTAGTTGCCGACGCCAGCATTGAAGACGGAGCCCAGGCTGGTGAGATCCACGCCACTGACCTGGTCGCCCGCAATCAGGCCCGAGGTGGTGAAGCCGCTCAGCGAAGCAGTTTGGCCGTAGGTCTTGCTGGCGTTGCTGGCGGTGATGGTCAGCGCGGCCTTGTCGATGGTCAGGGTGCCGGCGAGCATCTCGATGTCATAGCCGAACTGGCTGGAATAGAGTCCGCTCGCGCGCAGGTTGGCGCCGCTGTAGGTGCCGGCGTTGGCGCTGTTGGCGGTGTAGAGGGCGCTGCCGGAAACCAGGGCCGGGTCGTAGCCGATGGGGTACACCAGGGCGCCGGTGCTGCTGGTGGCGCCGCCGTCGTAGGTCTTGCTGGCGTTGCCGACGTTGACGCTGAGGGCGGTCATGAAGCTGCGCAGCAGCGGCGCGCTGTGGCCTTCGTACATGCGCCAGGTGGCGCCCGTGCCACCGGCATCATCGATGCTCCAGCCGGCCGCCAAGAAGGGCGTCAGGCTGGTGAGCTGGGCGCTGGTCAACCCGGAGATGCCGCTGCCGTTGCCGGCCCCGGCGCCCTGGGCCAGGCCGCTGGTGGTGGTGTTCCAGAAGCTGCCGGTGGCGGTGCCGACATTGCTGCCCACCAGGCCGCCGACCGCGCCGACGCTGGAGCTGGCCGTACCCGTGGAATAGACACGCAGCAGGCTGCCGTCGTTGAACCCGACCAGGCCGCCTGCCGTGGCGCTGCCCTGGGCGCTGCCGGTGGCGTAGCTGTCGCGGATGGTGCCGGTGCTGGCGTTGCTGCCGGCCAGGCCGCCGCCATTCAGGCCGCCGCTGGCACTGCCCGTGGCCAGGGACTCGCTGAGGGTCCCGGCGTTGGTGCCGACCAGGGCGCCGACGTTGCCCGTGCCGGTGACGGCGGTGTCGCTGCTGACCCGCTCGACCACCCCGGCGGCGGCGTTGTAGCCCACCAGGGCACCGGTGTAGCTGCCACCGGCCACGCTGCCACCCACCAGGTTGAGGTTGCCGACGTAGCCGGCGTTGTAGCCGAACAGGCCGCTGTAGGTGCTGCCGGGACGGTTGATGGCCAGGCCGCTGATGCGATGCCCCTGCCCGTCGAACCGGCCGGTGAAGGGGGTGGCCAGGCTGCCGATGGAGAGGAAGCCGGTGCCGCTGTTCCACAGCGCGCTGCTGGAGGCATTGATGTCGTTCGCCAGGACGAAGCGGCTGCCCGCCAGGCTGGTGGAGGCCAGGCCCTGCAGGCCATAGACATCGGCGATGCGGTACGGCGTGGCGAGGCTGCCGTCACCGCCCAGGGCGCGTACGAAGGTGGCACCGGGGCTGAGGCGGAAGTCGGTGACGCTGAAGCTGGGCAGGCTAGCGGCCACCTGGCTCCAGGTGCCGCCGGTGAGATTCAGCACACCGAGGTTGACGCCCCCGTTGCTGGTCGCGGTGCCGGCAGCAGAGAGGGTCAGGCTGCCGTTGGCGGCGTCGATGCCATCCCCCAGCAGGACGTTGCCGCCATTGCTGGTGCTGAGGGTCAGCCCGGCGTTGTCGCCCCAGGTCAGGCGGTCGGCCACGTTGAGGTTGCCGCCTGCCGACAGCTGGCGGGTGCCGCTGATGCCGAAGGCACCGCCGCTGTCGAGGCTGAGCAGGCCGCCGGAGCCGAGGTGGGTGTCCAGGCTGTAGTTGGCAGCGCTGGCAGCCAGGTAGAGGCCGTAGCCGCTGCTGGTGAGGGCTGAGAAGTCGCTGGGCGAGAGAAACGCCAGGTCGGCATCGGCATAACTGCCGCGCGCGGCCAGGTAGCGGCTGCGGGTCGCCGAGAGGCTGCCCTGCCCCGTGGCCAGGCGCGCGGCGGAGCTGTAGACGTCCAGCCCCTGGATGCCGTTGATGCCGATCACGTCGCCGAAGCCGGCGCCGGTGTCGGCGTTGCCATCCAGGTAGGCGATGGCGCCGTTGGCATCCAGACCACTGGCATCGCTGAGGATGTAGTAGTAGCCGTCCGCCCCGCTGCTGCCGCTGCCGATGGCCACGCCGCCGGATACGGCGGTCAGCGTCGCGCCCGCCAGGGCCGTGCTGCCGCCATTGCTGAAGGCCTTGCCGCTGATGGCGATGGGCGTGGTGCTGTAGCGCCAGGTGAAGTACGGGTAGAGGTTGGCGCCGGTGCCCCAGATGGACGAGGAGAAGCCGGACGGCAGCCCACCCTGGAGCTGCGCGGTGGTACGCCCGGTGATGCCGTTCACCAGGCCACCGGACGCGGCCTGCGACTGGCCACTGGTCTGGGTGTTCCAGTAGGCGTTGCTGATGGCGCCGTTGGTGCCGTTGTTGTAGCCGACGAAGCCACCCAGCTGGGTGCCGCCGGCGACGTAGCCGGTGGAGTAGCTGTTGCTGATGGTGCCGTTGATGAAATTGACCCCGGCGAAGCCGCCGATGTTGCTCGCAGAGCCCTGACCGATCACCGCGCCGGTGGCGTAGGAGTCGGTGATGCTGCCTTCGTTGTGCCCGACGAAGCCGCCGACCGGCCCCGATGACGCCCTCACCGTGCCGGTGGCGTAGGACTGGCTGATGGAGCCGCCATCGCCGCTGTAGCCGTTGGCGCCCACCAGCCCACCGACATAGCCGAGGTTGGCGGTCGTGTTGGTGCCGGTGACGTTGCCGGTGGCATAGGAGCGGGTGATGCTGCCGCCGTTGACGTTGAAGCCGACCAGGCCACCGACCTGGTAGCCGGCCCCGGTGACATTGCCGGTGGCGGAGGCATCGGCGATGGCGCCGCTGTCGTTGGTGCCCACCAGCCCGCCGGTGTTGGCTTCGCCGGTGCCGGTGCCGCTGACCGTGGTGCTGGCCGACGCGTTGCCGAGGGTGCCGCCCTGCATGTAGCCGACCAGGGCACCGACGTTGTCTCTGCCGGTGACGTTGCCGCCCACCAGCTTGACGTTGGCCAGGGTCGCGCCGGAGGTGTAGCCGAACAGGCCGACATAGTCGGTGGCCGCGCGGTTGATGGCCAGGCCGCTGATGCTGTGGCCCTGCCCGTCGAAGCTGCCGGTGAATTGCTGTGCGTTGCTGCCGACCGGGCGGAAACCCGACGCGCCCCATACCTCGCCGTAGTAGCCGCCGCTGGCGGCCATGGCGCTGGCCAGGCTCAGGTCGGTGCCCAGGCGGTAATTGGCTGTCAGGTCCAGCCCCATCAGTTGCAGGGCGTGGGGGGTGAAGAGGGTCGTGGAGTATTCGTTGCGCAGCATCGGCCGGGTATCGCCTTCGAACATCACCCACATGTTGGTGAAGTCGAAGCCGGTGTAGGCCGACTGGTTGCGCACGGCGCTGGTCAGGCCGGTACCGCCACCCAGGGAGCTGGACTGGCCGGTGCTGTTGATGTCCCAGTAGCTGGTGTTGACGGTGATGGTGGGCAGGTAGCCGCCACCGATCAGGCCGCCCGTGGTGGTGTAGCCGGTGACCTTGCCGCTGGCGTAGGTGTTGGTCAGCGTCGCGCTGGAGATCACCTCGCCCAGCAGCCCACCCGCAAACGCACTGGTGTTGCTGACCGTGGCGGTGACCGAGCCGGTGGCATAGGAGTCGGCCATGGCAATGCTCTGCACGCTGCCCGCCAGCCCGCCCACCACGGTCAGGCCGGTCACGTCGGCGGCTGAGGACGAGTAGCGGATGATGCCGTTGTTCACCGTGCCGGCCAGGCCGCCGACGAAGGCCCCGGAGCCGGACACGCTGCCGGTCATGTGGACGTTGCTGAGGGTGCCGCCAAGGGTGGCGGCGATACCGCCGACGTTCATCTGGCCGGTGATGCGGGCATTCGACAGGGTCAGGTCACGGACGTTGCCGCTCACGGTGCGGAACAGCCCGACGTCGCTCTCCGACCCGCGGTTGATGGTCAGCTTGTCGATGCTGTGGCCAAGGCCGGCGAAGTTGGTGCTCGCCCCATCCAGCGGGTTGAAGCCGGCGCCACCGTTCCAGCCCGCGGTGGCGCTGGCGTCGATGTCGTTGCCCAGGGCGTAGAAGCCCGTGCTGGTGATGTTCTGCAACGCGCCGATGTCATGGATCAGGACGTAGCCGGTGCCCGCCAGGCTGAGGCTGGCATTGCTGCCGGACAGGGTCACGCGGGCGCCCTTGTTCAGGCTGTAGCTGCCGCTGTAGGACATGGACAGCCCGGCGTTGTTGCCGGTGGCGGTGATGTCCTTGTTGATGATGATGCTGCCGGCGGCGTTGAGCGCCAGCACGGTGTTGGCGTTCCAGCTGATGGGCGCGTCCACGGTGATGTTGCCGGCCTGGCTGCCGCCGACGCCGGTGGTCACCGTCACCCCGGTGCTGGCCAGGGCGTTGGTGAGGGTGGTGACGTTGAGCACGCTGTCGTTGGCGTTGCCGTTGAAGCCACCCATGCCGGAGCTTGTGCCGTTGGAAATGGTCACGTTGTAGGGGTCGATCAGCCACTCGCCGGTCTTGCCTTTGGGCGCCAGGGTGGTGACCTTCACGTCGTCGGCGATCTGCACGTGGGCACCGCTGGTCTCGATGAAACCGCCGTTGCCGCCGTTGGGCGCGCTGGCGTCGAGGGTGCCGGCCACCTTGACCACGCCGCCGTCGAAGTCGCCCATGAGCATGATCTTGCCGTCCTTCTGGCCCAGGGTGCGGGCCTCGATGACGCCGGTGTTGTTGACCACGGTCTTGAGCAGCGCATCGCCCGCGTCGGCGGTGAGCAGCACCTTGCCGCCGTCGGCGCGGATCAGCTTGTGGTTCTCCACCAGCGCATCCGCTGCCGCCTCGTCCACCTGGACCTTGAGCAGGCCGTCACCGGCGAAGTCCAGGGTCATGGCATTGCCGGCCGCCAGGGCCACGCTGCCCTGCTGGGCGACGATCACCCCCTGGTTGCTGACGGTGCCCCCCAGCAGCGCCACGGCGCCGCCGTCGGCTGCGGTGAGGGTGCCCTGGTTGACCACGGCCGCCGGCGTGCCGTCGCCCTTGAAGCGGTAGTGGCCGCGTTCGAAATCCTGCGGGTCGATGTCCAGGGTCGAGGCCACCAGGCCGCCGACCTGGACCTGGGCACCGCTGCCGAACAACACGCCGTTGGGGTTGACCAGGAACACCCGGCCGTTGGCATCCAGCTGGCCCATGATCTTCGAACCGTCGCTACCCACCACGCGGTTGAGGGCGATGGCGTCACTGCCGGGCTGGTTGAAGGTCACCCGCTTGCCGGCGCCGATGTCGAAGCTCTGCCAGTTGATCGCCAGCTTGTTGCTGGACTGGTCGATGACCATCTGCTGGGCGTTGGGCTGGCTGATGGCACCGCTGCCGGAAACCACCTGGCCACCGGTGGGCAGGTCGGCCGCCAGCGCCGCCACCGGAGCCAGCAGCGCGCACGCCAGGACCGCGCCGGACCCCGCCTTGCGCCGCCGGGCATGCTCATCGGCGACACACCAGGCACGCAGACGGGGATTCCAGACCAGCGAGAAGGCTCGATTCATGGCAGCAGTCCTTTGACGGCAAGAAAGGGCTCGGGAAAACCGCCGCTGTATACCACGCCGACTTTTGTGTAGGAATTGGCTGTCAGAAATTTTTTACAGCGAGTACTTTTGACGTCAACTGATTGACTCGAACGTCAGTGTCTCGTCCGCCATGACCCGGTTGCGCCCGGCCTGCTTGGCCTGGTAGAGCAAGGCGTCCGCGCGCTTGAGCACGTCCGGCACGCTGCGCCCGCCCTGGGGTGCCCAGTGCACCACGCCGAGGGACACGGTGATCTGGCCAACGGGCGCAATCGGCGTGGCCTCCTGTCGGGCGCGGAAACGCTCGGCCACCTCCACCGCCGTGCGCAGGGGTGCGTCGGGCAGCAGCAGGATGAACTCCTCGCCACCGACACGGCACGGCAGATCCCGCTCCCGGCAGCTCTGGCGCAACAGCTCGGCGAACTGGCGCAGCACGTCGTCACCCGTGTCGTGGCCGAAGGTGTCGTTGACCCGCTTGAAGTGGTCGATGTCCAGGCTGATGACGGAGAACGGCGTGCCCAGTCGCTGCCAGGCCAGCAAGCGCTCCTCCATGGCGCGCCGGTTGGCCAGCCCGGTGAGGGGGTCGCTCTTGGCCTGCAGGTCCAGTTGGCCGAGCTTGGCGCGGGTCACTTCCAGGCCCGCCAGCAGGGCCCGCTTGATCATCCAGGCCTCGGCATACCAGGCCTTCACCCGCAGGGCCTTCTCCGCCCGCTCCGGTTGCGCCGCACTCTCGGCCAGTTGCCGCAGGGGGCGGCTGATGCGCGCGGAGATCCAGAGAATCAGCCCCACGCCCAGCAGGCTCATGGGCAGCAGCCCGGCCAGCAGGCGCATCATCAGTTCCTCCAGCGCCGCCTGGGCTGCAGCCAGGGGCTGCTGCGCCACCACGCCCCAGCCACTCAACGGCACGCTGGCGTAGCCGGCGAGCATCTCCACGCCCCGTGTGTTGACGGCCTGCATGGCGCCGCTCTCGCCCTTGAGCACCGCGTCGACGATGGGGTTGGCACCCAGGCGCTCGCCAACGCGGCTGGCGTCGGGGTGGAACAGCACCTTGCGGTCCGGGTCCACCAGGTAGACGTTGGAGGCGTCGTGGTGGAAGTGCTGGCTGACAAGCGAATCCAGGGCATTGGGCTTGCCCAGGTAGATGGTGCCGCCGATCAGCCCCAGGTACTGGCCGTCGCGCCCCCAGATGGGGTGGGAGACGAAGACGATGAGGTTGCCCGCCAAGGAGCGGAATGCCGGGCTGACCATGGCCCGGCGCTGCTGCAGGGCCTCCCGCGAGCGCAGGGCCTGGCCGTTGATGCCCAGGCTGTCCGGCTTGGAGGCCACCACGGTGCCCTCGGCGTTGGCCACCAGCACGGTGTTGAAGCTGTGGTCCTGCATCAGCAGGCGCTCGGCCTCCAGCGCCATCTGATTCGTGTCGCCCGGCACGTTGCCCAGCAGGGTGGCGCTGAAGCGCAGGCGCTCCAGGTCACCGGCCAGGTTCTCGTTGATGCTGGCGGCGAGCTTGGCCGCATAGGCACGGTTGGCCTCCAGGGCGTTCTGCACCAGCGCCTGGCGCTGGATGCCATAGGTCACCAGCAGGTTGTTGGCGAGCGTCGCCAGGGTCGCGGTGAGGGCGAACAGCAGGATGAGGCTGCGCAGGTTGAGCTTGGGGGGCGGCCCGAACGGCATGGGTCATGTCCCGATGGGCGATCACTCGAAGGGGACTGCGATCCGTGCAGCAGGTCCTTGGGGCAATCGCATCGTAAAGGTGGGCAAGCGGGCTTTGGACGAGGCCATCACAGGCCCGGTAAAAGCCCGGAAAACGTGTGGATTTTACGCTTCGGCCAAGGCGAAACCAAGGCCGAAACAGCGCAATGCCATCACCCACGTGCCACGGGAGCCGGCGCTGCCGCTGCGCTCGGCGCCGGGCCGGCAGGCCGGAGGCGGGACACACCGAACAGCACCAGGGCCAACCCCGCCACCTGGTAGAGCGACACCGCCTCGCCCAGCACCGCCCAGGACGCGAGGATGGTCAATACCGGCCCCAGGTTGCCCACTGCAGCCGTCTGGGTCGCGCCCATGCGCTGGATCGCCAGGGCCATCCAGTAGATCGGCAGCACCGTCGAGAGCAGCGCCATGAGCGCGGCATAGAGCCACACCTGCGCCGGCAGGTGCGTCAACTGGGTGATATCGGCCGTGATTGCGTAGTGCACCAGCACCATCAGCGCCGAGGCGCTCCCGGCCAGGCCGGCCAGGCGCATCGAGCCCAGGCGCCGCAGCATCATCCCCGCCCCCAGGTAATAGAGGGCGTAGGTCACCGCGCTGGCGAACACCCAGGCCGAGCCCACCAGCACCTGGCTGCCCAGGGTCGAGGTGCTCACGTCGTGGAACAGCGCCACCCCCAGCCCGGCATAGCAGATGCCCATGGCCAGCAAGGTGCGGCTGCCGGGGCGCTCGCGCAGGGCAACCATCTGGAACAGCATCACCAGGGTCGGGTAGGTGAACAGGATGAGTCGCTCCAGGCCGGCGCTAATGGACTCCAGCCCATAGAAGTCGAACAGGCTGGAGAGGTAGTAGCCCACCAGCCCCAGCAGCAGGATGCGCCCTCCATCGGCGGGTGACAGGCGTGCCTCGCCCGTCCCGCGGCTCAGCCACAGCAGCCAGGCGAACAGCGGCAGCGCCAGCCCCATGCGCAGCGCCAGCACGGTGATCGCATCCACCGAGGCGGCGGCGTAGGACAGCTTGACGAAGATCGCCTTGAGGCTGAAGCCCGCCGCCGAGAGCACGGCGAACAGGCTGCCGTTGCGCAGGCCGCGCTGGTACAGGGAAAACAGAGCGTTCATGAGGCAGGCCATCAGCAGGTAGAGCCTTATTCTGGACAGAACGCGAGAGGGCTAGAATCGGTTTTTCCAGAACCACCCCTTATGGAAATCAGAACGCCATGCACTTCGACCTGTCCGACCTGCGCCTGCTGAGCGCCATCGCCGCCACCGGCAGCCTGAGCAAGGCGGCGGCCACCTTCCCCGTGGCGGTCTCTGCGGCGAGCACCCGGTTGCGCCAGTTCGAATCCCGCTGCGGCATCACCCTCTTCACCCGCCGCGCCGACGGCATGACGCCCACCCCCTCGGGCCGCCTGGTGCTGGAGCGTTGCCACGCGCTGCTCAACGAAGCCCAGGGGCTCAAGGTGCTGCTGGAGGAACTGGCCGGCCAGCAGCGCGTCGTCGTCCACCTGGCCGCCACCACCGTGGCCAACAGCTCCTTTCTGCCGGGCGCCCTCGGCCCCTTCCTGGCGGACTACCCCGAGGTGGACCTGCAGCTCACCGAGCAGACCAGCCGCGACGTGCTGCGGGGCGTGCAGGCTGGCGACATCGACATCGGCGTGTACGACGGCAACCTGCCCACCGGCGGGCTGATCTCCCTGCCCTTCCGCGACGACCGCCTGGTGATGCTGGTGCCTGCCGGCCACGCCCTCGCGCCGCTGCGCAGCGCCCACCTGCGGGACACCCTGGGCTACCCCTTCGTGTGCCTGCCGGCGGAGCGCTCCATGCAGCGCTTCGTCGAGGAAATGGCCCGGCAGAACGGCCTGCCGCTGATGGTCCGGGTCCGCGCACCGAGCTTCGACGCCATCGCCCAGCTGGTGGCCCAGGGCGCCGGCATCGCCATGCTTCCGGAAGCCGCCGCCCACCGCCTGACCCAGGAGCTGCCGGTGGCCATCGTCACCCTGGAGGACACCTGGGCCACCCGCGAGCTGCGCCTGTGCATCCGTGGCACCGATGGCCTCGGCTCCCACGCCCGGCAGTTGCTCGGCTACCTGTCGCCGGGGTGAGGCGCAGTTGCCCCGGGTGGGCTTTTCTGCTGGGATGCCGCCTCACTTTCAACGGAGCATCCCCATGGCGACCTATCGCGAGCTGTTCGACATCGGCCAGTCCTACACCGAGTTCGTCGGCAGCGGCCTACCGGCCGAGACCGCCGCAGCCGCCGCCATCGCCCAGCGCCTCGAAGACCAGGGGCCGGCCGCCCCGCTGCTGCAACGCATCGAGCAGATCGAACGCCGCTACCACCTGCTGGTGGTGGGCGAGATGTGGTGCCCGGACTGCCAGATCAACGTCACCGTGCTGGACGACCTGTGCCGCCGCCAGCCGCGCATCGACCTCGCGGTGATCACCAGGGGCCGCGCCGAAGACGACCTCAAGACCCGTCTGGGCCTGGAGCGCATCGCCATTCCCCTGGTGGTGGTGCTGGACGAGGCCTTCGAGCCCGCCGGGCTGTTCATCGAGCGGCCACGCCTCGTCCGCGAGGGTGACGAGGCCGTGCTGCGCGCCTACAAGGCCGGCGAACACCTCGACGCCACCCTGGCCGACGTGCTCGAACTCATCGAACAGGCCGAGCAGCGCTAGGCCCTCGCGCCTGCTCGCCGTCACCGCCACGGCGAACAGGCATCGCGGAATCGAATTGTCCGGCCGCTTCGTGGTCAACTCCTCTGACCCGGCCATCCTCGCTGCTGCCCCTCGGAATCCTGACATGGACGCTACCCCCTTCCCCGCCGCCCCCGGGCCGATGAGCCAGCAGGTGCGCCAGCACGACTGGTCCCGCACCCCGCTCGGCCCCATCGAGCACTGGCCCGAGGCGCTGCGCATCAGCGTCGACACCATCCTGTCCTCGCACTTCCCCTGCTGCCTGGTATGGGGGCCGCAGCGCATCTCCATCTACAACGACGGTTTCGTGCCCATCCTCGGCAACAAGCACGAGCCGCTCGGCCGGCCCTTCGACGACATCTGGCGCGAAGCCTGGGACAGCATCGGCCCCATCGCCGAGCGGGCCTACCAGGGCCAGGCCACCTTCATCGAGGATTTCCCCGTGGAGCTGGACCGCCACGGGCGACCGGAGATGAGCTATTTCACCTTCTGCTACAGCCCGCTGCGGGACGCCGACGGCCGGGTGCTGGGCATGCTCGACACGGTGATCGAGACCACCTCCCGGGTCACCGCCGAGCGCCAGTTGCGCCAGCTCACCCACAACCTGGAGCGCCAGGTGGCCGAGCGCACCCGCGACCGCAACCGCCTGTGGAACCTCTCGCCGGACATCATGCTGGTGTCGCGCCAGGACCTGGTGATCACCGCCGCCAACCCCGCCACGCAGAACATCCTCGGCTGGAGCGAAGCCGAGCTGGTGGGCAGCAACTGCCTGGACCTGGTGCACCCCGACGACCTCGCCGACGCCTGGGCCGCCATCCACAGCCTGGTCCAGGGCGAGCCCCTGCGGGACTACGCCAGCCGCATGCGCCATCGCGATGGCAGCTACCGCTGGATCAACTGGTCCTCCTCCTCCGGCGACGGCTTCATCAGCGCCATCGGCCGCGACACCACCGAGGAACGCGCCCGCGCCGACGCCCTGCGCCAGGCCGAGGAGCAACTGCGCCAGAGCCAGAAGATGGAGGCCGTGGGCCAGCTCACCGGCGGCCTCGCCCATGACTTCAACAACCTCCTCGCCGGCATCAGCGGCAGCCTGGAGCTGCTGCGCCTGCGCATCGCCCAGGGACGCACCGAGGACCTGAACCGCTACATCGACATCGCCCGCAGCGCCGCCGAACGCGCCGCCACCCTCACCCACCGCCTGCTCGCCTTCTCCCGCCGCCAAGCCCTCGATCCGCGCCCCACCGACGTCAACCAACTGGTCGCGACGCTGCACGAACTGATCAGCCGGACCATGGGCCCGAACATCGAGGTGGAGTGCGTCGACGGCCCGGACCTGTGGACGGTGCTGGTGGACCCGAACCAGCTGGAAAGCGCCCTGCTCAACATCTGCATCAACGCCCGCGACGCCATGCCCAACGGCGGCCGCCTGTGCATCGGCAGCAATAATGTCGTGCTCGGTGCCCAGGCTGCCGGCGAGCGCGGGCTGGAACCGGGGGACTACCTGGTGCTGATGGTCAGCGACACCGGCAGCGGCATGAGCGAGGACGTCATCAGCCGAGCCTTCGAACCCTTCTTCACCACCAAGCCGGTGGGCCAGGGCACCGGCCTCGGGCTCTCGATGGTGTACGGCTTCGCCCGGCAATCCGGCGGGCAGGTGCGCATCGCCTCCACCCTCGGCCAGGGCACCAGCCTCAGCCTCTACCTGCCCCGCCACCACGGCGAGGCAGAGCCCGCACCAACACCCCGCCCGGTTGAAATCCCCCGCGCCGAGCAGCGCACCACCGTACTGGTGGTGGACGACGAAGCGCCCCTGCGCCAGCTGATGCGCGAAGTGCTGGAAGACCTTGGCTACCAGATGCTCGAAGCCGCGGACGGCCCCGGGGCCCTCGCCCTGCTGGCCGGCGAGCGGGGGGTCGACCTGCTGCTGGCCGACGTCGGCTTGCCGGGGGGCCTGAACGGCCTGGAACTGGCCCGCCGCGCCCGCCTGCAACGCCCGGACCTGAAAGTGCTGTTCATCACCGGCTACGCCCAGAACGCCCCGTTCGGCAACGAACCCCTGCCCCCGGGTATGGAGGTCATGGCCAAGCCCTACGCCATCGACGCCCTGGCCAACCGCATCCGCCTGCTGCTCAAGGCCCCGCCATCCGGCCAGGCCCCCGCCGAAGCCGGCCTGCGGGCGGTCTAGGGCCCGGCTATTTGGCGTCCTCCCCGGCCAGGCACGCTGCGAACAGACGCTGCAGCGGCTGGCGGCGCTGGGCGTGGCGCGTGAGCAGGATGATCTGCCGGTGGAAGGTCAGCGGGCCGAGGCGGACCACGCGGATGGCGGCGTCGCGCTCCAGCCACAGGCCCGCTTCGGGGATCAGCGCGATGCCGAGGCCGGCCTCGACCATGCGCACGATGGCGTCCAGCTCGTCCAGTTCCAGCGCCACCTTCACGTCCAGCCGCTGCTGGCGCAGGAAGCGGGTGACCAGGCGCCCGCCGAAGGAGGTGCGGTCATAGCGCACCAGCGGCTGCTCGGCCAGCAGGCGCAGCGGGTCGTCGCCCTCCAGGCCGCGCGGCACCACCAGCACGAAGGCTTCCTCCCGTAGCACCTCGGCATGCAGTTCCTTGGGCAGTTCGAATGGCGGGCGGATGAGGATGGCCAGGTCCAGGTCGCCGGCATCCACCTGGCTCAGCAGGTTCAGCGAAACGCCGGGCACCAGCTTCGGCTCCACCGCCGGGGCGCGCTCCCGCAGGCGCAGCAGCGCGTCCGCCAGCAGCCCGGTCTGGGCGGTGGCGATGGCACCGATGCGCAGTTCCCCGGCATGGGCGCCCGCCTCGTCCGTGACCGCCATGCGGGCGAATAGGTCGAGCATCTCCCGCGCCAGGGGCAGCGCCCGCTCACCGGCCGCGTTGAGCAGCGCCTGGCGGCCGGTGCGGTCGAACAGGCGCACGCCCAGCGCTTCTTCCAGGTTGCGGATCTGCGCGCTGACGGCGGACTGGGTCAGGCCGATGTGCATGCCGGCAGCGGCGAAGGTGCCATGGCGGGCCACGGCGACGAAGGTGCGGATCTCTCGCAGCATGGGGTCCCTCATTGATCGAAAACGTTCGTGCTCGACACAAATAATCCTGGCTTTGCATCGAAATCTCCATCTCTAGAATGAAGACACGATCAAAGGAGCACAGCATGCAACTCGCCCCCTTCCACCTCGCAATCCCCGTTCACGACCTGCCCGCCGCTCGGCATTTCTATGGCGAGGTGTTCGGCCTCGCCGAAGGCCGCTCCAGCGCGCAGTGGGTGGACTTCGACTTCTTCGGTCACCAGTTGGTGATCCACGAACACCCGCCGACCGCCAGCCAGCTCGCCGCCCACACCAACCCGGTGGACGGCCACGACGTGCCGGTGCCGCACTTCGGCGTGGTGCTCGCCTGGGAGGACTGGGAAGCCCTGGCCGAGCGGCTGCAACGCCTCGGCACGCGCTTCGTGATCGAGCCCTACGTGCGCTTCAAGGGCCAGGTGGGCGAGCAGGCGACGCTGTTCCTGCTCGACCCGTGCGGCAACGCGCTGGAGTTCAAGGCATTCCGGGACATCGGCCAGCTGTTCGCCAAGTGAAGGGGCTCAGCCCGCCTCGGGGTGCACCAGCGCCCGGTACTGCCCGGGGGTGGAGCCGGTCCACTTGCGGAACGCCTTGTAGAAGGCGCTGGCGTCGGCGAAGCCGAGCTCGAAGGCCAGCTCGGTGAAGTTGACTTCGCCCGCGTCCAGCCGGGCGACCGCCAGGTCGCGGCGCACCTGGTCCTTCAGCGCCTGGTAGGACTGTCCTTCCTGGGTGAGCTTGCGCCGCAGGGTGGAGGGCGCCATGTAGAAGTGCCCGGAGAGTGCCTCCAGGTCCGGCCAGCGCTCGGGGCGCAGGCTGCGCAGGTAGGCCTTGATGCGGGCGGCCAGGCTCTGGGGGTCGCGGTAGCGCACCAGGATGTTGGCCGGCGCACCGGCGAGGAAGCGCCGCAGGTCCGCCTCGTTGCGGCGCACCGGCTGGGCCAGGCAGTCGGCGTTGAACACCAGGCGCGTGGTGTCGCGGCCGAAGCGCAGGTGCGGGGTGAACATCACCCGGTAGTCCTCGATGTAGGCCGGTTGCGGCCCCCGCAGCTCGATGCCGAGGATCGGCAGGCGCCGCCCGGCCAGCCAGCAGAGCAGGCCGTGGACCATGAGGAACAGGGTGAAGCAGGCGAAGGCCCGAGGCGGCGCGCCGCTGTCGTCAAGGACGATCTCCGCCAGGCTGCCGCGCCGCGCCAGGCGGGGCTGCAGGTCGTCCAGCACCAGGGCGAGGAAGGTCAGGCTGGCCTGCAGCGCGTCCCCCAGGGTGGCGGCCTGCAGGGCGGTCCGGCTCATGTGGGCGAAGCTGCCGGACTTGAGCCGGCGGCTGTCCATGCCGAAGAACTCGTCATCCATCACCCGGGCGATCAGCAGCCACAGCTGGGCGTACTGCCTGGAGGCGACCCGGCCGTAGGGCCGGGCCATCTGCTCGGTGGGAATGCCGGCCTGCTCCAGCAGTGCGGCGACGTCGCCCCCCTGCTGGCGAAGCACCTGCAGCGCTTCGTCAACGAGGCGGACGGAGATGGTGCCTTTCTCGGCAGACGTTCCTGTCATGGCGTTCCGGGGGTCATGGCGATTACGGGCGCCCAGTGTAGGAGATGGAAGGCGGGATAAGGAGCCGCGCAAGACGCGGCTCCCTGGGGCGCTAGCGGATCGCCGTCACCTTGCCGTCCCGGGGCGGCGTCAGTTCCTCGATGCTGATCTCGCGCATGCGGAACTTCTGGATCTTGCCGGTCACCGTCATGGGGAACTCGTCCACGAAACGGAAGTGCCGGGGCACCTTGAAGTGCGCGATGCGAGCCTTGGCCCAGGCCTTCAGCTCCTCCTCGCCGGCGCTGTGGCCGGGGGGGAACTTGATCCAGGCGACGATCTCCTCGCCGTACTTGCTGCAGGGAATGCCGATCACCTGCACATCGGCCACGGCCGGGTGGGTGAAGAAGAACTCCTCCAGCTCGCGGGGGTAAATGTTCTCGCCGCCGCGGATGATCATGTCCTTGCTGCGCCCGACGATGCGCACGTAGCCGTCGTCGTCCATGGCCGCCAGGTCGCCGGTGTGCATCCAGCGGCCCGGGTCGATGGCGTCGGCAGTGGCCTGGGGGTTGTTCCAGTAGCCGAGCATCACGCTGTAGCCCCGGGTGCACAGCTCGCCGATGGTGCCGCGCGGCACGATGCGGCCATCGGCGTCGACGATCTTGCTCTCCAGCTGCGGCTGGGTGCGGCCGACGGTGGTGACGCGCAGTTCCAGCCCGTCATCCGGGCCGGTCTGCAGGGACACCGGGCTGGTCTCGGTCATCCCGTAGGCGATCTGCACCTCGCTCATGTGCATTTCGCCGATGACCCGGCGCATCACCTCGATGGGGCAGGTGGCGCCGGCCATGATGCCGGTGCGCAGGCTGGAGAGGTCGAATTCGTGCCGCTGCGGGTGGTCCAGCTCGGCGATGAACATGGTCGGCACGCCGTACAGTGCGGTGGCCTTCTCCTCCGCCACGGCGCGCAGGGCGGTGAGCGGGTCGAAGGCGTCGCCGGGGTAGATCATGGTGGCGCCGTGGGTCACGCAGCCCAGGTTGCCCATTACCATGCCGAAGCAGTGGTACAGCGGCACCGGAATCACCAGGCGGTCGTGCTCGGTGAGCCCCAGGCTCTCGCCGACCATGTAGCCGTTGTTGAGGATGTTGTAGTGGCTGAGGGTGGCGCCCTTGGGGAAGCCGGTGGTGCCGGAGGTGTACTGGATGTTGATGGGGTCGTCGAACTGCAGGCTGGCCTGGCGCTCGGCCAGCTCGGCCGGGGTGGTCTCCCCTGCCCGCTGCTGCAGGTCGGCCCAGGCGAGGAAGCCGGCCGGCGGTTCGGCGGCCAGGCTGATCACCCCGCGCAGTTCGGGCAGCGCCTCGCTGGCGAGCTGGCCGATGGCTGCGCTGGTCAGCTCCGGCACCAGGCCCTGGAGCATGGCGTGGTAGTCGGAGGTCTTGAAGGCGTCGGCGCAGATCACCCAGCGGCAGCCGGACTGGCGCAGGGCATACTCCAGCTCGCTGCTGCGATAGGCCGGGTTGATGTTGACGAGGATGGCGCCGACCTTGGCGCTGGCGAACTGGGTGATGCACCACTCGGCGCAGTTGGGCGCCCAGATGCCGAGCCGGTCGCCGCTCTGGATACCCAGGGCCATCAGCGCGCGGGCATGGACCTCCACCGCCTCGGCCAGGCTGCGCCAGCTGTAGCGCAGCCCCTGGTGGCGCACCACCAGCGCTTCGCGTTCGGGGAATCGGGCGACCGTGGCGTCGAATGCCGCGCCGATGGTCATGGCGAGCAGGGGCTTGTCCTGGCGCCCCCGGGTATAGCTCGGTTGATGCATGGCTGTCCCTTCTTGTCGTTGTGGTGGGATCGGGTCGTTCCGAGTGGCCTCCGATTCGGGCAGGGAGGCCGATTACCTTTACGTAAACGTCAATCTGGGTAAAGGGTTTTGTTCTGTCCAGTGACCCATTGGTCGTAGATGGCGTGGAATGACGCGTGCGAACGCCTACGGCAGACCCGCCCCGCTCCCGGGCACAAGCCCGGGCCACGGGGGGAGTCACCGGCCTAGCGCACGAATACCTGGGTGGTGGTGATGGCCATGTCACCGCCCGGCAGCTTGATGTTCTTCACCTTCTCCAGGCTGTCCGGATCGAAGACGGCGATGTCGTTGAAGGTTCCGGCCAGGTAGAGCTTGCTGCCCTGGGTGTTGAAGGCGATGCAGTAGTAGGAGTGATCCAGGTTGGCGGCCTTGATCAGCTTCTGCTGCTTGATGTCGTACTTGGCCAGGCGGTTGAGCACGCCGAACATCTGGTTCGGGTCCTTCGGCGAACGCAGGCCGGTGAAATACAGCTCGGTCAGCGGCGCGAAGTCCTCCACGGTGGGCTTGCCGGTCTTCAGGTCGATGCTCACGTAGCCGTAGACGAAGTCGGCGGTGGCCGGGTCCTGCTTCTCGTCCTTGAACTTGGTGGTGGTGTAGAGCATCGAGAACTCGTGCAGCGGGGTCTGGTGCGGCCAGAAGTACAGCACGTCGGGCGGGCCGTAGTTGGGGCGCTTCCAGTTGCGACCGGGCACGGCGACTTCGTAGTGGCCGGTCTTCACGTCCATCTTGTAGATGTCGGGCCCGGCGATATACAGGGTGCCGTCATCGGCGGCGCGCATGATGTACAGCTGGCGCGGCACCGGGAAGCTGCGCACGGGCTGGGCGTCCAGGCCGGCGGCGGTGTCGAACACCTCCAGGCGCGGCTGCTGGACCTCGTAGTGGTCGCTGGCCATGCGGGTCGGGTTGACCACGCTGTACAGCTCCTTGCCGTCTGGACTGAGGGCGAAGGCGAACATGGAGCGGGCCTTCTCGTCCGGTTTGCGCGAGAGCTTGGCGTGGAACACCGCGCGGCAGCTGTCGAGGTCGATGCCGTAGAGGTCGCCGAAGTGGTTGTTGAGCAGGTAGGCGGTCTTGCGGTCCGGCGACACCATGGCGGTGCCCGGTCCGAAGGCGTCGGGCAGGCGGCAGGTCTTGTAGAGGCTGTCGCTGGCCAGGTCGAGCACGTGCAGGTTGTTCGGGTAGTTGGTGGCGATCATGTATTCCTGGCCGGCCTTGAGTGCCAGGCCGGCGTTGTCGGCGGCCAGGGCCTGGCCACCCAGGGCGAGCCCGGCGGCAACGGCCAGGCTGGCGAACGCATTGAGCTTCATCGGGTTTTCCCTCGTGTTCGAGTGGCCGGTCATTTGTCTTTGGGGAAGACGGTGCCGAGGTTGCGCCAGTCCTGCGAGGAGTCCTGCGCGCTGGCGTTCCAGTCCTGGTAGGTGGTCATCATGTCCGGCACCTGGGCCGGCCACCAGCAGGGGTCGGAGCAGCCGTAGAGGTCGGCCTCCATGGGCTGGCACAGGGAGCTGACGCCCCCGAAGGCATCCACTTCCCAGCCCGGGTCGGTGGTCGCCGTGCAACCGGCGACGGCACTCATGGCAACGACTTCTTCCAGGCGGTCTTCGGCTGCGGCCTGTTCGAGCAGGTGCGCTTTCTGGTTCAGCGGCTTGAGGTGTTTCATGTCAGTGCGCCTTCCGCGGAGTGATGGTGCGGCTGATGAAGGCCGGGTTGCCGGCCAGGATGCGGCTGTAGACCTCGATGCCGAAGTCCACCCAGTCGCGCATCAGTTCGCAGTAGTGATAGGTCGGGTGCGTGGGATCGCCGTAGCGGGCGTAGCTCTCGTGGTAACAGCCGCCGGAACAGAGGTTGCGGATGCGGCAGCTGTCGCAGCCGGTGCCGGTGCGGTCCAGGCGCTGGGAGAGGAAGTCGTTGAGCTCGGCCTGCTTCACCGCGCCGTGCACGTTGCCGAAGGTCGGCAGGCTGGAGCCGGTGAAGCGGTGGCAGAGGTTCAGCTCGCCCTTGTGGTCCACCGCCAGCATCTTCAGCCCGGCCCCGCAGGGCAGCGCCTTCTTCTGGCCCTCGTGGATGTCGGTGATCAGCTGGTGCAGGTTGGAGAAGCCGATGTTGCGGTTCTCCAGCGCCGCCTCCAGGTAGCGCCGGCCCAGGGCCTTCATGTTGGCGAACACCTGCACCAGCTCGTCCGCCGTGAGGTTGAAGCTGCTGATGTCACCGGAGGTGACCGGGGCGAACCCCACCTCGGCGAAGCCCAGTTCGTTGAACAGGTGGTCCCAGATGGTCTCCACGTCGGTGACGCCGGTGGTCAGCGTCACCCGCGCGCCCACCGGGCGGCTGGTGTAGCGCGACAGCAGCATCTCCACCTTGCGCCGGACCACGTCGTAGGTGCCCTGCCCGCCCACGGTGATGCGGTTGCGGTCGTGCACCGTCTTCGGCCCGTCGATGCTGATGGACAGCCCGAAGCGGTGGGCATTCAGCCAGTCGATGATCTCCTCGGTGAGCAGCGTGGCGTTGGTGGTCATGACGAACTCCACCTGCTTGCCCGCGGCGGCGAAGCGGCGCTCGCAGTAGCCCACCATGTGCTCGATCAGCGGGCGGTTGGAGAGCGGCTCACCACCGAAGAACACCACGCTGTAGCGGGCCTCGTTGGGGGACTCGCGTAGCAGCATCTCCACCGAGGCCTCGGCCGTTTCCACGGCCATCTTCTTGCCGGCCGAGGGCTTGTCGAGGTCTTCCTTGTAGCAGTAGGTGCAGCTCAGGTTGCAGCCGGTGTTGACGTTCAGCACCACGGTGTTGAGGGCGGTGCGGTCGACCTTCTTCAGGCCGATCTCCGGCGTCAGCGGCGAGCCGTCGCTCACCACCTCCAGCGCGATCAGCTCGCGCAGGGTCTCGTCGATCTCGGCCCCGGCGAAGCGCCCGCCCAAGCGTTGCACCAGCTCCTCGGGCGAGCAGCCCTGCTGGCGCAGGGCGTCGATGATGCCCCCGGTCAGCGCGTCGGTGGCGAACAGCGAGCTGCTGGGGATGTGGAACAGCATGCGGTCGGTGTTGACCTGCACCTCGTGCAGGTTGCGTTCGACCAGATTCAAGATTGCGCCCATGGCGACCTCCTGGAATTCGTCCCGATTCGTTTCGAATCCGGGCGGGGCTACCGCCCTGCCCGGTCCTTCCCACTCAGGGCAATGGCGGGTTGTTCCAGCGCTGGACGGTGACGATCAGGTGGCCTTCGCCCTTCTGCCCGCCCTCCTCCAGCTCGGCGATCACCTTCAGGTTGCCGGCGTTGTTGGTCATCATCTTGCGTTCCGGGTTGGGGCCGGCACCGCCGGGCACGAAGACGCCATCCTTCTGCATCACCCCGGCGAACTTCACGTCCTCGTCTTCCTTGGCCCGCTCATCGAACGGTTCCACCGACCATTTCGCCGGCAGGTAGCCGATGCGGTAGGCCTTGCCGGCAGCGTCGGTGCCCCAGGCCTCGGCCTCGAAGCGGCCCTGGACCTTGGGCGTGGAGCCGCCGTTCTCGCCGATGCGGGCGATGGAGAACGCGGGCACCACCTTGACCTCGGCGATGTCCTTGTAGACCGCCAGGGTCACGCCCTTCAGCGCGCCGACGGAGACCTCACGCAGGCCGGGGGCAGCATCGGCGGCCGCCTTCACCTTCACCCGCACCTGGTCCGGGGTGCTGTCCAGCACCTTCACCACCTCCAGCCCGGCCCCCAGTTGCGGCGCGCCCGAGAGGCCGCTGCCCACCAGGGTCAGCTCGGCTTCGCTGCCGGCCTTGACCTGCGCCGGCTGCACCGCCAGGAGCCGGGCCTTGCCCTGCTTCGCGGCGCTGAAGTCGAGGCCACGCTCGTCGTGCTCGCTCTCGAACATGCGGCCGGTCATCTGCCCGTCGAGGGCGGCGAAGACCTGGCGCAGGGTGGTGTCGCCCACCTTCACGTTGCCGCGCCATTCGTAGCCGTTGTAGAGGATCGCCGAGCCGCTGCCGGTGAACGGCGAGCCGTCGGCGTACTGGCCCTTCACGTCCACCTTGAAGGTGTCGGCGCCATCGGCGGTCACGGTCATCACGCCGCGCACATCACCCTTGGCGAGCATGTGGCCGCTGAAGCTCCACTGGCCCGGCAGCACGTCGGCCTTGGGCCGGGCCTTCTGCCAGTCGGTCCAGGCCTGGCTGTCCAGCGGGAAGCGCTTGGCCAGGTCGGGCACGGTCTGCTTGAGGGCGATGTCCAGCCAGTCGCGGTCGCGGGACTGGGCCTGGTATTCGAGGGACGGCCACTGGCCGAGGTGGAAGTTGACCAGGTGCTCCCACTCCTTCGCCGGGCGCCGCTGCAGGGCGACACGGGCACCGGAGTGGCAGCGGCCGCACATCTGGCTGAGGTGATCGTCGAACTGCTCGACGGTGTTCAGCCGACGCTCCATGGCGTAGCGCACGCCGTCGGTCTCACTGGGCGCCAGGCCCTGCTTGTCGGCCAGGTACTTGACCAGGGTGCGACGGTCCTCGTCGCTGATCTTCAGGCCGTGCATCACCTGCATGCGGGCGATGCTCATCAGCCAGCCTTCGGGCGTCTTGCGCTGGTGGCTGATGCGGCTGTAGGTGTCGTTGCCCTCGGGGATGTGACACCCCATGCACTTGGACTGGAGGAGCGCCGGCCCCTCTTCCGCCCCATGGGCCTGGGCACACAGCAAGGCTGCCAGGGTCAGCACCAGGCTGCCCGCTTGCCGCCGGAGTCGAGTCGTCTTCAAGGTCAGACCTCCACGGTTTTGTTCTTATGGGTCGCGCCGAACCGGGCGGCACAACTGTCGCAGCCGATACAGGATGTGTGCCACTTCCAATAAACCCTTCTGAATCAATGCCTTGAGCGCGCAACGCGGCTTCATCGGGGCTGTGGCGAAACACCGCACGCGTCTAATTTCGAGACAGGCTGTTCCAGCCTGAGACGCCGCCACGGTGACACCCGAGCGCAGCGGGCGCGGCTGTTGCACGGGTTGTCTCACGCCGTCTCAAAGTGCAACAGCCCCAATGCGCCGGCGCCCACCTCATCGGCGCCGCAGGTCACGGCAGACGGCGCCTGGCGCCCTCGCGCGCAGCTTGGCATGGCGGTTGCCCCATGGCGGTTCACCTCCTTCCCTGACAACAAGAGAGCGACCCCATGTCCGACCAGCTGCCCCTCCTGCCGGCCACCTGCGCCTTCCTCGACCGCCCGCTGAAGATGCTCATCGGCGACCAGTGGCAGGACGCCACCAGCGGCGCCACCCTGGACTTCCGCAACCCGGCCACGGGTGACGTCATCGGCCACGTGCCTTCGGCCGACGCGGACGACGTGGACCGCGCCGTGCGCGCCGCCCGCCAGGCTTTCGATGACTCCGCCTGGAGCCGCATGCGCCCCCGCGAGCGGCAGAACCTGCTGTGGCGCCTGGCCGACCTGATGCAGCGCGATGCCCAGCAACTGGCGGAGCTGGAATGCCTCAACAACGGCAAGAGCGCGGCGGTGGCGCAGGTGATGGACGTGCAACTGGCCATCGACTTCCTCCGCTACATGGCCGGCTGGGCCACCAAGATCGAAGGCAGCAGCGTCGACGTTTCCCTGCCGCTGATGCCGGACGACCAGTTCCACGGTTTCATCCGCCGCGAAGCCGTTGGCGTGGTGGGCGCCATCGTCGCCTGGAACTTCCCCCTGCTGCTGGCCTGCTGGAAGCTCGGCCCGGCCCTGGCCACCGGCTGCACCGTGGTGCTCAAGCCGGCGGACGAAACGCCGGTCACCGCCCTCAAGCTGGCCGAACTGGTGCTGGAGGCGGGCTACCCCGCCGGCGTGTTCAACGTGGTGACCGGCACCGGCCTGAACGCCGGCGCCGCCCTCACCCGCCACCCGGGCGTGGACAAGCTGACCTTCACCGGCTCCACCGAGGTCGGCAAGCAGATCGGCAAGGCCGCCATGGACAACATGACCCGCGTCACCCTGGAGCTGGGTGGCAAGTCGCCCACCCTGGTACTGGCCGACGCCAACCTGCAGGACGCCGCCGCCGGCGCCGCCACGGCGATCTTCTTCAACCAGGGCCAGGTGTGCTGTGCCGGCTCGCGCCTGTACGTGCAGCGCAAGCACTTCGACAACGTGGTGGCCGACATCGCCGGCATCGCCAACGGCATGAAACTGGGCAACGGGCTGGACCCGAGCGTGCAGATGGGCCCGCTGATCTCCGCCCGCCAGCAGGACCGCGTGACCGGCTACATCAACCTCGGCCGCGAGCTGGGGGCCTCGGTCGTCTGCGGCGGCGAAGGCTTCGGGCCGGGGTATTTCGTCAAGCCGACGGTGATCGCCGACGTCGACCAGAAGCACCGCCTGGTGCAGGAAGAGATCTTCGGCCCGGTGCTGGTGGCCATGCCCTTCGACGACCTCGACGAAGCCGTGCGCCTGGCCAACGACAACCCCTACGGCCTCGGTGCCAGCATCTGGTCCAACGACCTGGGCGCCGTGCATAGGATGATCCCGCGCATCAAGTCCGGCTCCGTGTGGGTCAACTGCCACAGCGCACTGGACCCGGCCCTGCCCTTCGGCGGCTACAAGATGTCGGGGCTCGGCCGCGAGATGGGCGCAGCCGCCATCGAGCACTACACCGAACTCAAGTCGGTGCTGATGCGGTTGTAAGCGCAACGCCGGCCCCAACGCAGGGGCCGGCACAAGACCGGGCAGGCGGCCGGCCCGCCCATCTCGTTCAGCGTGCTAGCGCAGACCGCCAAAGCGCCGGTAGAAACCCTCACTGGCGTCGGGCAGCGGGCCGTCGGCGGTTTCCAGGTTGGCGTTCAGCCATTCCTCGGCCTTGGCGTAGATCAGGCGGTAGATGTTGCGGCACAGCTGGCGGGCCGAGCGGCCTTCCCAGTCGCTGGGCAGCAGTTCGTCCGGCAGTTGCGGGTCGCGCAGCAGCAGGCGGCGGTATTCGTGGATCAGCAGCGTGCGGGCCAGCAGGCAGTCCTCCGGATCCAGGCTTTCCTGCTCGCGCAGTGCCTGCCAGAGCGGGCGGAACAGCTGGATGAACTCGCGGTAGTGCTCGCCCAACTCATCCAGCCGCCAGCTCTCGCGCACCTGCATACGCAGGGCCTTGGAGGCCAACACATCCTGGGCACTGGTCTCGAAGACGATGCTGTCCTCCAGGGCGTCCAGCTCCTGCAGGGTGGTGGTGAGGTCCACGCGGTCGCAGCGGGGGTTGGCCAGCACGGTCGGCGCGATGGCGCCGAAGCCCTGCCACTCCAGCTCCTCGCGCACCTGCTTGCGCTTCTCCTGGGGCAGCTGCGACAGCACCACCAGGTGCCAGGAGCCATCCCAGGCCGGGATGCCGGAGCTGTAGACGCGCTTGAAGGCCTTCTCGAAACGCCGACGGCCAGTGCCGGTGAGGCTGTAGTAGCTGCGCCGCCCGACCTTCTCGGCACTCAGCCAGCCGTCCTTGGTGAGGCGGAAGATCGAGGTGCGGATCAGCCGCTCGTTGATGCCAATGGGCTCCAGCATCTGGATCAGGCTGCCCAGCCAGACGGTGCCGCCGTGGGGTTCGATGGCATCCCCGTAGAGGGTCATGATCAGCGAACTGGCGCGAATGGGGGTCTGCTGCTGGAAGCGGGTGATGAGCTGGTCCAGGGGCGCGAGGGAGGTCATGGGCATACGGGGTCGTGAAGGGATGCCGACTATACCCGCACGCTTCACGATGGGGCCACAGGCGTTACGGGGCCACAGACCGAACCCATCAGCGTGCCTCGCCCTTGGGCCGCAGACCCGGGTCGCTCATGCGCGGCCGGCCGGGCTCCACCTCGGCCAGCGGCTCGCAGGGCTCGAGCGCCGCCAGGCAGCGCTGGGCCAGGCGCTGGTACTCGCGGGTGCCGGCCTGTTTCCAGGCCACCTCGTCATCGCTCAGCACACGGCGCACCTGGGCCGGAGAGCCCATCACCAGGGACTGCGCATCGCAGGTGAAACCCGCCTTGACGAAGGCCGTGGCGGAAACGAAGGAACGCGCGCCGATGTGCGCGCCATCCATCACCACCGCATTCATGCCCACCAAGGCGTCTTCGCCGATCTGGCAGCCGTGCAACACCGCGCCGTGGCCGATGTGGCCGTTGCGCGCCACCACCGTGTCGCTGCCGGGGAAGCCATGCATCACGCAGGTGTCCTGGATGTTGGCGCCCTCCTCCAGAACGATGCGCCCGAAGTCGCCGCGCAGGCTGGCCAGCGGGCCGACGTAGCAGTGCGGGCCGATGATCACGTCACCGATCAGCACCGCGCTCGGGTGCACATAGGCAGTGGGGTGCACCACCGGAACCAGTCCATCCAGGCTGTAGCAGGCCATGGGCGTTTCTCCTTCTCAGGCTCAAGCCTTATTCGATTCAAAAATACACAGCTCTTGTATCACATGGAAACACCTTCAAAAAAGCACCGGAATCACGACCAATCAGCCACTCAACGCTAAATAAAGGCCGATAAGCCCTGTAGCAGGCCCTTCACAACCACCAAGCCGCGATCTTTTAAGACACATTTTCTATTTTTAGATTTGTTGTTTTGTATCGCTTTATGCCTATACTGCCGCCACAACGGATGGCGACCCGTCGCGAACGCCCGGGTCACGCGCCATCTCACCAACAAGAGCGGCATGCCTGAGCCGCGCGTGCACCAGAGGACGTTCGTCATGCCTCGTACCCTTGCTGTCCTGCCGCCCGAACTGGGTGTCCGCCTGATCACCCTGCAGCGCCCCGAGGCGCTGAATGCGCTGAACACCGAGCTGCTCGGCGAACTGGCTGCCGAGCTGGACCTGGCCGAGCAGGACGCCGACACCCGCGCGGTGGTGATCACCGGCAGCCGCAGGGCCTTCGCCGCCGGTGCCGACATCCAGGAGATGGCCGAGCGCGACCTGGTGGGCATCCTCAACGACCCGCGCCAGGCCCACTGGCAGCGCATCGCCCGCTTCGGCAAACCGCTGGTGGCCGCCGTCAACGGCTTCTGCCTCGGTGGCGGCTGCGAGCTGGCCATGCACGCCGACATCCTCATCGCCGGTGAAGACGCCCGCTTCGGCCAGCCAGAAATCAACCTCGGGATCATGCCCGGCGCCGGCGGCACCCAGCGCCTGCTGCGCGCCGTGGGCAAGTCCCTGGCCATGCAGATGGTGCTCACCGGCGAAGCCATCGACGCCCGCCACGCCCTGCGCGCCGGGCTGGTCAGCGAGGTGACCCAACCCGAGTTCACCGTCGAGCGCGCCCTCGCCATCGCCCGGCTGATCGCCCAGAAGGCGCCACTGGCCGTGCGCCTGGCCAAGGAGGCCGTGCTCAAGGCCGAGGACACCGACCTCGCCAGCGGCCTGCGCTTCGAGCGCCATGCCTTCACCCTGCTGGCCGGCACCCGCGACCGCGACGAAGGCATCCGTGCCTTCCAGGAAAAGCGCCGCCCCGACTTCACCGGCCAGTGACCGCTGGCCGCCCTCTCCCGCCGCCCTGGAGCGCCCGAGACATGACCTTCGAACACATCCTCTTTTCCATCGAGGCGGGTGTCGCCACCCTCAGCCTCAACCGACCCGAGCAGCTCAACAGCTTCAACGCCCAGATGCATGGCGAAGTCCGCGAGGCCCTCAAGCAAGTGCGCCAGGACCCGGCGGTGCGTGTGCTGCTGCTGACGGGCGAAGGCCGTGGCTTCTGCGCCGGCCAGGACCTGGCCGACCGCAACGTCGCCCCCGGCAGCGAGGCGCCGGACCTGGGGGCCTCCATCGAGCAGTTCTACAACCCGCTGATCCGCACCCTGCGCGACCTGCCCATGCCGGTGGTCTGCGCCGTCAACGGCGTCGCCGCCGGGGCCGGGGCCAACATCCCCCTGGCCTGCGACCTGGTCCTGGCCGCCCGCTCCGCCAGCTTCATCCAGGCCTTCTGCAAGATCGGCCTGATCCCCGATTCCGGCGGCACCTGGACCCTGCCGCGCCTGGTGGGCATGGCCCGCGCCAAGGCCCTGGCCCTGCTGGGCGAGCGCCTGAGCGCCGAGCAGGCCGAGCAGTGGGGGCTGATCCACCGCGTGGTGGACGATGCCGCCCTGCGTGACGAGGCCCTCAAGCTCGCCCGCCACCTGGCCACCCAGCCGACCTACGGCCTGGCGCTGATCAAGCGCAGCCTCAATGCCAGCCTGGACAACAGCTTCGACCAGCAGCTGGAACTGGAGCGCGACCTGCAGCGCCTGGCCGGCCGCAGCGAGGACTACCGTGAAGGCGTCAGCGCCTTCATGGCCAAACGCACCCCGGTCTTCAAAGGACGCTGAACCCATGCCCGCCCTGCCCCAAACGTCCCTCGTCGCCGTGATCGGCGCCGGTGCCATGGGCGCCGGCATCGCCCAGGTGGCGGCCCAGGCCGGCCACCCGGTCCGGCTCTACGACAACCGACCCGGCGCCGCCGCCCAGGCCGTGGACGGCATCGACCACCAGCTCGGCCGCCTGGTGGAGAAAGGCAAGCTGGATGCCGCCGAGCGCCAGGCCATCGTCGCCCGCCTGCAACCGGCGGAGACGCTGGAAGCCCTGGCCGACGCACGCCTGGTGATCGAAGCCATCGTCGAGAACCTGGAGATCAAGCGCGCCCTGCTACAGCAGTTGGAGGCGCTGTGCAGCCCCACCTGCATCCTCGCCAGCAACACCTCCTCGCTGTCCATCACCGCCCTGGCCGCCGGGCTCGCCCACCCGGGGCGGGTGATCGGCCTGCACTTCTTCAACCCGGCACCGCTGATGGCCCTGGTGGAGATCATCTCGGGCCTGGCCAGCGACCCGGCCCTGGCCGACGCCCTGTACGCCACCGCGCGTGCCTGGGGCAAGCAGCCGGTGCACACCCGCTCCACCCCCGGCTTCATCGTCAACCGGGTGGCCCGGCCCTTCTATGCGGAAAGCCTGCGCCTGCTGCAGGAAGGTGCCGCCGACTGCGCCACCCTCGACGCCCTGATGCGCGAGGCCGGCGGCTTCCGCATGGGCGCCTTCGAACTCACCGACCTGATCGGCCACGACGTCAACTACGCCGTCACCTGCTCGGTGTTCGACGCCTACTACGGCGACTTCCGCTTCCAGCCCTCGCTGATCCAGAAGGAGCTGGTGGACGCCGGCCGCCTCGGGCGCAAGAGCGGCCGTGGCTTCTATGACTACACCGAAGGCGCCCAGCGCCCGACGCCCGCCGCGCTCTCCAGCGAGCAGACCGTGAACGGCTGCGTGGTGGAAGGCCACCTGGGCGTGGCCGAGCCGCTGGTGGCGCGCCTGCAGGCCGCCGGCCTGGCGGTGACCCGCCGCGACGGCGCCGGCCTGCTGCGGGTCGGCGATGCCGTGCTGGCCCTCTCCGACGGCCGCCTGGCCAGCCAGCGCGCACGCGAGGACGGCCTGGCCAACCTGGTGCTGCTGGACCTGGCGCTGGACTACGCCGAGGCCAGCCGCCTGGGCATCACCTGGGCCGCCGGCACCTCCGCCCTCGCCCGCGACCAGGCCGTGGCACTGCTGCAGCGCGCCGGCATCACCGCCACGCCGCTGGCCGACATCCCCGGCCTGGCCGTGCTGCGCACCGTCGCCATGCTGGCCAACGAAGGCGCCGATGCAGTGCTGCAGGGCGTCGGCTCGGCGGCGGACATCGACCTGGCCATGCGCGCCGGCGTCAATTACCCCAAGGGCCCGCTGGCCTGGGCCGACGCCATCGGCCTGGCGGCGCTGCTGCGCACCCTGGACAACCTGCAGGCGGCCTACGGCGAGGCGCGTTATCGCCCGTCGCTGCTGCTGCGCCGCCACGTCGCCGAAGGGAGGACCTTCCATGACCAACCATGAAGCCCTGTCCCTGGCCGAGGCCTGCGGCAGCGCCCTGTTCGAGCGCGACACCGCCAGCCAGGCCATGGGCATGCGCCTGCTCTCCGTCGCACCCGGCCGGGCGCAGATGGGCATGACCGTCCGCGCCGACATGGTCCAGGGCCACGGCACCTGCCACGGCGGCTACCTCTTCGCCCTGGCCGACTCGGCCTTCGCCTTCGCCTGCAACAGCTACAACGAAGCCACCGTGGCCATCGGCTGCAGCATCGACTACGTGGCCCCGGCGCGCCTGGGCGACACCCTCACCGCCCAGGCCAGCGAGCAGAGCCGCAGCGGGCGCACCGGCAACTACGACGTGCGCATCGAGAACCAGAACGGGCAGCTGATCGCCCTGTTCCACGGCAAATCCTACAAAGTGCGCGGCACAGTGCTCGCGCAGGAGACCCCTGATGAGTGATGTCCAGATGAACGACGCCCTGATCATCGACGCCGTGCGCACCCCCATCGGCCGCTACGCCGGGGCGCTGTCCGGCGTGCGTGCCGACGACCTCGGCGCGGTGCCGATCCGCGCCCTGATGGCGCGCCACCCGGAACTGGACTGGAGCGCCATCGACGACGTGATCTACGGCTGCGCCAACCAGGCCGGCGAGGACAACCGCAACGTCGCGCGCATGGCCGCCCTGCTCGCCGGCCTGCCGCAGAGCGTGCCCGGCACCACCCTCAACCGCCTGTGCGGCTCCGGCCTCGACGCCGTGGGCAGCGCCGCCCGCGCCCTGCGCTGCGGCGAAGCCGGACTGATGATCGCCGGCGGGGTAGAGTCCATGTCCCGCGCGCCCTTCGTCATGGGCAAGGCCGACACCGCCTTCTCCCGCCAGGCGGAGATCTTCGACACCACCATCGGCTGGCGCTTCGTCAACCCGCTGATGCAGGCCGGATTCGGCATCGACTCCATGCCGGAGACCGCCGAGAACGTCGCCGAGCAGTTCGGCATCTCCCGCGCCGACCAGGACGCCTTCGCCCTGCGCAGCCAGCAGCGCGCCGCCGCGGCCCAGGCCAGCGGGCGCCTGGGCAAAGAGATCGTCCCCGTGGAAATCCCCCAGCGCAAAGGCCCGCCCAAGGTGGTGAGCCAGGACGAGCACCCGCGCGGCGATACCACCCTGGAGCAACTGGCCAAACTGGGCACGCCCTTCCGCGCGGGCGGTTCGGTCACCGCCGGCAACGCCTCGGGCGTCAACGACGGCGCCTGTGCCCTGCTGCTGGCCAGCCCCGCCGCCGCCCGGCGCCACGGCCTCAAGGCCCGCGCCCGGGTGGTCGGCATGGCCACTGCCGGGGTGGAGCCGCGCATCATGGGCATCGGCCCGGTTCCGGCGACACGCAAGGTGCTGGAGCTGACCGGGCTGTCCCTGGCCGACATGGACGTGATCGAACTCAACGAGGCCTTCGCCGCCCAGGGCCTGGCCGTGCTGCGGGAGCTGGGCGTGGCCGACGACGACCCTCGGGTCAATCCCAACGGCGGCGCCATCGCCCTCGGTCACCCGCTGGGCATGAGCGGCGCGCGCCTGGTGACCACCGCCCTCCACGAACTGGAAGAACGCCAGGGCCGCTATGCCCTCTGCACCATGTGCATCGGCGTCGGCCAGGGCATCGCCCTGGTCATTGAAAGGCGCTGAAACGCTACGCCCGAGCCCGGGCGAACAGCGCGGAGTATGCTGCTCGCCTGCACTCGCAGCCCCTCACCGGCTGTCGACTACAACAACAATTCGAGTGACCCATGATGAACACGATCGCCTCCACCGCCTTGCTCGATCCCATGGAAACCGCCAGCGTCGACGAACTGCGCCAGCACCAGCTGGATCGCCTGCGCTGGAGCCTGAAGCACGCCTACGACAACGTCCCGCTGTACCGCCGCCGCTTCGACGAGGCGGGCGTGCACCCGGACGACCTGCAGTCCCTGGAGGACCTGGCGCGCTTCCCCTTCACCGGCAAGAACGACCTGCGCGACAACTACCCCTACGGCATGTTCGCCGTGCCCCAGAGCGAGGTGGTGCGCCTGCACGCCTCCAGCGGCACCACCGGCAAGCCGACGGTGGTGGGCTACACCCGCAACGACATCGACACCTGGGCCGGCGTGGTGGCGCGCTCCATCCGCGCCGCCGGGGGGCGCAAGGGTGACAAGGTGCATGTGTCCTACGGCTACGGCCTGTTCACCGGCGGCCTGGGCGCGCACTACGGCGCCGAGCGCCTGGGCTGCACGGTGATCCCCATGTCCGGCGGCCAGACCGAAAAGCAGGTGCAGCTGATCCGCGACTTCCAGCCCGACATCATCATGGTCACCCCGTCCTACATGCTGAACCTGGCGGACGAGATCGAACGCCAGGGCATCGACCCCCACGACCTGCCCCTGCGCCTGGGCATCTTCGGTGCCGAACCCTGGACAGCCGAGCTGCGCCGCGCCATCGAGGAGCGCATGGGCATCACCGCGCTGGACATCTACGGCCTCTCGGAAATCATGGGCCCGGGCGTGGCCATGGAATGCGCCGAGACCAAGGACGGCCCGACCATCTGGGAGGACCACTTCTATCCGGAGATCATCGACCCGGTGACCGGCCAGGTGCTGCCGGACGGCGAGTACGGCGAGCTGGTGTTCACCTCCCTGTCCAAGGAGGCGCTGCCGATGATCCGCTACCGCACCCGCGACCTCACCCGCCTGCTGCCCGGCACCGCGCGGCCGATGCGGCGCATGGACAAGATCACCGGACGCAGCGACGACATGCTGATCATCCGCGGCGTGAACGTGTTCCCCACCCAGGTGGAGGAGCTGGTGCTGAAGGTGCGCGCCCTCTCGGAGAACTACGAGATCCACCTCTACCGCGACGGCAACCTCGACGGCATCGAGATCCACGTCGAGCCGCGCCCGGGCCAGGAGCCGGCCAACACGGCCCAGGAGCTGGCCCTGTGCAGCGAGCTGGGCAAGCTGATCAAGACCTACATCGGCATCAGCGCACGGGTGGTGCTGCGCCCGCCCTTCTCGCTGAAGCGCTCCGAAGGCAAGGCCTGCCACGTCTACGACCGGCGCAAGGCCGGCTGAGCCACCCCGCCGCCGGGAACGGGCCTGCGCCCGTTCTCAGCGGGGCGCGGGCTCGATCACGAAGCGATAGGGGTTGTCCGGCTCACTGAAGCGCAGGCGATAGGTCTCGGCCGAGACGGCCCCGTCGCTGCGCCGGTAATCCATCTGCACACCCGGCGGCAGGTCGCCCGGGCCTTCCAGGTAGTGGGTGTCGGGATAGAAGAAGACGCCATTGCCCCCCTCGCGCACCGCCCCGCAGGCGGCGAACAGCGGCGGCAGCACATGCAGGTTCCCACCCCTCACCACCAGCACGCCGCTGTAGCGGGCCATGCGTCCGCTGCCGTTGTAGTGCAGCTCCAGGCACAGGTCCGTGCCCTGTTGCCAGGCGGTGACCGAGGCCAGCGATTCCGGGTCCTGGGGCGAGGTGCCGCCCCAGTCCGCCGGGGCGAGGTTCACCGCGTCCGCCAGCGACAAGGTGCGCCCGGCCACCGCCAGGCTGCTGCCATCGAACACCAGCGCCGGCCAGCCGGCCGGTGCCTCGCTGCCCAGCGCCCCGGGCGCGCTCCACAGCGCATCCGGGTAGCGCTCGGCCGCCATGCCGAGGGCGTTGGTCCACAGGCAATGACGGGGCTCATCGGTGCAGGCCTGCTGCAACTCGAGCCCCTCACCCGGGAACAGGTTCCTGCCGAGCCCGGCATAGAACTCGTCATAGCCCTCGTAGGGCGCTGCCATCAGCGGGCCGGCGGCCAGCCCCAGCAGCGCCCCCAGTGCCAGGTGCCGTGTGCGCACGTCAGCCCCCCACCGGGGTGCACAGCTCCACCAGCAGGCCGTCCGGGCAGCGCAGGTAGGACACCACCTGCCCCCAGGGTCGCGCCACCGGAGGGGCCAGCTCGCGGGCACCGGCCGACAGCGCGCGCTGGTGTGCGGCGGCCACATCGTCGGTGACCAGGCCGATCTCCATACCCAGCGGCTGGGCGGAAGCATCGGCACGCACGTGGCCGCCGGGGAAGTTGAAGTCGCCCAGGGCATGGTTGGCGAAGGCCAGGGTGGTGGCGCCGGTCTCCACCTCGCCGTAGTCGCCGGACTCGTGGAGGAAGCGCGTCGACAGCCCGAAGGCCGCTTCGAAGAAGGCCAGGGAGGCGGGTACGTCGCTGACGTAGAGGATGGTGTAGCCGAGTTTCATGGTCGTACGTCCGTGTTGGCTGGGAGGACCGGCATCTTCCTCGCTCACCGCCGCGCCCACAAGCGGCCCATTGGTCGGCACGCTTCCGCAGGGTGCCGAAACCCGTGTCGAATGAATCCAGGCACGCCGTACCGCCTGTCCATGAGTCCACCCAGGAGATCGACCATGACCCTCTACGTCGACGGCTATGTACTGGCCGTGCCAACCGCCTCCCGCGAGGCCTACCGCGAACTGGCCGAGCAGGCCGCCACTGTGTTCAAGGACTGCGGCGCCCTCAGCGTCTGCGAATGCTGGGGCGATGACGTCCCGGAAGGGACTCTGACGTCCTTCCCCATGGCCGTGCAGTGCAAACCGGAGGAAACCGTGGTGTTCTCCTGGATCACCTGGCCCTCGAAGGCCGTGCGCGACAGTGGCATGCAACGGGCCATGGAAGACCCGCGCCTGAAGACCGACCCCGCCGGAATGCCCTTCGACGGCAAGCGGATGATCTTCGGCGGATTCGAGGTGCTGGTGAGCGCCTGACCGCTTCGCTACCTCAGCACCCCCAGCAACTGCCACAGGCGCCGCGACTCGGCGTCGGCGTTGAGCAGCTCGTCCAGCAGGCTGCTCAGCGGCTGATGGCCCCACTCCACTGCGCGGCGGATCACATAGGGCACGGGGCTGTGGGGCTCGGTACGGGCCAGGAAGTCGGCAATCTGCGCCAGTTGCCGGTAGGCCTCCTCGCGGCTGCTGGGCGCACCGGCGGGCAAGGCGGCGACGGCGGCGGTGGCCGGCGCGGCCTCGTGCTCGGGGGTGGAGACGGGCTCCGGCATGGGCGGCACCTCGGGGACATAGGGAAGACGTTCGTGGACGAAGGCATGCAGGGCGTCCAGGACGCCACGCAGCGGGCCGAAACCCGGCGCCAGCTCGCCCAGCCACTCGTCACAGCCTTGCTCGAGCCGTGCCAGCTCGGCCAGCGCGCGGCCCAGCTCGGCATCAAGGGTGACGAACTGCTCGGCGGGCAGGCGCCGCAGTGCCTCATCCAGCTTGCTCTGCTCCAGCCGCGCAGCCTCGGCAGCGGCCTTGGCCGCCTTGCTGTCGCCGACCTGGACCTGGCGCTGCTTGAGGCCCTGCCAGTGGGCCAGGGTGACCTCGGCCAGGTCGCCCTCCACCACGCCCAGCATTGGGCAGCGGGTCAGCAGCAGTTCGTTGTAGCGCCGCGCCACCCACTCCAGGGGCGCCACTCGCCAGGAGCGGTCGTCATCCTCGGCACGCGGGTGCAGGTCGTCCGGGTAGCGCGCCCAGAGCCCGGCCAGCAGGCCCAGGGCCGGCGCCGCGCCATGCAAGCCATGGCGCATCAACCAGGCCTCGCCGAGCCAGGCGGCGAGCATCAGGTCCTTGCTGCGGCGACACAGCAGGTCGCCGGCCAGGGCCTCCACGCCGCTCCAGTCACCGCGCTTGAGTTCGGCCTGCCAGACGCCCTCGGGCAGCGACGGGTCGTCCTCGCGGCGCATCTGCCGCAGACGGTCCATCTCGGGGGCGTGGCGCAGGTTCTCGCCGCAGGGATCGCCGTCGGAAATCGGTGCCAGCAGGTCGTCGAGGCTGGGGCCGGTGGGTTGCCAACTCATGGGGTTACCTGGGAACTGACGAAGGAATCGGGCCGCCAGCCGTCGAACGGCGAGCGCGGCGCGCGCACCGGCAAGGGCTGCAGCGACAGGGGCTGCTTGCCGCCCTGGGCCATCAGCGACAGGCGCAGGAACATCAGCGCCTGCGGCTCGCCCTGGGTCACGCCGCGCACGGGCACGCTCAGGGTCAGCGGGAAGTCGGTGTAGTCCGGGCTGGGCTGGCGCTGCGCGACCACATGGGTGCGCAGCAGCCGCATCAGCGCCCAAGGCCCGCGGTACTCCCAGCCGACCTCCAGGTCGTTGACCGCCATGCTCGGCTGCAGCGGGTCGATGCCCGGCCGCTGGCCGCTGTCCTTGGCCCAGCGCAGCAGCAGGTGCAGCGGCTCGCCGGCATTCCACAGCAGGCGCCCGGGCTCGCCCGGGTAGTCCAGCTGGCGATCGGCGGCGTGCAGGGACCAGGCGATCACCTGGTCGGCCCCTCGCTCGGACTCGCGGTCGGTGCGCCAGCGCACTTCCATGTCCAGCCCCAGGGCACCGGACTTGTCGCGCTGCAGCAGCGGCCCGAGCCAGGCCCGCGCCTGCTCCAGACGGGTGAGGAAGTCCTCGGCGGCGGGCCGGTCGGCGGCCTGCCCCCACTTGAGCCCCTCGCGGGCGGCGGCCAGGTGGGTGTCGATCAGCTCCACCAGGTGCTGCACCCGGGCCGGGTCGGCGTCTTCGGTCCGCAGGCTGTAGGCGAAGGGGAAGCGCCCCGCCAGGTACTGGTTGAAGTAGACCGCCAGGGCGTCCCAGGCCTGGGCGGCTTGCTGCCGCTGCAGGTCGCTGCAGCGCTGGGCGGCCTGGTCACGCAGCACCTGGGAGCGGCGCGCCAGGTCACCGGCGCCGGTGGACAGGGTGGCGGTGGTGAGCACCTGCTGGCAGGAGCCACGGTCCATCTCGACGAAGTCGCGGGCCACCAGTTGCTCGAACAGGGCCGGCGAGCTGGTGGGGTTCTGTGCCTTGTACTTGACCATCTCCTCGCTGAGGGCGGCGAGGCGGTGCACCCGGTCCTGCTCGGCGACGCTGAGTTCGGGCTGCTCCTGCAACCAGGCCAGGGCCGGGGCGGCGCCTTCGCAGCTGCCCTGGATGGCGCCGAACTGCTGGGCAAGGCTGGTCTTCAGGTCCTGCACGTCGCTGGCGCGGAACAGGCGCAGGCCCAGCTCGCGGGAGCCGTCCCACTGGGCGATGTCGTAGCGCTGGGTGAACAGCGGCATGCCGTCGATGCTGGCCAGCGCGCCGTTGACGTCGGCCATGGCCATCCGCGTGAGCTGCCCGCGCAGGCTCCCGGCGAGGTCGTGGCGGCCCACCTCCAGCAGCGCCTGGAGCACCTGCATGGCCTGGTCCACCGGTACGTCGAAGACCCGCCCGGTGGCACCCGGCGCACGCTCCGGCGAGGCCACCAGGCTGGCCCACACGGCGCGGGCCACCGCTTCGCCGGCCGCACTGCGCATGCCTTCGCGGTAGTCCGAGGGGATCGGCGCCATGGCGCTGGCGACGAAGGCACGGTAGCTCTCCACGTAGCTGAAGGCCTGGGTCAGGGCGCGGGCGTCGACGTTGCGCAGGCTGCGCGGGTTGGCATCGCCCAAGTCCTTGCGCAGGGCCGCCACCGTGAAGTCCCGCCGCAGCAGGTCGTCGATGGCGCGGTCCAGGGCCACCACGTGGTCCTGCAGGGCCAGGGTGTTGCCGGCCTGGCGTTGCAGCAGGCTCGCGTCGTTTCCGTTACCGGCGATCCATTGGCCATGGAAGCTGCGGCGCAGCTTGTTGGCTTCCTCGTTGAGCTCCTGCTCGACGGTGCTCCCCAGCAGGCTGCTCTGGCGCACGGTCTGCATCAGGTTGCCGTAGCCGGGCACCAGCTCTTCACCATTGGTGTGGCTCCAGGCGGAGTTGGTCAGGGCGAGGATGTCCTGCAGGCGCGCGATGCGGGCACGGATGGTTTCCAGGTCGGACAGCGAGCTGCCCTGCCCCCGGCGCAGGCTCTCCAGGTGGATGCGCAGGTAGGCCGCCGGCTCGACGAAGTTCTCCGCCAGGAAGTACTGGGTCAGCCAGAGCTTCATCAGGCTCTGGAAATTCGCCGTGATCGGCTCGCGCGCATTGCGCAGGTCCAGCGGTTCCAGCCCGGCCCCGCCGAGGTTGCGCAGCACCTGGTCGTAGTAGGTGCGGCGATGCAGGCTGGCGCTGTTCAGCTCCATGCCCAGGGTGGTGTTGGCCAGTTGCGCCAGGGGCTCCAGCACGCCCTTGTCACCGGACAGCGCATCGCCCAGCCAGCGGTTCTGCTGCTCCAGGGCCGCGGCGCCGTAGGCCAGGCTCCTTGCCTTGACGTAGTTGGGCCAGTCTTCCGGCACCTCGCCCTCGACATTGGTGTGGCGCTCCGTCGGGCGGATCGCCAGCAGGCGCTCCAGCTCCACCTGCTCCAGTTGCAGCACGGGGCTCAGGGCCTCGCTGCGGGCCAGGGTGCGCAGCATTTCGTCCATGCGTGCGTTCTGGCTGGAGAACCAGGAGGTGGGGTAGACCAGCGCGGCGAAATGCCAGCGCGGCGCATCGCGCAACAGGTTCCAGAAACCCTGGATATTGCGCCGGGCCTGCTCCTGGCTGCGGGCCGGGTCCTTGAGCTGCACATGGGCGTTCTGCGTGACCTGCACCAGGCGGGTCAGCTCGCGGGCATCCTGTCGCTCGTCATGCCAGACCCAGACCATGCCCAGCAGCCAACACACACCGACCACCCCGGCGACCACCGCCGTCACCCGCTGCCAGCGCTGGCGCAGGTAGAGGATGCGCGGAACGGCCTGGGCCAGCCCCTGCTCGGCGAGGAAGCGCTGGCGCCAGAGGCCGGCGGCGAAGGCCGGCTGCTGCGGCTGGCCCTCGCCCGTGCCGACCGCCCAGGGATCGGCCGGGCCACCGAGCGCACGCGCGCCGCTGAAGTAGATGCCCCGCAAACGCGGCGCCTCGCCTTGGGTGTTGCCCTGGAACACCGGCTCCAGCAGCGCCCGCAGGTGAGTGCGCAGGCTGTCCAGCTGGCCCGGCAGGCGATAGAGGTCTTCCCCCAGTTCGCCACGCAGGGCACCCACTTCCATCACCGTGGCCTGCAGGGCCTGCATGACCTGGTCGAGGCCGTCATCCAGCCAGTAGCCCTGCCAGCCGGCGTCCAGGCTGTAGGGCGAGGACCAGCCCAGCAGGCGCTCGCGGGCCTCGTCGGGCAGGGCATCGAGCAGTTCGAGGAAGCCGGGCATGTCCTCCATGCAGGTGACCATCACCTGCACCGGCAGGCTCAGGCCCAGGCGCTGCATCAGCTCGCTGAAGCGGCGGCGTGCAGTGATGGCATCCGACGCCAGTTGCGCCTCGTTCATCAGGCGCGACAGCGGCACCACCCAGATCACTCCGTCCAGCGGGCGCTGGCCACGCAGGCGCAGCAGCATGCCCAGCAGGCGGCGCCAGACGAAGGCCGGTGCGGTGCCGCCCTCCTCCGGCAGGAACAGGCTCTGCGGCACCACCAGCAGGCTGCCGTCCGGGTCGGCCCACCAGCGGCCGAACCAGGCCGGGCGGCCCACCGGGGCCAGTTGCCAGTCCGGGGCCAGCAGCGCGCCCTCGCGGGGGTCGCCCACCAGCATCAGCCAGGGCGTCTGGTAGCGGTCCTGGGTGCCCTGGTCGTGCTCCATCTTGCGCACGGCGTTGTAGAAGGTGCGGATCGCCGCGCCGGACTGGGTGCGCAGCCACCAGTAGAGGGCGCCGAGGGCCACCAGCGCGAGGATCACCAGGAAGACGGTCAGGGCGATGGCGAAGCCGCTCATTCGGCGCCTTCCTCTTCATCGACCAGTTGGCCCAGGTGCATCACCGGCTCCAGCTCGGACTGGATGTCGCGCCAGAACCCGTGTCCCACGGCGGTCAGCAGCAGGACGCCGGCGACCACCGCCAGGGTCAGGCGGAAACCGTCAGGCAGGGTGCGCCGCAGCGGCAGGCGCAGCGGCGCCGCCTGGGTCGGCCGCGCCAGGCTCTGCAGGGCCCCCTGGGAATCGGGCTCGCGGTGCCAGGCGAAGGTGAACAGCGCCCGCCGCCAGCGTTCGTGGAGCACCCGGCCGCGCTCCCCGCGCAGTTGCCCCTGGAAGCCCAGCACCAGGCATTGCAGGTAGACGTTGGCCAGGTCGCGGGTGGACGGCGAGCGGGTCTGCAACAGGGTGCGGATGGCCGCCGGCAGGCGCTCGCCGGCATTGCGCGAGCCGTAGAGGCGCATCTCCAGCGGGCGCTCCTGCCAGGTGGACTGGCCACGCCAGGGGGTGAACAGGAGACTTTCATCCAGCAGCGCGACGAAGGCATAGACCGAGGCCTTGACCTGGTCCGCGGCGGAATCCCCGACCCGGGCAAAGCCGCTGCGCCACAGCCGGCGGACGATGCGCGTGGCGGCTTCGGCCACCTTCTCCACCAGTTGCGGCTCGGGGTCGTCGAGGTCTTCCAGCAGGTCCCAGGCCCCTCGCCATTCCAGCCAGGCTTCACGGAAGGCGAGGCTCAGGGGGGCCTCGCCGAACTCGGGTGGGTAAAGGGCCAGACTCCTTTCGGGCATGTGCGCGTCCTTGGCTGATCAGGCGGTCTCGGTGTCCTGGTTGACGAACAGCACCACCTGCCAGGGACCGACCTGGGCCGCCTGGCCGGGGACGATCAGGCAGAAGCGCTGCTCCGGGTCGAACCACTCCCCGGCGGCCTGGACCACGAACAGCCGGGTGTCCTCGCCCACGCCGTAGGCCAGTTGCTCGGCGCGGCTCATGCTCTGATGGGGCAAGCCGCTCATGCGCTGGCGAGCCAGGGTGGCGACCTTCGATTGCGAGGCGATGATGGCCTGGCCGAGCCAGTCCAGCGCACCCTGTTCGCCGGCACCGGCGGGCATGCGCAGGCCGATCACCAGGCGCTGGCGGGGGGAACGGGCGTCGGGCAGCTGGATGGCGAAGCCCTGCTCCAGGCCCTGGAACGGCAGGCAGCGGTAGCCGACGCGAATGCGCGCCAGGACCGCATCCAGCCAGTCGAGCACTTCGTCGTAGCCACGCTTGAGGTCCAGGTAGTCCAGGGGGGCGAATGCGGGCACGCCGGCCACCGGGTCAAGCGCGCACCAGGCGCCGGCCATGCCCACCAGCAGGCCGTGGAGGCGATCCGGGGTGGCGACGCGGCTGTTCAGCGCTGCTTCCACTTCCGGCAGGCGTGCCCACAACGCGGTGAGCTGGCGGCCGATCTCGGCACGGTCGTCGTCCTGCCCGGCCTGCTCGGCCTGGCGCAGGCGCCCGCCGAGGAACAGGCACTTCTCTCGCGCCCGGGCGCAGAGTTCGGCCACCGCGCGGCCGAGGTCGGATTCGGGGAGGATGCGCGGCGTTGGCGCGGCATAGGGCTGGCGCACGAAGCCGCCGCCCTCCTTGGCGATGCGCAGCAGCGGCAGGCACACCGAGTCGGCCCGGCCGCTGTCGGTGACCAGGCGCGCGGCGGGCCGCCAGACCAGGATCGGTTCCGGGTGCTCGCCACTGGCCAGGTCCGGCACCGCCTCGCCCACCCGGGACTGCAGGCGACCGCGCAGCGGCAGCACCTGGCCACTGCGGCCGAGGGGGTTGATGGCGAGGTAGACGGTGGTGCTGGCGGTGGGCGATTCGGCGATGGCGGGGCCGACATCCAGCTCCAGGGTGGCGCCGTCGCCGGGCTGCAGGCTCACCGGCAGGCCGTCGGGGAGAATGGCCTCCAGGGCCAGCACGCGGATGAGGCCGGCACTGAGCGCGGCGGGGTCGAGTTCGAGTTGGCTGAGCCCCCAGAACCAGGGGTTGGCGGCGTGACCGAAACGGGCGGCGAGGACTTCGGCGCGCAATCCCTGCAGCTGGAAATGCTGGGGCAGCAACTGCATGCCCTCGTGCCAGCAGACTGCGTCAGGCAACACGTTCATACCACTCCCCTTCGACATCCTTGACCATCCCGCAGTGCGGTTTCCCGCTGTTTCAGGGGCTCGGGTTCACCGCCCGTCGTCACCCATCAGGCGCATCTCTCGGCTGTCGAACCTGAGCCACACACGGCTCTGCTCATCCAGCCGCAGGCGGTGAGCACCGGGAGTGTTATAGCCGGCGAAGACCAAAAGTCCAGCCGAGCGGCGGCCTGAAAACGGAAAGTCCTGGACCTGCATCAACTGCCCCGGAACCAGCTCCAGGCTCCACACGGAAAACTGCGTGCGGTAGTCGCGGCGGTACTGCTCGCGCTCGCTGAACCACTGCCGCGCGTTGACGCTGGAGAGCAGCTTGAACAGGTCCGGGTCGTCCACCGCCACGAAGTCCACCGCCAGGGGGGTGTCGTCGTTGGCGCGGGGGGCGACATCGAGGGTGATTTCGTCGAGCTGGACACGCGGCGCGAACAGCCAGGCGCAGCCAGCCAGGGGCAGTACGGCAAGGGCGAGCAGAAGGATTCGGAGGCGGGATTTGAAACGTCCGTGCTTCATGGAGGTCCGTTCTTGGTTTGCGTTTGCAAATTTATAAACCTGTTCTAGCGTGTCTGGATAGTTCGTCTGACAGACGAATCTGTAGGACCGCCAAGGACAGGCACCGGCTCCAGGCCGCGTCGTTCCGGCGGCCTCGCAAGGGAGTGCAATGGCAGGCGTCGCCGAGGCATTGCGCTCGAAGCATTGCATCGGAGCCCCCTCACCATGGCAGAAAGCACGCAGCACAAGCTGGACCGGATCCGCCCGCCCCGCGTCCAGATCACCTACGACGTCGAGATCGGCAACGCCATCGAGAAGAAGGAGCTGCCCCTCGTGGTCGGCATCCTCGCCGACCTCTCCGGCAAGCCCGACAAACCCCTGCCCAAGCTGATCGAACGTCGCTTCACCGAACTCGACCGCGACAACTTCAACGAGGTGCTCGCCTCCATCGAACCGCGCAGCACCCTGCAGGTGGAGAACACCATCAGCGGCGACGGCAGCAAGCTCAACGTCGAGCTGCGCTTCCGTCACTTCGACGACTTCGACCCGGTCAACATCGTCAAGCAGATCACCCCGCTGCGCCGTCTCTACGAGGCCCGCCAGCGCCTGCGCGACCTGCTCACCAAGCTCGACGGCAACGACGATCTCGACAAGCTGCTGCAGGAGGTGGTGAGCAACACCGAAGGCCTGCAGGAGATCAAGTCCGCACGCCCCGAAGGTGAGGCGCCGGCCGCTGAAGGCGCCGCCGCAGCCGATGGCGAAGCACCGGCCGAACCGGCCTGACCGACCCCCGAATTCCCGGAGACAACGCAATGGCAACCGAAGCCGGTGCATCCAGCGAGAGCACGACCCAGACCCTGACCCTGCTCGACCGCATCATCGCCGAGGGCCGCATGGCCCACGACGAGAGCCAGCAGGGCTATGCCCGCGACCTGCTCGCGGAGTTCGCCACCCAGGTCCTCGACGAAGGCATGGCCATCGACAAGGACACCGTGGCCATGATCAACGACCGCATCAGCCAGATCGACAAGCTGATCAGCGACCAGCTCAACGAAGTCCTGCACCACCCCGAGCTGCAGAAGCTGGAAGCCTCATGGCGCGGCCTGCACATGCTGGTGGACCAGACGGAGACCAGCAGCCGCCTGAAGCTGCGCCTGCTCAACGTCACCCAGAAGGAATTGCAGAACGACCTGGAGAAGGCCGTCGAGTTCGACCAGAGCGCGCTATTCAAGAAGATCTACGAAGAGGAATACGGCACCTTCGGCGGGCACCCGTTCAGCCTGCTGGTGGGCGACTACGCCTTCGGCCGCCACCCCCAGGACGTGGCCCTGCTGGAGAAGCTCTCCAACGTCGCCGCCGCCGCCCACGCGCCCTTCATCGCCGCCGCCAACCCCAAGCTGTTCGACATGAACAGCTTCACCGAGCTGGCCGTGCCCCGTGACCTCAGCAAGATCTTCGAGAGCCTGGAGCTGATCAAGTGGCGCAGCTTCCGCGAGAGCGAGGATTCGCGCTACGTCTCCCTGGTGCTGCCGAACTTCCTCCTGCGCCTGCCCTACGGCCCGGACACCAAGCCGGTGGAAGGCATGGACTACGTCGAGGACGTCAACGGCACCGACCACTCCAAATACCTCTGGGGCAACGCCGCCTGGCTGCTGGCCGCCCGCATCACCAGCGCCTTCGCCAAGTACGGCTGGTGCGCGGCGATCCGCGGCGCCGAGGGCGGTGGCGCGGTGGAAGGCCTGCCGGCCCACACCTTCCGCACCCTGTCCGGCGACCTGTCGCTGAAGTGCCCGACCGAAGTGGCGATCACCGACCGCCGCGAGAAGGAGCTGAACGACCTCGGCTTCATCTCGCTCTGCCACAAGAAGAACACCGACATGGCGGTGTTCTTCGGTGGCCAGACCACCAACAAGGCCAAGGTCTACAACACCAACGAGGCCAACGCCAACGCACGCATCTCGGCCATGTTGCCGTATGTGCTGGCCGCCTCGCGCTTCGCCCACTACCTGAAGGTGATCATGCGCGACAAGGTGGGCAGCTTCATGACCCGCGACAACGTGCAGACCTACCTCAACAATTGGATATCGGACTACGTGCTGATCAACGACAACGCGCCCCAGGAGATCAAGGCCCAGTACCCGCTGCGCGAAGCCCGCGTGGACGTCTCGGAAGTCGCCGGCAAGCCGGGCGTCTATCGCGCCACCGTGTTCCTGCGCCCGCACTTCCAGCTGGAGGAGCTGACCGCCTCGATCCGCCTGGTGGCCAGCCTGCCGCCGCCGGTAGCAGCCTGACCCGACGCCCCCGCCGGGCGGTCCGGCGGGGGCTCGCCTCTCTCACGATCCACCCCGTTTCCAGACCCAGGAGTTATCCGCGATGGATGCCATCATTCTCGACCTCGGCACCGAAATCAAAGGCGACAGTCTGCTCGAGGGCTACACCGACAAGATCGAATTGATGTCCTACAGCCACAACGTGGCGATGCAGGTCACCAATGACGTCAGCAACTCGGAGCGCACCTCCGGCAAGCCACACATCGGCGAGTTCACCGTCACCAAGTTCGTCGACAGTGCCACCCCCTCGCTAAACGAGTTCTGCTGCGCCGGCAAGCCCATCGCCACGGCCAAGATCACCATCGGCCGCAACGCCGCCGAAGGCGACGGCAAGCTGCTGCCGTTCATCATCTACACCCTCGACAACGTGGTGCTCTCCAACGTCAGCGTCAGCGGCGGTGCCGGCGGCAAGCCGGTGGAAACCCTCTCGCTGAACTTCACCAAGATCAAATGGGAACTCACCGCACAGAAGGACGACGGCACCAAGGAAGGCACCGCCGCTTCTACCTGGGACCTGGCCGCCAACAAGCTCATCAAGAAGTAACGGCAGCGCCGCTCCATGCCGTACAGCGGACTKCTGCCCCCCCTGTTCGAGCGCCTCTCCGCCCAGGCGGACGAGGCGCCGGACTTCGACCGCGACGCCCTGGCCGAGTCTGTCCGCCTGGAGCTGGCGCGCCTGCTCAACACCCGCCGCCCACCCCGCGCCCCCGGCCGGCCACTGACCGTACTGGACTACGGCATCGCCGACTGGAGCGCCCTCCAAGCCCTGCGGGTGGATGACCGGCGCCTGCTGCTGCGGGATCTGCGCGCCGCCGTGCAGCACTTCGAACCCCGCCTGCAGCTGAGCGAGATCGAGGTCGAGGCCCTGCCCGACCAGCCCCAGCGCCTCGGCATCCGCCTGGCCGGGCACCTGCGCAGCGGTCGCCGCAGCTGGCCGGCGCTGTTCCTCCTCGCCCCCGGCGACGACGTCCTGGAGGTGCGCCATGAGCGACTCGATTGATGCCGACCTGCTGGACTACTACCAGCGCGAACTCACCTGGCTGCGCCACGCCGGCAACAGCTTCGCCCAGCGCTACCCGAAGGTGGCGCGGCGCCTGGAACTGGCCCCCGGCGAATGCCCGGACCCCCACGTCGAACGGCTGCTGGAAGGCTTCGCCCTGCTCAGCGCGCGGCTGCACCGGCGCCTCGACGACGACTACGCCGAATTCAGCGACGCCCTGCTGGAGCAGCTCTATCCCCTGGTGCTGAGGCCCCTGCCCTCCTGCGCCATCGTGCAGTTCGAGCCCGACCCGACCCAGGGCAGCCTCGCCGAAGGCTACCGCCTGCCCCGCGACACGCCGCTGTTCGTCACCACCCGCGACGGTGCCAGCGTGCACCTGCGCACCAGCGCCGAGGCCGTGCTCTGGCCGCTGCGCATCCGCGAGGCGACCCTGCTGGACGGCGATGCCGCCGTGGCCTTCTCCGGCCACCCGCGCGCGCGCTCGGCCCTGCGCCTGACCCTGGAATGCCTGGGCGAATTCGACTGGTCGCAACTGCCGGTTCGCCACCTGCGGGTGCACCTGGCCGCCTCGCCGATGACCAACGCCACCCTCTACGACCTGCTCGGCGCCCACAGCCTCGGGGTGTGGAGCGGCGCCCCGGACAGCCCGCTGCAGCCGGTGCCCGGTGAAATCGCCCCGGTGGGTTTCGCCGACGACCAGGCGCTGCTGCCCGACGAAGACGGCCAGCACCCCGGCCTGCGCCTGCTGGCGGAGTACTTCGCCTTCCCCGATAAGTTCGCCTTCTTCGACCTGCCGCTGCTGCCACCGGCCGGCGGCGGGCGCGACTGCCAGGTGCTGATCGCCTTCGACCGCGCCCCATCGGGCCGGCCGCACCTGCAGGCCAGTGAACTGCGCCTGGGCTGCACCCCGGCCATCAACCTGTTCCCGCGCACCTCCGAGCCCCTGCGCCCGGACGGCACCCGCAGCGAATACCGCCTGGTGGCCGACGCCCACCGCGAGAGCAGCGTGGAGATCCACAGCATCCGCAGCGTCCGCGCCGCCACGCCCCAGGGCGTGCGCCGCGTGCCGGCCTACTACGGCCACAGCCACGCCGGCGCCGGCCTCTACTGGCACGCCCGGCGCGTCCAGGGCCTGAACCCGGCGCGCCCCGGCAGCGACCTGCTGCTGAGCCTGGTGGACACCGCCTTCGACCCGCTGCACGACGCCCCCGAGTACAGCCTCACCGCCGAGCTGCTGTGCACCAACCGGCACCTGGCCGAGAACCTGCCCGCCGGCACCCGCCTGGGCTTCGAGCGTCCCGGCCCGGTGGCCCTGGCCAGCCTGCTGGCGCCGCCCACGCCGCAGAGCCTGCCGCGCCTCGCCGGCCCCTCGCGCTGGCGCCTGGTGTCCCAGCTCAGCCTCAACCACCTGTCCCTGGTGGAAGGCCCCGAGGCCCTGGACGCCCTGCGCGAGCTGCTGCACCTGCACAACCTGCGGGACGAAGCCGGGCCCCGGCGCCAGGTGGACGGCCTCGTGGAGCTCACCAGCGAACGGGTGGTGGCGCGGGTCGGCGACGACGCCTGGCGCGGCTGGCGCAACGGCCTGGAGGTGCGCATCCGCCTCGACCCGCAGCACTTCGCCGGCAGCAGCGCCGTGCTGTTTTCCGCCGTGCTGGCGCAGTTCTTCTCCCTCTACGCCACGCCCAACCGCTTCGTGCGCACGGTGCTGGTGGATCACGACAAGGAGGTGCGGACATGGCAGCCCCAGGCCGGCAAGCCCCTCAGCCTCTGAGCCAGCGCCTGCGCGAGAGGCCCCAGGCCTTCGAGTTCCTCCAGGCCCTGTTGCTGCTGGAGCGCGAACGCCCCGATGCCACACCGCTGGGCCAGGGCAGCAGCCCGGATGACGAGGCCCTGCGCCTGCGCGGGCCACTCACGCCGACCTTCGCCGCCAGCCAGGTGGAACGCCTGGAGGAAAAGCCGGGGCAGCCCCCTGTGCTGAGCACCGCCGTATTCGGCCTCGGAGGCCCCGACGGCCCGCTGCCCTACGCCTACCAGGAATGGCTGCAACAGCGTGCCCGCCACAAGGACTACGCACCGGCCGAATTCCTCGACCTGTTCCAGAACCGCCTGCTCGCCCAGCTCTACCGTGTGCTCGGCCGGCATCGCCTGGCCCTCGGCTTCCAGCCGCCCGAGCAAGCCCCCGTGCACCCGCCGCTGCTGGCACTGGCCGGCCTGCTGCCGCGCAGTCTGCAACAGCGCATGGACCTGCCGGACGCCGCTATCACCGCCCGCGCCGCGCTGTTCAACGGCCCGCGCCGCTCCCTGGCCGGCTTCGCCGTGCTGGTGCGCCACCAGTTCGGCGTGGCGGTGGACTACGAGGCCTACCAGGGCGCCTGGCGGGAGATCCCCCCGGCCAGCCGCAGCCGCCTGCAACGCGGCGGCCGCAACCTCGGCCTGGGCCGCGACGCCATCGCCGGCACCCGGGTGTGGGACGAGCACGCCGGCATCCGCCTCACCCTCGGTCCGCTGGGCACCGAGCAGGCCAATGCCTACCTGCCCGGCGGCGAGCAGCACCGGCGCCTTGCCGACCTCGCCGGGCTCTACCTCGGCCCCGACCTGGACTGCCACCTGCGCCTGCTGGTGCGCCCCGGCGCGCCGTTGCGCCTGGACCGCCAGCAACCACCACGCCTGCGCTGGAGCGGCGGGCTGCACCTGTCCGCCGCCAGCACCCTGCAACGCATCGACACCCACCTGCGGCACAGCGATGCCGGCCTGCCGTCCAAGGAGACGCCCTGATGGAACTCGCCGCGCTCATCGGCCGCCTCAACGCCGACAGCCGCCGCGCCCTGGAGCGGGCCGCCCAGCGTTGCCTGCAGCGCACCCACCACTACGTGGAGATCGAGCACCTGCTGCTGGAACTGCTGGATATAGAAGGCGGCGACCTCGCCTGGCTGCTGCCGCGCTTCGGCCTGGAGCGCGACGCCGTCGCCACCGAGATCAACCGCGCCCTGGAGCTGTTCAAGGCCGGCAGCACCCGCACCCCCGCCCTCTCCGCCCAGACCATCGGCCTGCTGGAAGACGCCGTGGTGCAGGCCAGCGTGCAGGGCCAGGCGAGCATCCGCTCCGGCCTGCTGCTCGTGGCCCTGCTGGACCGCGACGAACGCCGCAGCCTGCTGCTCAACAGCGCCTCCTCGCTGCTGCGCATCCCCCGCGAAGCCCTGCGCGCCAACCTGCTGGAATGGACCCAGACCTCCCGCGAGCACACCGGCAGTCCCGGCCCGGCCGGCAAGGCCCGCCCCGCCCAGGAAGCGCCCCAGGACAGCGTGCTCGACCAGTACACCCAGGACCTCACCGCCGACGCCCGCGCCGGGCGCATCGACCCAATCGTCGGGCGCGACGGGGAGATCCGCCAAAGCATCGACATCCTCCTGCGCCGGCGGCAGAACAACCCGATCCTGGTCGGCGCCCCCGGTGTCGGCAAAACGGCCGTGGTCGAGGGCCTGGCCCTGCGCATCGCTGCCGGTGACGTGCCGCCGCCCCTGCAGAACGTCATCCTGCGGGTGCTCGACCTCGGCCTGCTGCAGGCCGGCGCCGGGGTCAAGGGCGAGTTCGAGCAGCGCCTCAAGGGCGTGATCGACGCCGTACGCAACAGCGAGCAGCCGATCATCCTGTTCATCGACGAGGCCCACACCCTCATCGGCGCGGGCGGCAGCGAGGGCGGCAGCGACGCCGCCAACCTGCTCAAGCCAGCCCTGGCCCGGGGCGAACTGCGCACCCTGGCGGCCACCACCTGGCTGGAATACAAGAAGTACTTCGAGAAGGACCCGGCCCTGGCACGCCGCTTCCAGCTGGTGCAGGTGGAAGAGCCCGACGAGGCCACCGCCGTGGAGATGCTGCGCGGCGTCGCCGCCAAGCTGGAGCAACACCACGGCGTGCAGGTGCTCGACAGCGCCATCCACGACGCGGTCAAGCTCTCCCACCGCTACATCTCCGGTCGCCAGTTGCCGGACAAGGCCATCAGCGTGCTCGACACCGCCTGCGCCCGGGTCTCCCTCGGCCAGCACGACGTGCCGCCACCGCTGGAAAGCCTGCGCCACCGCCAGCAGGCCCTGGGCGAGGAACTGCAGCGCCTGCGCCGGGAACAGGCCACCGGCCTCGACCATCGCGAACGCATCACCGCCCTGGAGCAGGAATCCACCGGCAACCAGGCGGCCATCCGCGAGCTGGAAACCCGCTGGGGCGAAGAGCGCGAAGCCGTGCGCGAACTGCTGGAGGCCCGCCGCGAACTGCTGGCCCTGAGCGAGAGCGCCGACGCCAGCCACCCCGACGAAGCCCTCGACGAGCGCATCGACCACCTCGCCGCCGAACTCACCCGGCTGGAGGCCGGCCTCGACGCCATCCGCCAGGACGACCCCCTGGTGCCCGAGCAGGTGGACTCGCGCACCGTGGCCGCCGTGATCGCCGGCTGGACCGGCATCCCCATCGGCAAGATGCTCGCCGACGAAGCCTACGCCGTGCGCACCCTCGGCCAGCGCCTGGGCCAGCGGGTCATGGGCCAGGATAGCGCCCTGGGAACCATCGCCCAGCGCATCCAGGCCTACCGCGCCGGCCTCACCGACCCGGCCAAGCCGGTGGGCGTGTTCCTGCTGGTGGGCCCCACCGGCGTCGGCAAGACCGAAACCGCCTACGCCCTGGCCGACGCCCTCTACGGCGGCGAACGCAACCTCATCAGCATCAACCTCTCCGAGTACCAGGAGGCCCACACCGTCAGCCAGCTCAAGGGCGCCCCGCCCGGCTACGTCGGCTACGGCACCGGCGGCGTGCTCACCGAAGCCGTGCGCCGCCGGCCCTACTCCGTGGTGCTGCTGGACGAAATCGAAAAGGCCCACCCCGACGTGCTGGAAGCCTTCTACAACGTCTTCGACAAAGGCGTGATGGAAGACGGCACCGGCCTGGTGGTGGACTTCAAGAACACCGTGATGCTCGCCACCAGCAACGTCGGCGCCGAACTGGTGCTGGACACCCCCACCGACCAGCTCGGCAGCGACGCCTTCAACGAACGCCTGCGCAAGGTGCTGCTACAGGCCTTCCGCCCCGCCTTCCTCGCCCGCATGACCGTGGTGCCCTACCGCCCGCTGGACGAAACGACCCTGGAAGGCATCGTCCTGGCCAAGCTGGAAAAACTGCGGGAACGCTACAAGGCCGCCACCGGCAAACAATTCGACTTCGACCCCGCCATCGTTAAAGCGGTGCTCGCCAAATGCAGCGCAGCAGGCGCGCGGGATATCGAGAATGTGTTGATGGCGCAGGTGACGGGGAAGTTGGCGGAGTGGGTGTTGGAGTGAAACAGACCTTTTCGGACCATAAATTTCCCTCTGATGCTAAGTACAGTTCGGCAGCAGTACAGAATATTGAGAAAACCTTGATGATCAAATTGACAGCCCCTTAGTTAACCAAGGCTAGTGCCCAAGCAACTCATAAGCCGAAAAGCTAATCAACGAGAAAAAAATGTGCAAAAAAATTTTTATTGATTCATCTGGAGACCAGATACTAGTAACCGCAAACCCAGACCACACTTTATCGGTCTCTATCAAAGGCGGAAAGTGGACTTACACCTCACTTGAGAAATATTTTCTCTTGCATATTTCAAGCTTTCAGTCGGTGTGGAAAAACTTGAGCACGTACGATAAAAGCGACTGGTCAGAGTATATGTTCCCAGCAATACTGGCAATGAAAGCAAGCTACCACGAAACAGCGCTTTCAGGCACGGCGATAAATTTTAAAAATACATCAGCAACTATAAATAGCGCAACCGGCCTAAGCACTCGTAACACTCAACGCGAATTCACCACCAACACCTGGCATCAGCTAGACCAACATGCCCAACACATCAATAAAACACAGGAAAAAATAAATAGCACATTACATTCCGCACAAACAATTAGCACTAACGCCCTAAAAAAAAATAGCAACGACAGAAGAAAGGCCGAAAAAATACTCAAAACAACGCTTGAAAAAATAAAAACCGAAAGCGACACCCTAGAGCGGCAAAAAGAAGAACTACGGGAAAGACACAGAATCTTAATCAGCAACAATGAAGTATGGAAAATAGCGGGAGATCAATCAGAAATTGACATAGCCGAGCACAAGTCATTTCGCGTAAAAATAAAGAAAGGAAAGCTAAGGGAGTATATTTTCTTTAGTCGTTTCAGGCACAGCATCCCGTATTTTCTGCAAGAACATGTTGGTGAAATTCCTCCTGGCAAACATCTCAACACTATTACTACTCTGACAGAGTCTCAGTTGGAGAACAGTTTTTTTCACTTCATAGAAAACTCCTACCTTCCCCATTTAAATAGAAAAAACTCCGGAAACGCATTGAAGTTCACCGAGAAAAACGTCAACCCAAACGGCTACCCGGAGTTTCATGCCGACAAATATTACCCAGATCAAGGCATGCACTGCACCCCAATCGCAACATCAAACGTATCATTCACACTAAACAGCGATGACTATAACTTCCTAATAGAGCTACTCAACCTTGTCAGAAGACCAACCGACGAAATAACAAGCAAGAAATGTAAATCCCTAATCCAGCACATAAATAGAGCAATAAAAACAAATAGCGAAATAATCAGACTGGCAGCAAACTACAATAAATTCATTGAGGCAATAGGCTACCTACCCAAAAGAGCAGCCAACAAAGATGACGCAGAGATACTTAAAGAATATTTTTCTCTCCTCAAAAATCATCTCTGAGAAACCTAAAAAAGGCCACGATCCGAAAAAAATGAACAGATTTATTTATTGGCACCCCACTTATCCAAAATAAATCTGCCCCTTTTTTTGCGAAGAATCACCTATAAATCGGAGGCAACCGAAATGGGGGCAATACATTATAACCTTGGAAACTCCTCTCACCTTGGAGGTATGGCCCCTGCGCCCGTCCCTGGAGGTGGGTTTGGCGCCGCGGCACTTCCTCCTGGCATGGCAGGCATGCCGGGCACCTACATTATTGTAAATACGACCACAAACAACAGATACATCGGCATTGCCAATGATATTGGCGTGCGTTTCAACACTAGACTAGCAACAATTACAGAAATGGGCTTCGCACCAGCCCAAATGGCAGCCATAGGCGTAACCTGGGGGCAAACCTCATGTCAAAACACTCCTACAGCCTTTATACCTGCGCCGCCCTGGGTTGTTGCCGTTCCAGCCCCGCCGGCTGCCTATACAGCGATGATTGATGGGAACCCAGTCAATTTAGAGCGCTTGCTAATTCGATTCATTATCACCCAATTGGGCGCAGGTGGAACCGTATCAAATAACGCCATGGCTGTGGCGCCCTACACCAACCCTACACCTAACGCTATTACAGTTCGGCTAACTTGGGGAGGAATGGGCGGACTATTTGTACCAAATTTTCTACAAGCTGTGTGGAATCCCGGAGCAATGAATGCTTGGTAAAAACAAGTACAACTATTCATCATTGAAACCAACAACGCACATCCTTTCATAGACTTAAAAATACCGCCCACAACGCCATTAATTTTAAGATTGAAACCACTCTAATTCTGATAGTTCAGCCTCCTGGGTAGGATGAACGAGGTTTTTAAATGCCCCGCCCCACCGACACCACCACCAGCCTCTCCCTCAGCGCCTCCGCCCTGACGGATCTCTACCCCCAGACGCTTTCCGGGGACGAGGCGTTGAACGAGTTGGGCAGCCTGACGCTCAATGGCGACAGCGCCACCGCGCTGACGTTGAGCAGCGCCGTGGCCACGCATATCACCGCCACCCTCCACAACGACGCCAACCAGCGTTCCCTCGACGCGCTGGTCGCGGAGATCCGCCAGCTCCCCGCCGATGCCACCGCCGACCGCTACCAGGTGGTGCTGCGCCCCTGGCTCTGGTGGCTGACGCTGGCCAGCAACAACCGGGTGTTCCAGAACCTCTCCACCAGCGACATCGTCACCACGATCTTCAAGGCCCATGGCTTCACCGACTTCAAGCTGTCGCTCTCCGGCAGCTACGAGCCGCGCGAGTATTGCGTGCAGTACGGGGAGACGGATTTCGCTTTCGTTTCGCGGCTGCTGGAAGAGGAAGGCATCTTCTGGTTCTTCACCCATGAGGATGGCAAGCACACGCTGGTGCTGGGCGACAGCAGCGATGCCTTCGTGCAGATTCCCAACGGGCCGAAGGTGCCCTACCTGGGCCAGGGTATCGGCGTGCGTGAGCTGCATGGCATCCGCTCGGCGCAATACAGCGTGCAGGCGGTGAGCGGGGTGTACAGCGCCACCGACTATGCCTTCACCACCCCCACCACCTCGCTCTACAGCAAGGCCGAGGCGGTGGCCGGGCCGCTGTCGATGTACGAGCACCCGGGCGGCTACATCGCCAAGGCGCGGGGCGATGCCTTGACCAAGCAGCGCGTGGACGGGCTGCGCAGCCAGGAAAAGCGCCTGATCGGCGAGAGCGACTGCCGCTGGCTGGTGCCCGGCCACTGGTTCACCCTTACCGGGCATGACGACGCCAGCCTCGACATCGACTGGGTGGTGACCGCCGTCACCCATGACGCCAGCCACGAGCACTACCGCAACCGTTTCGAAGCCATCCCCAAGGCCACTGCCTACCGCCCGCCCCGGCTCACGCCCAAGCCACGCATGCACACCCAGACCGCGCAGGTGGTGGGCAAGGCCGGCGAGGAGATCTGGACCGACCAGTACGGCCGCATCAAGATCCAGTTCCCCTGGGACCGCGACGGCAAGAACGACGAAACCTCCTCCTGCTGGGTGCGCGTGGTGCTGCCCTGGAGCGGCAAGGGCTTCGGCATGCAGTTCATCCCGCGTATCGGCCAGGAAGTGATCGTCACCTTCATCGACGGCGACCCGGATCGCCCGCTGGTCACCGGCTGCGTCTACAACGGCGACAACACCCTGCCCTACGCCCTGCCGGACAACCAGACCCAGTCCGGCATCAAGACCAACTCCTCCAAGGGCGGCGGCGGCTTCAACGAGCTGCGCTTCGAAGACAAGAAGGACGCCGAGGAAGTCTTCCTCCAGGCGCAGAAGGACATGAAGGTCAACGTGCTCAACGACAGCACCGCCACCATCGGCCACGACGAAACCCTCACGGTGCAGAACGCCCGCACCCGCACGGTGAAGGAAGGCGACGAGACCATCACCCTGGAGAAGGGCAAGCGCACGGTGACCATCCAGACCGGCAGCGACACCCTCGACGTGAAGGACAGCCGCACCGTCAGCGTCGGCGCCGACCAGACCCATAGCACCGGCGGCAACTACAGCCACAAGGTGAGCGGCAACTACGAACTGACCGTGGACGGCAACCTCACCATCAAGGTGACCGGCACCCTCACCCTGCAGAGTAGCGGCGACTTCACCGCCAAGAGCGACAAGAACCTCACCACCCAGGCCGGCATGGCGCTCACCGACAAGGCCGGCACCTCGCTCACCAACCAGGCCGGCACCTCCCTGGACAACAAGGCCGGTACCACCCTGACCAACGACGCCGGCGTCAGCCTCACCAACAAGGCCGCCGCCGAACAGACCGTGGACGGCGGCGGCATGCTGACCCTCAAGGGCGGACTGGTAAAGGTCAACTGAGAGGGTGTCTACAAAATGGCTGCACTTGGCAATACTGCGTTGAAAACGATCTCGAAATGCTCATTTACAGCACGTAAACTCCGCTTTCTCGATCATTTTCGCCTTGTCTTGCCTTCGTTCGCCTATCTTGTAAACACCCTCTGAGGCGCCCATGGCCAACGGAACCCTCGACCTCACCCGTGGCGACAGCCGCCTCCAGGGCCGCCTGGAAGATGGCGCCCTCGACGGCCCGGTGCGCATCCAGGAAGCCGGTCGTCCCCAGGCCCAGCTCCTCTATGCCAACGGCGTACTGCACGGCACCAGCACCCTTTACCACCCCAACGGCCAGGTGTCGGCGCTGCTGCCCTACGTGGACGGCCGCCTGCAGGGCGTGGCCCAGTACTTCGCCGCCGAAGGCGGGCTGCAACGCAAGGTCGGCTACCGCCAGGGGCTGATGCACGGCGAAGCCAGCAGCTACTACCCGGACGGCAGCCTGGCCGAACTGGAGCAGTACCGCGATGGCGTGCGCGACGGCCTCTACCAGCGCTTCCACGGCAACGGCCAGGTGGCCCAGCGCAGCCGCTACCTCAACGGCAAGCCGCTGGACGAAGGCCAGGGCTTCGCCGAGGACGGCCGGCCGCTGGACGCCGAGGGCAAGCCGATCTCGCGGCTGCGCTGGTGGTGGAGGCGCTGGAGCGAATCGAGCGAGGTCTGATCCGACCTTGAGCGATACCTAAGGGATCAGCATCTGCATCTGGCCCGGCATGGCGACCTTGATCACCCCCGCCCAGTTGCACATCAGCACGCAGTTGGCATCCAGCGAAGGCATGTTGCCCAGCAGCATCGTCGGCGCACCCGGTATCCAGGGTGAAGCCGTGGCGGGGATGCACGGCATCGGCGTCAGCGCGCCCAGTGCGGCAGCGGTGGCGGCGGCCACCATGGGGTTGGCCAGGCTCTGGCACATGCCGAAGGGCATGATGTTCACCAGCGGGATGTGATCCATGATGTTCGCCGCCGGCATGTTGTTGGTGAGCGTCCGGTTGACCGGCAGCACGTTCAGCACCGACGGCGCCACCCCGAAACTGCATTGCAGCGTCGCCCCGCTGCACACCTGCGGACATCCCATCGCACCCCCTCCTTTTGCTGGTCGGCAGTGACTCTAGACCAGCGCCCCGCCCTCCACCAGCGTCCCCATGCCGCTTTTTCGCCGACAAACCGGCGCAGCATTCCGTATCGCAAAATACGATACAGAATCCGGATCGAGACACCTCCCGCGCGCCCAACCCAACGGCCAAAACCCTCGCCACAGAGCGTCAACCCACGCTCAAAGCCCAGGAAATACACAGCATGCACGGTTCTCGCATTGGAGCCAGCCATCCGCAAAGCGATACACGACCATTACGCGATACATGTTTTTATGTTTGATATTTGATTTCGTATCATTTAAAAAGAGCGCCATGGCCCTCCCACGAACCCTGCATGGCTGGAGAACGGCATGTACGCACAATTGGTAGAAACCGGCGCCAAGCGCGTGAAGGCGCTGGACGAGATGTCGCCCGAGGAACGCGCCTTCCAGGAGCGGATCGACGCCGAGATCAAGATCGAACCGAAGAACTGGATGCCCGACGGCTACCGCCAGACGCTGATCCGGCAGATTTCCCAGCACGCCCACTCCGAGATCGTCGGCATGCTGCCGGAAGGCAACTGGGTCACCCGCGCGCCGACCCTCAAGCGCAAGCTGCAGCTGATGGCCAAGATCCAGGACGAGGCCGGCCACGGCCTGTACCTCTACAGCGCCATGGAGACCCTCGGCGCCTGCCGCGACGAGGAGGTCGCCAAGCTGCACGCCGGCAAGGTGAAGTACTCCAGCATCTTCAACTACCCCACGCTGAACTGGGCCGACATGGGCGCCATCGGCTGGCTGGTGGACGGCGCCGCGATCGTCAACCAGGTGGTGCTGCAGCGCACCTCCTACGGCCCCTACTCCCGAGCCATGGTGCGCATCTGCAAGGAAGAGTCCTTCCACCAGCGCCAGGGCTACGAAATCCTCCTGCACATGATGCGCCACGGTAACCAGGCCCAGCGGGACATGGTCCAGGACGCCATCAACCGCCTCTGGTGGCCGGCACTGATGATGTTCGGCCCGAGCGATGCCGACTCCCCCAACAGCGCCCAGTCCATGGCCTGGAAGATCAAACGCCAGAGCAACGACGAGCTGCGCCAGCGCTTCATCGACCAGACCGTGCCGCAGCTGGAGTTCCTCGGCTGCACCGCCCCCGACCCGGACCTGAAGTGGAACGAAGCGCGCGGCCACTACGACTTCGGCGAAATCGACTGGAGCGAGTTCTACGAAGTGCTCAAGGGCAACGGCCCCTGCAACCACGAACGCCTCGCCACCCGCCGCAAGGCCATCGAGGACGGTGCCTGGGTGCGCGAAGCCGCCGTGGCCCATGCCCGCAAGCAGCGTGAACGCAGCGCCGCCTGACCTGACGACAAGAAGGGCGCCGGCACGACCCGGCCCCATGAGGAGATAGCCCCATGACTGAGTGGACCCTTTTCGAAGTTTTCGTGCGCAGCAAGCACGGCCTCAACCACAAGCATGTCGGCAGCGTGCACGCCGCCGACGCCCGCATGGCCATCGACAACGCCCGCGAGCTGTACACCCGCCGCAACGAGGGCGTGAGCCTGTGGGTGGTGCCCTCCGCACTCATCACCGCCTCCGCCCCGGACGAGAAGGAGCCGCTGTTCGACCCGTCCCAGGACAAGGTCTACCGCCACGCCAGCTTCTACGAGCTGCCGGCCGAAGTCGGCCACATGTGAGGCACCCGCCATGACTGCCAAGCACGATCTCATCGACCTCCTGCTGCGCCTCGGCGACAGCGCCCTGATCCAGGGCCAGCGCCTGTGCGAGTGGTGCGGCCGGGCCCCGGCCCTGGAAGAAGAACTGGCGCTGATGAACGTCGGCCTCGACCTGGTAGGCCAGGCCCGCAACTGGCTGGACTACGCCGCCGAGCTGCTGGACGACGGCCGCGACGCCGACCACCTTGCCTACCGCCGGGACGAGCGCGCCTACCGCAACCTGCTGCTGGTGGAGCAGCCCAACGGCGACTTCGCCGTCACCATGACCAAGCAGTTCCTTTTTGATGCCTGGCACTTCCAGGTGCTGCATGGCCTCTCCACCTCCGCTGACGAACGGGTCGCCGGCATCGCCGCCAAGGCGCTGAAGGAAGTCACCTACCACCTGCGCCGCTCCAGCGAATGGGTGCAGCGCCTGGGCGATGGCACCGAGGAAAGCCACCGGCGCATGCTCGCCGCCGTGAGCGCGCTGTGGCGCTTCAGCGTCGAGCTGGTGAATGCCGACGAGGTGGAGCAGCGCCTGTTCGAGGCCGGCCTCGCCCCCGACCCGCAGCAGGTCGCGGCCGGCTGGCAGGCCAAGGTCGCCGACGTGTTCGCCCGCGCCACCCTGCCGCTGCCGGCGCCGGCCAGCCCCTTCTACCTCTCCGGTCGCAAGGGCCTGCACACCGAGCACCTGGGCCTGCTGCTGGCCGAGATGCAGTTCCTCCAGCGGGCCTACCCCGATGCGAGCTGGTGAGCTGATCGCCAGCGACCGCGCGCCCCTCGGCGCCGGCGACATCACCCGTGCCTGGCAGGTGCTGGATGCGGTGATGGACCCGGAAGTCCCGGTGGTCAGCGTGGTCGACCTCGGCATCGTGCGGGCGCTGGAGCGCGACGGCGGCCGGCTGCACGTGGTGGTCACGCCCACCTACTCCGGCTGCCCGGCCACCGAGGTCATTGAGCGGGACATCGAGCAGGCGCTGCTGCAGGCGGGCTTCGTCCCACGCCTGGAGCGCCGCCTGACACCCGCCTGGACCACCGACTGGATCAGCGCCGAAGGCCGCGAACGGCTGCGCGCCTACGGCATTGCCCCACCCCAGGGCAGCGCCAGCAAACGCAGCCTGCTCGGGGAGGTGCCGGAGATCCGCTGCCCGCAATGCGGCAGCGCCCACACCGAACAGCTCAGCGAATTCGGCTCCACCGCCTGCAAGGCCCTGCACCGCTGCAGGGACTGCCTGGAGCCGTTCGATTACTTCAAGTGCATCTAGGCGGGCGAGCACGAACGGCGGCGCTCGCCTTCGTCCCCCGCGCGGCCAAGCCGCAGGAGAGAACATGAGCCAATTCCATAGCCTGACCATCAAGGACGTGCGCCCGGAAACCCGCGACGCCGTGTCCATCGCCTTCGACATCCCCGAGAACCTGGCCGAGGCCTTCCACTTCACCCAGGGCCAGTACCTGGTGCTGCGCACCGAGCTGGATGGCGAGGAGGTACGCCGCTCCTACTCCATCTGCACCGGCACCAGCGACGGCGAACTGCGCGTGGCCATCAAGCGCGTGGCCGGCGGGCGCTTCTCCACCTTCGCCAACGAACGCCTGCAACCCGGCCAGCGCCTGGACGTGATGCCGCCGGACGGGCGCTTCTTCGTGCCCCTCGATCCGGCCCGCCACGGCCAGTACCTCGCCGTGGCCGCCGGCAGCGGCATCACGCCGATCCTGTCGATCATCAAGACCACCCTCGAGCGCGAGCCCCACAGCCGCTTCACCTTGCTCTACGGCAACCGCTCCAGCGCCTCCGCGCTGTTCCGCGAACAGCTGGAGGACCTGAAGAACCGCTTCCTCCAGCGCCTCAACCTGATCTTCGTGTTCAGCCGCGAACAGCAAGACGTGGACCTCTACAACGGCCGAATCGACGCCGACAAATGCGGCCAGCTGTTCGCCCGCTGGATCGACGTGAAAGCCCTGGATGCCGCCTTCATCTGCGGCCCGCAGGCCATGACCGAGACCGTCCGCGACCAGTTGCAGGGCCACGGCCTGGCCGTCGAACGCATTCATTTCGAACTCTTCGCCTCCGAGGGCGCCGCCGCCCGCCGCGAGGCCCGCGAAGCCGCACGTGCCGCCGACAGCGCCAGCAGCCAGGTCACCGTCATCAGCGACGGCCGCGCCTTGAGCTTCGACCTGCCGCGCAACACCCGCAGCGTGCTCGACGCCGGCAACGCCCAGGGCCTGGAGTTGCCCTATTCCTGCAAGGCCGGGGTGTGCTCCACCTGCAAGTGCAAGGTCATCGAAGGCGAAGTGGAGATGGACAGCAACTTCGCCCTGGAGGACTACGAAGTGGCCGCCGGCTACGTGCTCTCGTGCCAGTCCTACCCGGTGAGCGACAGGGTCGTCCTCGACTTCGACCAGCCCTGAACCGACTCGCTCCGTAGGGTGGGCTTCAGCCCACCACGTCACGTGCATCCATCGGTGGGCTGAAGCCCACCCTACGAGGAGACAGCTTCACCGGCTTCACCTGCGTTGCACCGCCTCTACAACCACAACAAGAGAGAGCCCCCATGACCCCGCACGACCTCGAACGCATCCGGCAACACCCGGATTTCATCCAGCTGGTCCGGCGCAAGCAGCGCCTGACCTGGTCCCTCACCGGCGCCATGCTGGTCATCTACTACGGCTTCGTGCTGCTGGTGGCCTTCGCCCCCGGCGTGCTCGGCCGGTCCCTCAGTGGCGGCGTCACCAGCGTCGGCATGCTGGTGGGCGTCGGCGTGATCCTGTTGTCGTTCGCCCTCACCGGCATCTACGTCTCGAAGACCAACAGCGTCATCGACCCGCTCAACGACAAGGTCAAAGAGGTGCTCGCCCCATGAAAGCGCTCGCCTCCCTGCTGCTCGGCGCCGGCCTGCTGGCCTCGCCGCTGGCCTTCGCCGCCGATGCCGGCCGCCCGCTGAACTGGACGGCCATCTACATGTTTCTGGCCTTCGTGGTGTTCACCCTCGGCATCACCCGCTGGGCCGCCCTGCGCACCCGTTCCACCGCCGATTTCTACACTGCCGGCGGCGGCCTCACCGGCTTCCAGAACGGGCTGGCGATCGCCGGCGACATGATCAGCGCGGCGTCCTTCCTCGGCATCTCCGCGATGATGTTCATGAACGGCTACGACGGCCTGCTCTACGCCCTGGGCGTGCTCGCCGGCTGGCCGATCATCCTCTTCCTGATCGCCGAACGCCTGCGCAACCTGGGCAAGTTCACCTTCGCCGACGTGGTCTCCTACCGCCTGGAACAGAGCCCGATCCGCATCACCGCCGCCTTCGGCACCCTCACCGTGGCGTTGATGTACCTGGTGGCGCAGATGGTCGGCGCCGGCAAGCTGATCGAGCTGCTGTTCGGCCTCAGCTACCTGCAGGCGGTGCTGCTGGTGGGCGTGCTGATGGTCTGCTACGTCACCTTCGGCGGCATGCTGGCCACCACCTGGGTGCAGATCATCAAGGCCGTGCTGCTGCTCTCCGGCACCAGCTTCATGGCCTTCATGGTGCTCCGGCACTTCGGCTTCAGCACCGAGGCGATGTTCGCCGCCGCCACCGAGGTGCACGCCAAGGGCACCACGATCATGGCGCCGGGCGGGCTGCTGTCGAACCCCGTCGACGCCATCTCCCTGGGGCTCGGCATGATGTTCGGCACCGCCGGCCTGCCGCACATCCTCATGCGTTTCTTCACCGTCAGCGACGCCCGTGAAGCGCGCAAGAGCGTGTTCTACGCCACCGGCTTCATCGGCTACTTCTACCTGCTGCTGATCGTGGTCGGCTTCGGCTCCATCGTCATGGTCGGCACCAACCCCGAGTTCCGCGACGCGGCCGGCGCCATCATCGGTGGCGGCAACATGGTGGCGGTGCACCTGTCCCACGCGGTGGGCGGCAGCCTGTTCCTCGGCTTCATCTCCGCCGTGGCCTTCGCCACCATCCTCGCGGTGGTGGCCGGGCTAGCGCTCTCCGGCGCCTCCGCCGTGTCCCACGACCTGTATGCCTGCGTGGTGCGCAAGGGCAAGGCCAGCGAGCGCGAGGAAATGCGCGTCTCGCGCATCGCCACCCTCGGCATCGGCGTGCTGGCGGTGATCCTCGGGCTGCTCTTCGAATCGCAGAACATCGCCTTCCTCTCCGGCCTGGTGCTGGCCATCGCCGCCTCGGTCAACTTCCCGGTGCTGTTCCTCTCCATGTTCTGGAAGGGCCTGACCACCCGTGGCGCGGTCGCCGGCAGTGTCGCCGGGCTGCTCTCGGCCATCGTCCTGCTGGTGCTCAGCCCGGCGGTGTGGGTCAACGTGCTGCACCACGAATCGCCGCTGTTCCCCTACTCCAACCCGGCGCTGTTCTCCATGGGCCTGGCCTTCTTCAGTGCCTGGGCGTTCTCGGTGACGGATGCCTCCGAGCGCGCCCGACAGGAACGCGGCCGCTACCTCGCGCAGTTCATCCGCTCCATGACCGGCATCGGCGCCGCCGCTGCCAGCCGCCACTGAACCCACGGATTGACGGACACAACAACAATGAAACGCCTCAACCGGACCACACCGCTGCTCGCCACCCTGGCCCTGCCCCTGGCCACCCCGGCCCTGGCCGGCTTCGTCGACGACAGCAAGGCCAGCCTGGAGCTGCGCAACCACTACATCAACCGCGACTTCCGCCAGCACGGTGCGGCCCAGTCCAAGGCCGAGGAATGGGCCCAGGGCTTCACCGCACGCATCGAATCCGGCTTCACCGAAGGCACCGTCGGCGTCGGCCTCGACGCCATCGGCCAACTGGGCGTCAAGCTGGATTCCAGCCGCGATCGGCGCGGCACCGGCCTGCTGCCCTTCGGCCCCACGAGCAAGGAGCCGGTGGACGACTACAGCGAACTGGGGCTTACCGCCAAGCTGCGCGTCTCCAGGAGCGTGCTGCGCCTGGGCACCCTGCAACCGCTGCTGCCGGTGGCCACCTACAACGACACCCGCCTGCTTTCCTCCACCTTCCAGGGCGGGATGCTGACCAGCCAGGAGCTGGACGGCCTGACCCTCAACGGCGGCCGCCTGACCCGCGCCAACCTGCGCGACTCCTCCGGCCGCGACGACATCGGCTACGGGGCCGCCACCAGCGACGCCTTCGACTTCGCCGGCGGCACCTACACCATCAACCCGCAGCTGGCGGCCAGCTACTACTACGGCAAGCTCGACGGCATCTACCGCCAGCAGTTCGCCGGCCTGGTGCACACCCTGCCGCTGCCGGGTGGCTTCAGCCTGAAGAGCGACCTGCGCTACTTCGACAGCCGGGGCGATGGCGCCGAACGCGCCGGGCGCATCGACAACCGCAACCTCAACGGCCTGTTCAGCCTCAGCCAGGGCGGTCACCGCCTCAGCGCGGCGTTCCAGCGCATGTCCGGCAGCAGCGCCTTCCCCTTCCTCAACGGCGGCGACCCCTACGTGGTGAATCTGGTGACCTACAACACCTTCACCCGCGCTGAGGAAGACGCCTGGCAGCTGCGCTACGACTACGACTTCGCCGCCCTCGGCGTCCCCGGCCTGACCTTCATGACCCGCTACGTCGACGGCCGCAACGTCAAGACCACCGGCGGTGATCGCGGCGAGGAATGGGAACGCGACACCGACATCGCCTACGTCATCCAGAGCGGCGCCCTCAAGGGCGTCAGTCTGCGCTGGCGCAACGTCACCTTCCGCTCCGGCAACGGCCTGACCACCAACCTGGACGAGAACCGCCTGATCCTCGGCTACACCCTGGCCCTCTGGTAGCGCCACCCACGAGCCCCAGCCGGCACCCGGGGTGCCGGCCCTTTTCACGGAGAATCCCCATGAGCAACGCCCCCACCCTGCAGAGCTTCATCGGCGGCCGCTGGATCGGCCAGCACGGTGCCCAGGTGCTGCGCAGCGCCCTCAACGGGCAACCGCTGTTCCGCACCCATGAAGAAACGCCGGACTTCGCCGAAGCCGTGGACTTCGGCCGCACCCGCGGCGTCCCGGCGCTCATGGCCCTGGACTTCCAGCAGCGCGCCGCGCGCCTCAAGGCCCTGGCGCTGTACCTCAACGAGCGCAAGGAGCAGCTCTACGCCCTCTCCCACCACAGCGGCGCCACCCGCGCCGACAGCTGGATCGACATCGAGGGCGGCACCGGCACCCTGTTCGCCTACGCCGGCGTCGGCGCCCGCGAGCTGCCCTCCGGCAACCTCGTCCACGAAGGCCCAGCCCTGCCCCTGGGCAAGCAGAACCAGTTCGCCGGCACCCACATCCTAGTGCCGCGCGGCGGCGTGGCGGTGCACATCAACGCCTTCAACTTCCCCATCTGGGGGATGCTGGAAAAGTTCGCCCCCACCTTCCTCGCCGGCATGCCCTGCATCATCAAGCCGGCCAGCGCCACCAGCTACCTGACCGAAGCCACCGTGCGCCTGATGCACGAGTCCGGCCTGCTGCCCGAAGGCAGCCTGCAACTGGTGATCGGCAGCACCGGTGACCTGCTGGACCGCCTCCAGGGCCAGGACGTGGTGACCTTCACCGGCTCCGCCGACACCGCCGCCAAGCTACGGGTCAACGCCAACCTGGTGCGCCATTCCATCCCCTTCAATGCCGAAGCGGACTCGCTGAACTGCGCCATCCTCGCCCCGGAGATCACCCCGGACGACCCGGAGTTCGACCTCTTCGTCAAGGAAGTGGCCCGCGAGATGACCGTCAAGGCCGGGCAGAAGTGCACCGCCATCCGCCGCGCCATCGTCCCGGCGAAGCACATCGACGCCGTGGCCGAGCGCCTGCGCGAACGCCTGGCCAAGGTGGTGGTGGGCGACCCGACGGTGGAGGGCGTGAAGATGGGCGCCTTGGCCTCCCACGCCCAGCAGGCGGACGTCGCCGAGCGGGTGAACGCCCTGCTGGCCGGTAGCGAGCTGCTGTTCGGCGCCCGGGACGGCTTCGCCCCCCGTGGCGAGGGCGTGGCCGAAGGCGCCTTCTTCGCCCCCACCCTGCTGCGCGCCCGCGACCCGCATGCCGAGGGCGGCGCCCACGACATCGAGGCCTTCGGCCCGGTGAGCACCCTGATGGCCTACGAGGACCTGGACGAAGCCGTCGCCCTCGCCGCCCGTGGCAAGGGCAGCCTGGTGGCCAGCCTGGTCACCAAGGACCCGGCCGTCGCCGCCCGCGTGGTGCCGGTGATGGGCGCCCTGCACGGCCGTGTGCACATCCTCGACCGCGAGGCCGCCGCCGAATCCACCGGCCACGGCTCGCCGCTGCCGATGCTCAAGCACGGCGGCCCCGGCCGCGCCGGCGGTGGTGAGGAACTGGGCGGCCTGCGGGCCGTGAAGCACTACCTGCAGCGCACCGCCGTGCAGGGCTCGCCGAGCATGCTGGCCGCCGTCACCCGCGAGCACGTGCGCGGCGCCCGGGTGATCGAGACCGAGGTGCACCCGTTCCGCCGCTGGTTCGACGAACTGCAGATCGGCGAGTCGCTGCTGACCCACCGCCGCACCGTGACCGAGGCGGACATCGTCAACTTCGGCTGCCTCTCGGGCGACCACTTCTACATGCACTTCGACGAGCTGGCGGCCAGGGACTCCCAGTTCGGCAAGCGCATCGCCCATGGCTACTTCGTGCTCTCCGCCGCCGCCGGCCTGTTCGTCTCCCCCGCCCCCGGCCCGGTGCTGGCCAACTACGGCCTGGACACCCTGCGCTTCATCAACCCGGTGGGCATCGGCGACACCCTCCAGGCGCGCCTGACCTGCAAGCGCAAGATCGACCAGGGCAAGAAGAGCCCCAAAGGCGAACCCCAGGGCGTGGTGGCCTGGGATGTGGAAGTCACCAACCAGCACGGCGAGCTGGTGGCCAGCTACGACATCCTCACCCTGGTGCTCAAGCGCCCGGAAGGCGCCTGATCAGCCTCGATTCTCCGTGAGCGATTCGACCGGCCTTGTGGCCGGTCTTTTTTTGGCTGGGCTTCAGCGCCGTTGTTACGGGGTCAAGTCGATTACCGACTCCGTCTCGCCTTCCCGGGCGAGCCTCATTTGACGAAAGACAAGCCCTGGGATCGCGGAGCAAGGATCGGGACCGGAACGATGCGGTTCGCGAGCTCACCACTGGGGGCTCATGCGAATCGCGTCATCTGCATCTCCCGCAGACGGCTGAGGGTACGGCGGAAGGGGAAGGCCAACCCGCCCTCGGTGTAGAGTGCCTCCAACGGCACGGCGGCCTCCAGGTAGAGCGGCACCCGGCGGTCGTAGCACTCGTCCACCAGGGCGATGAAGCGGCGCACACCGTCGTCCTTCGGCGACAGGCGCGGCAGCTGGCGGTCGCCGGCGGCGACCTTCTCGGCGGCGTCCTCGGTGCCTCGGGCGATGCGCCCTTCCCGTTCGGCCGCACCCAGCACCGGCACCGCACCGAGGAGGATGGCCGGAAAGCGGTCGCACAGCTCGATGAAGTCCAGCGCCGCCAGGGGCGCTTCGCACAGGTGGGCGTAGTCGCACCAGAGCACGCCCTCGCCACGCAGGCGCACCGTCACCTCGCGGTGGGCCAGCTGCAGCGGCGCATCGGTGGCCGGCGCATTGCCGTTCAAGGTGCGGAACACCCCGGCCAGGGCGTCCGGATCGGCCACCCAGTAGCGCTGGGTCACGGCGCCCGGGTGCAGGCGGTGGTCCTGGCCGCCGTCCACCTCCACCACGTCGGTGTGCCGCTCCAGGGCCCTGATGGCGGGCATGAAGCGGTCACGGTTGAAGCCGTCGGCATACAGCTGCGAAGGCGGCTGGTTGGAGGTGGCCACCAGGGTCACGCCCTCGTCGAACATCGCCTGCAGCAGCCGCCCGAGGATCAGCGCATCGCCGATGTCGCTGACGAACAGCTCGTCGAAACACAGCACCCGCACCTCGGTGGCCAGCTCACGGGCCAGGGCGAGCAGCGGGTCCGGCGTGCCGGTCAGGGCGAACAGCCGCTGGTGCACCCAGCGCATGAAGTGGTGGAAGTGCTGGCGCCGGGCGGGCACCGACAGGCTGGCGTGGAAGCGGTCCATCAGCCAGGTCTTGCCGCGCCCCACCGGCCCCCACAGGTACACGCCCCGCACCCTCGGCTCGCCGGCCTGCAGGGCCTGCTGGCAAACCTCCAGCAGCGTGGCGGCGCGGCGTTGCGCCGGGTCCTCGGCAAAGCCCTGGCGGGCCAGTGCGTCTTCGTAGGCCGCCAGCGGCGACAGCGCGTCCATGTAGAGCTCCCTCTGTGGAATCGCGGCGCAGTCTACCCGAGCGGCAAGGCCACGGTCGCCTGCGGCAGGCACTTGCCGCCCGTTGCCCTGGTGAAAACCGCCGAAGGCTCTGGCACGGGCGTTTCAGAAGCTGGCACAGCCCTTGCTCCCGGGGTGGCACAAGGAATTTTCCAAGAGGGAACTCACCATGAGCCTGTTCTCCGTCGACCCCACCCGCTCACGGGACGTCACCGCCAGCGCCCGGCTCACCAGCCGGGGCAATGCCGCCGCACCCACCGCGAGCGAAGCGCCCTCCAGGCAGGCGGCCAGTGCCCTGCGCCAGAACAGCCCCGCCCCCGACACCGGTGCCGCCCGGCGCGACGCGGCCTACGACGAAGCCTTCGCCCGTCTCAAGGTGGACCTGCAGAACAACGGCGAGCGCGTCCGCGACGACGTCTACCCCGACGCCGAGAGCGCCGCGGCCAGCGTCGAGAAGCCCGTCGCCAGCAAGGCCTCCCAGGAGTTCCATGCCTACATGGAGAAGACCGACTCGGAGAAGATCCGCGACAAGATCCTCAAGCAGATGGGGCTGACCGAGGAGGATCTGGAGAAAATGCCGCCGGAGAAGCGCGAGCAGGTGGAGAAGATGATCGCCCAGCGCATGACCGAGCTGAACGCCCTGCAGCAGCAACAGCAGAAGGAAGAGAAGGAGCCGGAGTCGATCCCCCTCAGCTTCCAGGACATCCGCCTGCGCAACCTGATCAACGGCTGACGCCCCCGGCCACCGGGGGATGACGACGGCTCCCCCGCGAACGGAATGCGAACAGGCGGCACAGACGCCTTGGAAGGCGCGCCACAGTCTGGAATGCTATGCGCCTTTCGAGCCGTATCCCCTTCCAGTCACGCCATGAATCCGCGCCTTTCCCTGCTGTTCGCCGCCCTGCTCATCGCCGGCTGCAGCTCCGGTTTCCAACCCCTGCACTCCAAACCCGCCGTTCTCAGCGGCAACCGCCCCCTGCCACCGGAAAACCCGGTCTACGGCGTGCCCAGCTATGAGGCACCGCTGGTGTGGGTGGTGGAGGCCCCCGCCACCGAGATCAAGGGCCGTACCCGCCTGGTCAAGCCCCGTGTCGAGCCGGCCGCCGAGACCCTGGCCCAGGCCGTGCTCGCCGACCAGCAGGGCGACAAGGAAACCGCCCTGCAACTGCTGCAGCAAGCCGCCGACGCCGGCAACGGCCGTGCCCATTACGAGCTGGCCCATCACTACCTGATGGGTGATGGCGTACCCGCCGACCCGGCCCAGGCCCTCAACCACCTGAGCCAGGCCGATGCCCTGGGCAACGCCGAAGCCAGCCGCGTGCTGGCCTGGAACTACCTGCGCGGCACCGGCGTGCCGCAGGACCTGGACTACGGCAAGCGCCTGCTGGAGAAATCCGCGCGCACCAACGACCGCGCCCTGCGCGAGCTGAGCCTGCTCTACCTCGGCACCTGCCAGCCCGACCTGGCCGACCGCGAGCGCGGATTGGCCCAGTTGAAGGTCGCCAGCGCCGCGGGCGACCGCATCGCCGCCTCGCTGTACCAGCTGGCCCAGCAGCAGGACGCCGGCCAGCCGCTGCCGGCCAGCGCCGAGCAACCGGGGCTGCCCTGCCTGGCCAGCGACCCCGTGGCCCCTGCCGAACGCGACGCCACCGCCATCGCCCTCGACGCGGAACCGGTCTCCAGCGAAGCCGAGGCGGAAGCCACCAAGCGCCAGGCCCTCGCCGGTGACCCGCAGGCGATGTACGACTACGGCCAGCGCCTGCTCGACGGCACCTACCCGTCCCTGCAACCCGAGCTGGAGGCCTACGCCTGGTTCGCCGTAGCCGCCGACCACGGCCACCCTGAGGCACCGGCCCGGGTGGCCAGCCTGGCTCCGGTACGCAATGCCAGCGAACAGCAGCAGCCGGGCCTGGTGGAATCGATGATCGCCGCGCTGGACAGCGCCATCGTGGCCAACCCGGGTGGCCAGCCGGAGTGACGGGCGGGGTGGAGTGCCCGCCCGGCAGTCACCCCGAACGCAACGAGATTTTTCCGATTAAGCCTGTAAATGTAGGGTTTTTCCTACGAGATAGAAGGGCATTACTTAATCCGGCCCAATGACGGGCTCCGCCCCTTTTCTGAACGCCACGAGTCACTAACATGCGCCCCGCCCCCATCCGAGCCGAGGCCATGCATGACTCTGAGAACCGTCATAGTCGATGACCACCCGATCACCCTGATCGGCCTGCGCGCCCTTCTGGCCGACGAACCCGACCTCGCCATCGTCGGCGAGGCCCATGACGTCGACGGCCTCTACCAACTCCTGGACCGGCAGGCCTGCGACCTGCTGATCACCGACCTGATGATGCCGGACAGCCGCCAGGCCGACGGCCTGCGCCTGGTGCAACACCTGCGCAACCGCTATCCGCAGATGGCCATCATCGTCGTCACCATGCTCGGCAACGCGGCCCTGGCCAGTTCCCTGCTGCGCCTGGGCATCCAGGGCCTGGTGAGCAAGCGCGGCCTGCTGGCCGACCTGCCCCGTGCGCTGCGCGCCAGCCTGCGCCGCCCGTTCCTTTCCGAGTCCATCCGCCGCCAGCTGGGCGAAAGCGAAGCCGAGCACGGCAAGCCCCTGGCCAGCGCCGAAGAGCTTTCCCCGCGTGAGGCAGAAGTGCTGCGCCTGTACGGCAGCGGCATGGCCATCGGCGAGATCGCCCTGCACCTGAACCGCAGCAAGCAGACCATCAGCGCGCAGAAGAGCAGCGCCATGCGCAAACTCGGCATCGACACCAACGCTGGACTGTTCCACTACATCCAGGAAGCCGGGCTGTGCTGAAGCGGCGCGCGCTGGCGCTGCTCGCCCTGCTGGCGTTGCTGGCAGGCCCGGGCTGGCACGCCCCCGCCGGCGCCACGCCACCGCTGGACCTGGCCCAGCTCGCCGAACTGGGCGCCGGCCTGCCAGAGCACCCGGTGCGCGTGGCGGTGGTGCGGCCCATCAGCCAGTGGCCGCAGTACCCCGGCAGCGCCATGCTGCGCGGTATCACCCACGACTACCTGGCGCGGGTTGGCGCCTTCGTCGGGCGCAGCATCGAGGAAGTCCCCTTTCCCAGCGTCGAGGCCGCCATCCGGGGCCTCAAGGCCGGCGAAGTCGACCTGCTGACCCGGGTCACCGGCTACGAACGCCGCGAACCCGGGCTGGCCTACAGCAGCCCCTACCTGGACGACACCCCGATCATCGTCGGCCGCCGCGACGACCCCTGCCTGCCGCCGGACCTGGCCGACAAGCGCGTGCTGGTGCTGGCCCAGTACCTGGACCCCGAGCAGGTGCGCAACGCCTACCCCGCCGCCCACCTGGAGACGGTGCGCAGCACCGCCGAAGGTTTCGACCAGGTGCTCAGCGGCGAAGCCGATGCCTTCATCGGCGACAAGCTGAGGGTGGACCACCACATGCGCGCCCGCCCCGGCGCAGCCCTGCAGAACAAGTTCGCTGCCAACCTCTCCAGCGGCGGCTTCAGCTTCGCCAGCCGTGCCGACGACACCCGCCTGCTGACCCTGGTGGACTACGTGCTCGGCACCCTCGACGAACACCAGCGCGAAATCATCCTCGCCCACTGGACCGCAGCGCCGCGCCTGTTCTCGCCCACCGGCGCCTTCGCCCTCGACAGCGCCCAGGAACGCTGGCTGGACCAGCAGCCCCGCCTGCGCCTGATCCTCGCCGAGGCGCCGCCCTACTTCTTCCGTGACGCCCGGGGCAAATGGTCGGGCCTGGGCCTGGAGCTGCTGAAGCAGCTCGGCGACACCTACCAGCTCAAGCTGGAACTGCTCGACAGCGAAGGTGCAGCCCGCGACCGCCAGCGCCTGGCGCGGGGCGAGGCCGACCTGGCCAGCACCCTCGACGGCAGCGCCAGCCCCGGCGTGTTCTACACCGAGCCCTTCGGCGCCCGCGGCTGGGCCTTCGTGGTCCGCCAGGACGCCAGCTCCCCCAGCTCCCTGGAGGCCATGACCGGCCGCCGCCTGGCCCTGCCCCGGCACCACCCGCTGATCGACTACCTGGAGAAGCGCTACCCCGCCATCACCCTGGTGCGCACCGAGAACGCGCCCCAGGCCATGGAGCGGGTGCGCCTGGGCGAGGTCGATGCCAGCCTGGACAACCTCGGCGGCAGCCCCAGCCACCTGCAGTGGCTGGAGCGCCAGGGCCTGCGCCTGGGCCAGCGCGTCGAGGCCGCATCGCCGGCGCAGATGCTGGCGGTCAGCGGCCAGGTCCCGGAGCTGCGCGGCATCCTCGACAAGCTGCTCGGCTCATTGGCCCAGAGCGGCGAATTCGGTGATGGCATCAAGTTGCTCGCTGCCCCCGCCAACGGCTGGCTGGAGCGCCTGCCGGAAGACTTCTGGCACCTGTCGATCCTGGCCCTGGTGGTGGTGGCCCTGTCGCTGCTGTGGAACTGGCGCCTGCGCCGGGAGATCCGCCAGCGCCGCGAGGCACAGGAGCAGCTCAGCGACCAGTTGGCCTTCCAGTTCTCCCTGCTCAACGGCCTGCCGACACCGCTCTACGTGCGGGACCTGCAGGGCCGGCTGAGCACCTGCAACCGCGCCTACGAGCAGTTCTTCAGCTGCGACCTGGAGCAGCTGCGCGGCACCACCGTGCGCCAGCAGGGCATCGCCCCGGCGAGCCTGGCCCAGGCCATGGAGGCCGAGTACCAGTTGCTGCAACAGAACCGCCAGCCGCGCTTCTTCGATGGCCGCATCGAGATCGACGGCCGCGAGCACGACCTCTACCAGTGGGTGGTGCCCTTCTACAGCGCAGGCGGCCAGCTGCAGGGCCTGCTCGGCGGCTGGATCGACATCAGCGACCGCAAGGCCCTGGAGACCGAACTGCGCGAGGCCCGCCGCGACGCGCTGCAGGCCAGCGCCGCCAAGGGGCGCTTCCTCGCCACCATGAGCCACGAACTGCGCACCCCGCTCAACGCCCTGGTGGGCCTGCTGGAGCTGGAGGCCCGCGCCCAGGCTGCCCCCTCCGAGAACCTGCGCATCGCCCAGCAATCGGCCACCTCGATGATCGCCCTGATCGGCAACATCCTCGACCTGGATCGCATCGAGAACGGCCGCATGCAGTTGGCCCTCGAACCCGTGGCGCCGCTGCCGCTGCTGCGTGGCGCGCTCGACCTGTTCGGCGCCCAGGCGCGCAGCAAGGGCCTGGAACTGGAGCTGGACTGCAAGCTGCCAGCCGACCGCCGTTACCGGCTCGACCCGCTGCGCCTGCGCCAGGTGCTGTTCAACCTGCTGGGCAATGCGGTGAAGTTCACCGCCCATGGCCGGGTGCGCCTGGTGGCCCGGGTCGAGGACACCGCGCCGGGCCAGTCGCGCCTGGTGCTGATGGTCAGCGACACCGGCATCGGCATTCCCCGCCACATGCAGGACCGCATCCTTGAGCCCTACCAGCAGGGCGGCGCACAGACCGCCCGCCACTACGGCGGCTCCGGGCTGGGGCTGAGCATCTGCCACCACCTGGTGGGCCTGATGGGCGGCCGCCTGTGGCTGGAAAGCGAGCCCGGCCAGGGCTGCGAAGTGGGCGTGGAGCTGCCCGCCGCCTGGGAAGCCGCTGCCGAGCCGCTGGAGGCCCCGGTGGTGGAGGCCACCGGCGCCACCCGCGTGCTGCGCGCCCTGGTGGTGGACGACCTGTCGATCAACGGGCTGGTGCTGGTGCAACAGCTGGAAGCCCTGGGCCACCAGGCGCGCTTCGTCGGCGACGGCGACAGCGCCCTGGCAGCCCTGGAGGAAGAAGCCTTCGACCTGCTGATCACCGACTGCAACATGCCAGACATGGACGGCTACGCCCTGACCGGCGCAGTGCGCGACCGCGAAGCCCAGGGCCAGCGCCCCCGGCTGCGCATCGTCGGCTACACCGCCAGCGCCCTCGCCGACGAGGCCCAGCGCTGCCACGAGGCCGGCATGGACGACCTGATGGTCAAGCCGGTGACCCTCGGCCGCCTGGCCGAAGCCCTGGCCTGCCAGGCCCAGGCCGAACCCGACGGCGAGGCTCCGGCAGAACAGCCGGGCGCGCTGTTCGACCTCGGCCACCTGGAAGGCATCCGCGGTGCCGACCCGACCCTGCTGGCGACCCTGATGGAGGAACTGCAACGCAACCTGGGGGACGAACTGGAACGTCTGGGCCAGGTCCCCGACGGCACCAGCACCGAGCGCTACGTGGCGCAGACCGCCCACCGCCTCGGCGGGCTGGCCTGCACCATCGATTCGCCGGCCCTGATGAAGGCCTGCGAGGGCCTGCGCCGTGCCGAGGACGAGCACCGGCCAGCGGCCCTGGACGCCCTGCGCGGGGTGCTGCAGGCCTTGCTCGAGCAGGTTCGCCAGCGCACCGCCTGACGCTCGTCGGCCGGGTTGCGGACTGCGTCGGGCTCCCGGCACGTGGCGATTGCCCGCGCCGGGGGCTTCAGGTAAGAGGAGTGGTTTGCCGCCACGCCCCTTCCCGATGAAAAACTGGATCGCCTCCTTCTTCCGCATCGTCCGCGACGACAAGGGCCAGACCCAGGGCTACCCCATCCCCTGGGACCCGGCCCGGCCCAGCCTGTACAGCGTCCTCCAGCCCTATGCCGAGGCCGCCGAAGGCCTGCCCGCCGGCGGCCTCGAACTGCCCGACGAAGACGCCGGGGACGGCGATGGGCTGAGCTGGGCACCCGGCGCGCTGGACGGCGTGCTCGGCCACCACGCCGCCGGCGATGACCTGCAGGCCGCCCAGGCCATCCACGACCTGCTGCTGGCCACCCTCGACGACCCGACCCCGAACCTGCCCCGGCTCTACCAGCAGGTGGCCGATGGCAGCGTGCTGGCCTTCATCGACCCGCTCATCGAACGCCTGCTGGCCCGCCCCGGCCTGCCCCGCGCACGGCTGCACGCGCTGGCCCTGTGGCTGGCGCGCAGCAGCCCGGATCGCGGCGCTGTGAAGTTCGCCCTGGCCCTGCTCGGCGCACTGGACAGCGGCAGCCAGCGGGCGCTGTTCCTCACCTTCGGCCTGCACGAGGAGTTCACCCTGTACGCCGCCGTGGCCCTGGGCTGCAGCCTGGCGCCACCGGAACGCGAACGTGCCTGGTGGAGCCTGGCGCGCAAGGTCCATGGCTGGGGGCGCATCCACCTGGTGGAGCGCCTGGCCGTGACCCCCTCGCCCGAGGTGCAGGACTGGCTGCTGCGCGAGGGCTACCGCAACGCGGTGATGGTGGAATACCTCGCCTACCCCTGTGCGGTGGGTGGCAACCTGCTGGCGGCGCTCAGCGGCCAGGACGTCGACGACGGCCTGCTGGATGCCGCCAACGAACTGGTGGGTGCCCTGCTGGCAGGCGGCCCGGCGCGGGACATTCATGACTACGCCGACGGCGCCGAAGTGGTCCTGCTGCTGCTCGACCACCTGGCCCGCCGCCCGCCACGGGCCCTGGCCCACCTGATCGTTGCCGCCCAGGTCGCCGACTTCATCGAGAGCCCCCATACCGACTGGGACGCGCTGCATGAGCACGGCTGGAGCGAGGCGCTGCGCGAGGAAATCCTCCGGCGGGCGCGGGAGCTGTGCCAGCCGGAACGCTGGGAGGCCCTGGTGAACCAGGGCCTGGACGCAGCCGATGACGTGCGCTTCCACGAAGCGGCCCAGGCTGCCGGCCTCCTTGGCATCGACTGCTGGGAACGCTGGCTGGCCCGCCAGCGCGAAGGCCGCTCCAGCGCCTGGTACCACCTGATGCAGAGCGACGACCCGGCCCGCATCGCCCAGGTGCTGGACCTGGCCCGCGAGCGCCTGGACCTGGCGGCCATCGCCAGCGGGCCGGGCACGGCCCTGGGGCTGGGCCTGGCGTACCAGGCCCACGGTGACCTGGACTTCATCATCCAGCGCCTGGGCGCCTTTCCCGGCCAGGGCTGGGACCTGCTGGACACGGCCCTGGCCAGCCCCGTGGTGCGCAACCGCAACATGGCGCTCAATGCACTGGAAGCCTGGAGCCGTGAAGACTGGCCGGCGGAGGCGGTGCAACGCCTGCGCCGCGCCCACGACCTGGAACCGGTGGAGGACCTGAAGCGGCGCCTGGGCGAGCTGTTGCAGCCCCAGCTGGTGGAGCGCCCCGCGCCCTGACGGCGCCCTGTCATCAGGGCGCCAGCATTGCGCGACCACGGCGTTCTGATACGGTTCCCGCCTTTGGTCAGGGCGCGGCCCGTTGTATGGAACTGCGAACGGATGGAATGGCTGGTGACCTACCGCTACCGGGATGAAACCCGGTACATGCGCATGAACACGCGAGGCCTGCCGAACATCAAGGCCATCGCCTTCTCGATACTTTCCCTGGAACAACCCGGCCTACCCGCACCTTCCCGCCCGATCGACCGCATCGAAGGGTGGCTGGAGGAACTGGGCTACGTCATCACCGACATCCGCCTGCTGCGGCAGCGCCCGGGGCAGGCGCCGGTCGGGCCCTACAGCGAACTGCTCAGCCTCCGGCGCAACGAGGAGTGAGGCTCAACCCAGCTGGGAAGGGTCGATCATGTCGCATTCGAAGGTGAGCCAGCCGCCCTCGGCGTTGGCTTCGCCGCCGGCGATGGGGCCGTAGTAGGTCAGCCCGTTGCCCAGGGTGATGCAGACGTGGGTGGGCTCGTCGGGGGCGTCCAGCTGGCCGTTGAAGTGAACGCGCATCAGCCCGGGGGAAATGGACTCCAGGCCGATGTCGACGCCGGTGTTGTCCACCGCCTCGGTTTCGCGGCCCCGGTGTTCCGCGCTGACGGTCAGGGTGACGGTTTCCTGGTACATGCTCTGGCTCCTTGAGTGCAAATGCCCGCCAGAGTACGCGAGGCCCGTAACCGCCGCCATAGGCGGCTTGCACGGGTCGCGAGGTGCGTCCCGTTTGCCCTCAGAACAGCTCCAGCTGGCCGTCCAGCAGCTTGTCGAAGTCCCCGCCGACGAAGGGCAGGATGGCGTCCGCCACCGGCTTGAGCTGGCGGCTGACGTAGTGCTCGTAGTCGATGGGCGTGCGCCGGGCCTCCAATGGCTCGGGTCCGGCGAGGGCGATCACGTAGCTGATCCAGCCACCGCTCTGGTACTGCCGGGGACGTCCCAGGGCCTGGTTGTGCTCGTCCGCCAGGCGCGCGGCGCGCACATGGGGTGGGACGTTGCGCTGGTAGTCGGAGAGCCGGCGGCGCAGGCGCTTGCGGTACACCAGCAGGTCGTCCAGCTCGCCGGCGAGGGTGCGCTGCACGTAGTCGCGCACCCAGGCCTGCCAGGGCTCGCCACGGAACACCCGCAGGTACAGCTCCTGCTGGAAGCGCTGGGCCAGGGGTGACCAGTCGGTGCGCACCGTCTCCAGGCCCTTGAACACCATGTCCTCGCGGCCATCACGGCGTACCAGGCCGGCGTAGCGCTTCTTGCTGCCCTCCTCCGCGCCCCGGATACGGGGCATGAGGAAGCGCTGGTAGTGGGTTTCGAACTGCAGCTCCAGGGCGCTGGTGAGCCCGAACTCGCGGGCCAGGTGCTCGCGCCACCACTGATTCACCCCGGCCACCAGGGCCTTGCCGATGGCCACCGCCTCGGCCTCCTCATGGGCACGGCCGAGCCAGACGAAGGTGGAGTCGGTGTCGCCGTAGATCACCTGGTGCCCCTGGGCTTCGATCAGCTCGCGGGTGCGGCGCATGATCGCGTGGCCACGCAGGGTGATGGACGAGGCCAGGCGGGTGTCGAAGAAGCGGCAGCCGCTGGAGCCGAGCACGCCGTAGAAGGCGTTCATGATGATCTTCAGCGCCTGGGACAGCGGCGCGTTGCCCTCGCGCTTGGCCGCCTCGCGCCCCTGCCAGACGCGCTCGACGATGGCCGGCAGGCAATGCTGGGTGCGGGAGAAGCGGGCGCCGCGAAAGCCCTCAACCGAGGCTTCGTCACGGGGGTCGTGCAGCCCTTCCACCAGGCCGATCGGGTCGATCAGGAAGGTGCGGATGATCGAGGGGTAGAGGCTCTTGTAGTCCAGCACCAGCACCGAGTCGTAGAGGCCCGGGCGGGAGTCCATGACGAAGCCGCCGGGGCTGGCCTCGGGCTGCTTCTCCCCCAGGTTCGGCGCGACGAAGCCCTGGCGGTGCATGGGCGGCAGGTACAGGTGGGTGAAGGCCGCCACCGAGCCGCCGCTGCGGTCGGCCGGCAGGCCGGTGACACTGGCCCGCTCCAGCAGGAAGTCCAGCAGCCGGGTGTGCTCGAAGATGCGTGTGACCAGTTCGCAGTCCTTGAGGTTGTAGCGGGCCAGGGCCGGCTTGTCCTCGGCGAACATGCGGTTGATCTCGGCCATGCGGTGGTAGGGGTCGTCGATGGCCTTGCCCTCCCCCAGCAGCTCCTGGGCGACGTTCTCCAGGCTGAAGGAGGCGAAGTTCCAGGTGGCCGAGCGCAGGGCCTCGATGCCGTCGATGATCAACCGCCCGGCGGCGTCGGCGAAGTAGTGGTTGCTGCGGCTGCCGTGCTCGCGCCAGCCCATGACGTCGCCGCCGCGCCCGAGGCGCAGCGGCACCTTGAGCCGGCGCGCGTGGTCGTTGAGTACGCGCAGGTCGAACTGCACCAGGTTCCAGCCGATGATGGCGTCCGGGTCGTGCTCGGCCAGCCAGCGGTTGAGGCACTCCAGCAGCTCGGCGCGGCTCTCGCACCAGGCGAGGTCGAAGTCCACGCCACTGGCGTCGCCGTTGGGCGGGCCGAGCATGTACACCTGGCGCTGCCCGCAGCCTTCCAGGGCGATGGAGTACAGCTCGCCGTACTCGGTGGTCTCGATGTCCAGGGATACCAGGCGCAGGCGCGGGCGGTAGTCGGGAGCGGGCTTGAGCTGGGCGTCCAGCAGCAGGCCCTGGCCGTCGTCGCGGCCGCCGAACAGCACCGGGGCGGTGATGAAGCGCTCCATCAGGTAGCGCTCCGGGGGGCGGATGTCGGCTTCGTAGACGTCGACGCCGGCCTGGCGCAGGGCCTTGTCCAGGGCGATCAGCTGGCGGTGCTGGTTGCAGTAGAGGCCCAGCACCGGGCGTCGATGGAAGTCACGCAGGGCCAGGGGGCGCAGCTCGACGCCCCGCTCCTCGCGCAGCAGGGCTTCGGCGGCCGGGCGCTGCTCGGCGGGGATGAAGGCCACCGATACCTGGGGCGCCACGCGCACGCGGCGCGGGCCGGCGTCGGTGGCCAGCCAGAACTCCACTTCGGTGCCGGTAGGCGTGTCGCGCCAGTGTCGGGTCAGCACGAACCCCTGTTGCAGCTCCACCATCCACCCTCGTTGCGTTCAGGGCGGTGATTCTACAGGGCCGGGGCCGGCTTGCCTTCAGGCGAGGCGAAAGGCCAGGTGGCTGCGGGCGGCAGCTGCGAATTCCTCGGCCAGGCCGAGGCTGAGGCGCTTGATGAGCCCGGCCGAGGCCAGCTGGCTGGCCGCCAGGCCGGGGATGGTGAGCACGTCGTGGCGGCTGCGGTGGGTGAACTGCAGGGTGAAGGCGCCGTCCTCCTGGCGGGTCACGTCGCAGGCGTGGTCGGGCAGGTAGAGCTCGAACAGCCGCGCGATGTCGTCGGGCGTGAGGGTCATGGGGAAGCGTCCGCAAGGGTCGGAGGAATGACGCCAGAATAATCGCAGCGCAGCGGCTGTCCACTGTCGCGCAGGCAGCACGGACGGGCGGTGCGACCGTGCATCGGCCTTCATCGCCCTGCAACCAAAGCCTGTCCAGGCTTGTCACAGGGGATGCCCGTTGCGCGGGCACCGCACAGGATGCGTAGAATCCCCTCCCGGCCCGTCCTCGCCCGGCAGCGAGCAGCGGCCGACTGCGCCAGCGCAGGAAAGCGCCCGGCGACTTTCACCCCCGGATGCCCTCGCATCCCAGCCATGGAATCTGAAATGCCGCAAAGACACGTGATCAATGCCTCGGTGAGCCCCAAGGGCAGCCTCGAGACCCTCTCCCAACGTGAAGTGCAACAGCTGAGCCAGGCCGGCTCCGGCAGCGTCTACACCCTCTTCCGCCAGTGCGCCCTGGCCATCCTCAATACCGGCGCCCACATCGACAACGCCAAGACCATCCTCGATGCCTACAAGGACTTCGAGGTGCGCATCCACCAGCAGGACCGGGGCGTGCGCCTGGAACTGCTGAACGCCCCGGCCGACGCCTTCGTCGACGGCGAGATGATCGCCAGCACCCGCGAGATGCTGTTCAGCGCCCTGCGCGACATCGTCTATGCCGCCAGCGAGCTGGACAGCCTGCGCATCGATGTGGAGAGCTCCCAGGGCATCACCGACTACGTCTTCCACCTGCTGCGCAACGCCCGCACCCTGCGCCCGGGCGTGGAGCCGCGCATCGTCGTGTGCTGGGGCGGCCACTCCATCAGCACCGAGGAATACAAGTACACCAAGCGCGTCGGCCACGAGCTGGGCCTGCGCAACCTGGACATCTGCACCGGCTGCGGCCCCGGCGTGATGAAGGGCCCGATGAAGGGCGCCACCATCGGCCACGCCAAGCAGCGGGTGGTCGGCGGTCGCTACCTGGGCCTGACCGAGCCGGGCATCATCGCCGCCGAGGCGCCGAACCCCATCGTCAACGAGCTGGTGATCCTGCCGGACATCGAGAAGCGCCTGGAGGCCTTCGTCCGTGTCGGCCACGGCATCATCATCTTCCCCGGTGGCGTGGGCACGGCGGAGGAGTTCCTCTACCTGCTGGGCATCCTCATGCACCCGGACAACCGCGAGCTGCCCTTCCCGGTGGTGCTCACCGGGCCGAAGAGCGCCGCCGCCTACCTGGAGCAACTGCACGCCTTCGTCGGCGCTACCCTCGGGGCCGAGGCGCAGGCGCGCTACCGCATCATCATCAACGACCCCGCCGAGGTGGCCCGCACCCTCTCGGCCGGGCTGAAGGAGGTGAAGCAGTTCCGCCGCGAGCGCAACGACGCCTTCCACTTCAACTGGCTGCTGAAGATCGACGAGCGCTACCAGCACCCGTTCGACCCCACCCACGCCAACATGGCAGCGCTGGACCTGAGCCGCGACCTGCCGCCCCACGAGCTGGCCGCCAACCTGCGGCGGGCGTTCTCCGGCATCGTCGCCGGCAACGTCAAGGCCACCGGCATCCGCCTGATCGAGGAGCACGGCCCGTACGAGATCCACGGCGACCCCGCGATCATGGACCCGCTGGACCGCCTGCTGCAGGCCTTCGTCGAGCAGCACCGCATGAAGCTGCCCGGCGGTGCCGCCTACGAGCCGTGCTACCGCGTGGTGCCGCGCCACGCCTGACCGACGACGCCCGCCCGGGGTGCAGTGCCTGGGCGGGCGGCGTAGAATCCGCCACGCGTCGTATCCCCCTCCATACCTACAACAAGCCCGCCGCTCCCCTCCCTGGCCATCCGCGCCGGGTGGCGAAGCCGTCGCCGGGTCCTGCCGCCGGGGTGCGTGAACCCACCTGAACGAGACGACCCCACCGATGGACACCCCTTCCGAGGACGCCCGCCAGGGCAGCTGGCTGGCCGTGATGGCCCTGGCGCTGGCCGCCTTCATCTTCAACACCACCGAGTTCGTGCCCGTGGGGCTGCTCAGCGACATCGGCCGCAGCTTCGACATGAGCCCCGACCAGGTGGGCCTGATGCTCACCGTCTACGCCTGGGTGGTGTCCCTGGCCTCGCTGCCGATGATGCTGGTGACCCGCAACATCGAGCGGCGGCGCCTGCTGGTGGGGGTGCTCCTGCTGTTCGCCGCCAGCCACGTGGCCTCGGGCCTGGCCACCAGCTTCGCCACGCTGATGGCCAGCCGCATCGGCATCGCCCTGGCCCATGCGGTGTTCTGGTCCATCACGGCGTCTTTGGCGGTGCGCGTGGCCCCGCCGGGGCGCCAGGCCAAGGCGCTGGGGCTGCTGGCCACCGGCACCATCCTGGCAATGGTGCTGGGCATCCCCCTGGGGCGGGTGCTGGGCGAGGCCATGGGCTGGCGCACCACCTTCCTGGCCATCGCCGGGCTGTCGCTGCTGACCCTGGCCTTCCTGGCACGCACGCTGCCGCGCCTGCCGAGCCAGAACTCCGGTTCCCTGCGCAGCCTGCCGGTGCTGCTCAAGCGCCCGGCGCTGCTGGCGCTCTATGCGCTGACGGTGATCGTGATCACCGCGCAGTTCACCGCCTACACCTACATCGAGCCCTTCAGCCGCCAGGTGGCCGGGCTGGAGGGGCGCATGACCACCCTGCTCCTGCTGCTGTTCGGCGGCGCGGGGCTGTTCGGTTCGGTGCTGTTCAGCCGCTACAGCGAGGGCCGCCCACGGGCCTTCCTGCTGGCCTCCACCCTGCTGCTGGCGGTGTGCCTGTTCCTGCTGCTGCCACTGGCGTCGAGCGGGCTCGCCCTGGCCGGCCTGAGCCTGTTCTGGGGGGTGGCGATCCTGGCCTTCAGCCTGTCCCAGCAGTCGGCGGTGCTGCGCCAGGCCCACGACGCCACGGACGTGGCCATGGCGCTGTTCTCCGGCCTCTACAACGTCGGCATCGGCGGCGGTGCGCTGCTGGGCAGCCTGGTCAGCCGTCACGTCGGGCTGGCCCAGGTGGGGGTGGTGGGCGGCAGCCTGGCGCTTGCCGGCCTGGCCCTGGCGGCGTTCGCCTGCTGGCGCTACGCCGCGCAACTGGGGCCGAGGGCGGGCGTCTAGAAGAGTTCGTCGAGCTGCTGGAAGTAACGCCGCCGCTCCGGCTGGTCCGGGTAGGGCAGCTCTGCCAGCAGGCGGTCGGCGAAGGCCGGGGAGATCTCCTCGCTCAGGTTGCGGTGGGCGAAGGCGATGTCCATCCAGGGGTCGGCCACGCCGCCGCGTCCCAGGTCGATGAAGTACAGGCGGTCGCGCTTGTCGATGAACAGGTTGCTGTCCCCCAGGTCGCCGTGGGCGAACACCCGGCCCTCGTCGGGCAGGCCCTTGTGCAGCAGCGCCAGCAGGTCACCGGTGGTTTCCAGGCCGGGCCACTGGGTGAGGTCGACGTCGTCGGCCAGCAGCCGGTTGGCCAACAGGTGGTCCAGCTCCCGCAGGCGCTCGGCGATGCCAGCGCGCAGCGGGCAGCCGTCCACGGGTACGCCCTGCAGTTGCCGCAACGCTTCCTGGAAGGCCGCCAGCACACGCTCGTGCTGGCCGTCGTCCACCAGGTCGTACAGGGGCACGCCGGGCACGGCGCGGGTGATCATGCAGGCGTGCTCCTCGCCCTCCTCCACCAGCACCAGTTCCGGCACCGGCAGGCGCCCGGTCAGCCAGTCGAGCACGGCGGCCTCGCGCACCACGCTGTAGGTAGTGGGGGCGTAGATGGCCGGTGAAAGCTTGAGGAAGAAGCACTCGCCGCGCTGCTCGAAGGCGTAGACGGGACAGGGCGATTCCCCCACTTCGTCACGTTCGAGGGGGGCGTCGCCAATGAAGCGGAGGGCCTGGGGCGGGAGGGGCAGGTTCATGTCGGAGTCCTTTGCCGAGCCAATGGGAGCAAGCCGGGCTTGCGAAACGGCAGCGAGCCTACTGCCGGGCCCGCTGTCGGAAAAGCTACAGATGGCCGCAGCCTGGGCGGATCAGATCCCCGCCCACTGCAGCAACAGCCCGAGCCCGCCGGCGCAGGCGAGCACTTCGATCACCCCGCGCCGCCAGCGCAGCAGCGCCAGGGCGGCGAGCCCGGCCAGCACGGCCGAGGCCCAGTCGAAGTGCCCGTCGAAGCCCGAGGGCCAGAACACGTGATAGCCGAAGAACAGCGCGAGGTCGAGGATCACCCCCACCAGGGCCGCGCTGATGGCCGTCAGCGGCGCGGTGAAGCGCAGCTCGCCATGGGTGGACTCCACCAGCGGCCCGCCGGCGAGGATGAACAGGAACGACGGCAGGAAGGTGAACCAGGTGACCAGCACGGCGGCGGCGGCGCCGGCGAGGAAGGCCTGCTCGGGGCCGAACACCTGCTGCGCATAGCCGCCGATGAAGGCGACGAAGGCCACCACCATGATCAGCGGGCCCGGCGTGCTCTCGCCGAGGGCCAGGCCGTCGATCATCTGGGTGGCGCTGACCCAGCCGTAGTGTTCGACCGCGCCCTGGAACACATAGGGCAGCACCGCGTAGGCGCCGCCGAACGTCAGCAGCGCGGCCTTGGTGAAGAACCAGCCCATCTGGGTGAAGGTGCCTTCGGAGCCGAAGGCCGCCAGCAGCAGCCCCATGGGCAGCGCCCACAACACTCCGCCCACCAGCAGCAGGACCGCCAGCCGACGCGGGTTGAAACGCGCGTGGGGCGGTGGAGGCGTGTCGTCATCGATCAGGGCCGGCCCGTGGTGGGCCACGCTGCCGGCGTGACCGCCCGGCTGGAAGCGCGAAGGCGCCAGGCGCCCGCCGATCCAGCCGGCCAGGCCGGCGCCCAGCACCACCAGGGGGAACGGCGCATCCAGGGCGAACACGGCGAGGAAGGCAACCACGGCCAGCAGCTTGAGGCCCGGGTCATGCAGGGTGCGTGAGCCGATGCGCCAGGCGGCGTGGAGCACCAGCGCGGTGACGGCCGGTTTGATGCCCCGGAACACCCCGGCCACCAGGGGCTGCTCGCCATACACCAGGTAGGCCCAGGCCAGGCCGATCAGCAGCACCAGGGAAGGCAGCACGAACAGTACGCCTGCCAGCACGCCGCCGAGGGTGCGGTGCATCAGCCAGCCCAGGTAGGTGGCCAGTTGCTGGGCCTCCGGCCCGGGCAGGACCATGCAGTAGTTGAGGGCATGCAGGAAGCGCCGCTCGGAGAGCCAGCGCCGCCGCTCCACCAGCTCCTGGTGCATGATCGCGATCTGCCCGGCCGGCCCGCCGAAGCTGATGAAGCCGAGCCGCAGCCAGAACGGCAACGCCTCGCGCAGGCTGACGGCGGCGGGTGCGGCGGGAGTGAGGGGCTCGGCAGAGGGGTCGGGCATGGTGCGGCTCGGCGGGTCGGTGGGGGCAGTCTGCACGTCGGACATGACGCTCAGGCGTCACGCAGCAGGTCGTGGGCGTCCAGCAGGCGCCAGGCGATCTCGGGGCGCTGCTCCAGGGCCCGGCGAATGGCCGCCGGCACGGACTGGCGCACCTTGCGGCACAGGCCCGGCATGGGCTCCAGGCGGATGTCGAGGCCACGCATGCTGCGCACCTCGTTGTGGCCCGGGCCCAGGTGCAGGCGTACGCCCAGCAGGTCGAACAGGCGCTGCTGCATGTGGTGGAGGTCGTCCAGGTCCCGCAATTGCTCCAGACGCTCCAGCAGGCGCTTCTCTTCCATGCGGGTGAGGCGCAGGGCACGCAGGTCGGCCCCCGGCGTTTCCAGCAGGCGGTCACGGTCGCAGTCGCAGGTGCCCGGTGGGCAGGGGGCGCGCAGGGGGAAGGCGTCGTTCATGGGGCAGCAGCATAGCCAGCAGCCGGGCTTCCGCGCCACGCCGTCATGCAGGTTGCCCGGCCTTCGCAGGCGGCATCGTGCAGGCTGCACGAAACCTGGGGCGGCGCGCCTGCGACAAGGCCGGCCGCACGGGCGTTGCCGCCTGTCGGGACGCTGGCACGGGCCCTGCATTGGGGGTCAGGTCCAAACACACCACGAGGAAGGACCATGTTCACCGCCATCAAGGACATCTACGACGCCTTTCCCGACCACAGCGTGGCCGTCACTCCGCGCCCTGACGGCAAGTGGCTGCTGTCGATGTGCCGCAACGACCGGCTGGAGCTGACCCGCGCCTTCGACGGCGAGGCGGTGTTCTGCAAGCGCCGCATGCACGCGCTGATCCGCGACGTGGCGCTGGAGATGGCCAGCCTCGCCCGCCGCTCCGCCTGACCCCGGCGGGCCCGCTGGGGCCCGCCGGACCGGCTCAGGCATGCCCCTTGATGATGGCGTCGGCGATGTTGGCCGGCGCCTCGGCATAGCGGGAGAACTCCATGGAGTAACTGGCGCGCCCCTGGGACATGGAGCGCACCACGGTGGCGTAGCCGAACATCTCGCCCAGCGGCACCTCGGCGCGGATCACCCGCCCCGCCGGCACTTCGTCCATGCCCTGGATAAGGCCGCGCCGGCGGTTGAGGTCGCCCATGATGTCGCCCATGTAGTCCTCGGGGGTGACCACCTCGACCTTCATGATCGGCTCCAGGAGCACCGCGCCGCCGTGCTGCGCCAGCTGCTTGGTGGCCATGGAGGCGGCGATCTTGAACGCCATCTCGTTGGAGTCGACGTCGTGGTAGGAGCCATCGAACACGGTGGCCTTGAGGCCGAGCAACGGGTAGCCGGCCAGCACGCCGTTCTTCATCTGCTCCTCGATGCCCTTCTGGATGGCGGGGATGTACTCGCGGGGGATCACGCCGCCCACCACTTCGTTGTGGAATTCGAGGGTGTCCTTGCCCTCCTCGCCCGGCTCGAAGCGCACCCAGCAATGACCGAACTGGCCGCGCCCGCCGGACTGGCGGACGAACTTGCCTTCGATCTCGCAGCGGTTGCGGATCTTCTCGCGGTAGGCGACCTGGGGCTTGCCGATGTTGGCCTCGACGTTGAACTCGCGCTTCATGCGGTCGATGAGGATGTCCAGGTGCAGCTCGCCCATGCCGGAGATGATGGTCTGCCCCGACTCCTCGTCCGAGCGCACGCGGAAGGACGGGTCCTCCTGGGCCAGCTTGCCGAGGGCGATGCCCATCTTCTCCTGGTCGGCCTTGGTCTTGGGCTCGACGGCGACCGAGATCACCGGCTCGGGGAAGTCCATACGCTCGAGGATGATCGGCTTGTCGATGTCGCACAGGGTGTCGCCGGTGGTGACGTCCTTCATGCCGATCAGCGCGGCGATATCGCCGGCCCGGCACTCCTTGATCTCTTCGCGGGTGTTGGCGTGCATCTGCACCATGCGGCCGACCCGCTCCTTCTTGCCCTTGACCGAGTTGAGCACCGAGTCGCCGGAGCTGAGCACGCCGGAGTAGACGCGGGTGAAGGTCAGGGTGCCGACGAAGGGGTCGGTGGCGATCTTGAAGGCCAGGGCGGAGAAGGGTTCGTCGTCGGTGGCGTGGCGCTCGTCGTGGCGGTTCTCGTCGTCCGGGTGGGTGCCCTTGATGGCCGGGATCTCGGTGGGTGCCGGCAGGTAGTCGATGACCGCATCGAGCACCAGCGGCACGCCCTTGTTCTTGAAGGAGGAGCCCAGCACGGCGGGGACGATCTCGCAGGCGATGGTGCGCTGGCGCAGGCCGGCCTTGATCTCCTCCAGGCTCAGGGCTTCGCCTTCGAGGTACTTGTTCATCAACGTCTCGTTGGCTTCGGCGGCGGCTTCCACCAGTTTCTCCCGCCAGGACTCGGCCTCGGCGAGCAGGGCCTCGGGGATCGCCTCCTCGCGGAAGCTGGTGCCCTGGTCGGCGTCGTTCCAGTAGATGGCCTTCATCTTCAGCAGGTCGATCTGGCCCTCGAAGTTCTCCTCGGCGCCGATGGGCAGCTGGATGGGCACCGGGGTGTGGCCGAGGCGCTGGCGGATCTGCCCGACCACCCAGAGGAAGTTGGCGCCGGCGCGGTCCATCTTGTTGACGTAGGCGATGCGCGGCACGCCGTACTTGTTGGCCTGGCGCCAGACCGTCTCGGACTGCGGCTCGACGCCGTCGGCGCCGCTGAACACCACCACGGCGCCGTCCAGCACCCGCAGGGAGCGTTCCACTTCGATGGTGAAGTCGACGTGGCCGGGGGTGTCGATGATGTTGAAGCGGTGCTTGTCGTACTGCTTGGCCGAGCCGGACCAGAAGGCGGTGGTGGCGGCGGAGGTGATGGTGATGCCGCGCTCCTGCTCCTGCACCATCCAGTCCATGGTGGCGGCGCCGTCGTGCACCTCGCCCATCTTGTGGTTGACCCCGGTGTAGAACAGGATCCGCTCGGTGGTGGTGGTCTTGCCGGCATCCACATGGGCCACGATGCCGATGTTGCGGTAACGGTCGATGGATGTGGCGCGGGCCATGGCTCACCTCGTGATGGTCGGGATGGGTTCGGGACGGGAACGGCACGGCCGCTCGGGGACGCGAGCGGCGAAGCAGCCGGGATGGATTAGCAAGCATGGTTGAAGATGCCGCCGACGCAAGCCGCCAAACGGCACCCGCCCGCTGTTTTTTTACTGCCTGCCGGTGACAGCCGTGCGATACGTCGCGGTACGGGCTTTCGAGGCATAGACTGGGCGCCTTTCATCCTTCACGGAGCATGCCCATGAGCAAGGCCATCCACATCGACTTCGTCTCCGACGTGGTCTGCCCCTGGTGCGCGGTGGGGCTGGGCGCGCTGCAGCAGGCCATCGCCAACCTCGGCGACGAGGTGGCGGTCACGCTCGCCTTCAAGCCCTTCGAGCTGAACCCCGACATGCCGCCGGAAGGCCAGGACATCGTCGAGCACATCCAGCAGAAGTACGGCAGCACGCCGGAGCAGGTGGCGGCCAACCGCGAGCACATCCGCCAGCGCGGCGCCGAGGTGGGCTTCCGCTTCGACATGCAGGCGCGCGGGCGCATCTACAACACCTTCGACGCCCACCGCCTGCTGCACTGGGCCGGGCTGGAAGGCCGCCAGCTGGCGCTCAAGCAGGGCCTGCTGGCCGCCTACTTCAGCGAAGGGCGCAACCCCAGCGACCGCGCGGTGCTGGTGGAGGTGGCCACAGCCGCCGGGCTGGATGCCGGGACGGCGCGCGAGGTGCTGGAGTCCGGCCGCTTCGCCGAGGAGGTGCGCGAGGAGGAACACTTCTACACGAGCCATGGCATCCGCTCGGTGCCGTCGGTGATCCTCAACGGCCGCCACCTGATCAGCGGTGGCCAGCCGGCGGCGTATTTCGAGCAGGCGATCCGCCAGCTCGTCGCTGCCGGATAAGGGGCGCGGCGCGAGGCGGGTACGAGCGATGCGACGCMCCCGCCATTGATTTTCTAGACGGTCGGTCTAATATACCCCGCCATGACCGATTCCATAGCCACGCCCCGTCGCGGCCGACCACCCAAGGTCAATCGCGACAACCCCGACACCCGCGACGCCCTGGTGCGTTGCGGCACCGAGATCCTCACCGAGCAGGGCTTCCTCAGCACCGGCATCGATGCGGTGCTGAGCCGCGTCGGCGTGCCCAAGGGCTCGTTCTACCACTACTTCCAGAGCAAGGAAGACTTCGGCCACGCGGTGCTGGCGAACTACGCCGACTACTTCGCGCGCAAGCTGGACCGCTGCCTGCTGGACGCGTCGCGCCCGCCGCTGGCGCGCATCGCCGCCTTCGTCGAGGACGCCAAGGCCGGCATGCAGCGCTTCGATTACCGCCGGGGCTGCCTGGTGGGCAACCTGGGCCAGGAGGTGACCCAGCTGCCGGAGGCCTTCCGCGAAACCCTGGAGGCCATCCTGCTCAGCTGGCAGCAACGCCTGGCCCTTTGCCTGGAGGCCGCCAAGGCCGAAGGCGAGCTGGCTCCGGACACGGATTGCGCGCACTGGGCCGCATTCTTCTGGATCGGCTGGGAAGGCGCCGTGCTGCGCGCCCGGCTGGTGCGCGGCAATGCGCCGCTGGACTGCTTCATCCAAGGATTTCTCGCCGGGCTGCCGCGCTAGCCCGTCCCTTTCCCTAGGTTCCGCACGAGGAGACACCCGATGTTCAAAGGCATCCTGATCGACAAGGACGACACCGGCTACCGCGCCACGCTGGCGGAGCTGGACGAGGCGCAACTGCCTGCGGGCGAGGTCACCGTGAAGGTCGACTACAGCACCCTGAACTACAAGGACGGCCTGGCCATCACCGGCAAGGGCCCGGTGGTGCGCAGCTTCCCCATGGTCGCCGGCATCGACCTGGCCGGCACCGTGGAGGCCAGCGACAGCTCCGCCTTCAAGACCGGCGACAGGGTGCTGCTCAACGGCTGGGGCGTGGGCGAGACGCACTGGGGCGGCCTGGCTCAGAAGGCGCGCCTCAAGGCCGACTGGCTGATCCCGCTGCCGGCCGGCTTCACCCCGCGCCAGGCGATGGCCATCGGCACCGCCGGCTACACCGCGATGCTCTCGGTGCTGGCCCTGGAGCGCAACGGCGTGACCCCGGACAAGGGCCAGGTGCTGGTGACCGGCGCCAACGGCGGCGTCGGCAGCTTCGCCATCGCCCTGCTCGCCCGCCTCGGCTACCAGGTGACGGCTTCCACCGGCCGACCGCAGGAAGCGGACTACCTCAAGCGCCTGGGCGCCAGCGAGATCATCGATCGCGCCAGCCTCGCCGAACCTGGCCGCCCGCTGGGCAAGGAGCGCTGGGCGGGCGCCATCGACTCGGTCGGCAGCCACACCCTGGCCAACGTCTGCGCCGGCATCCGCTACGGCGGCGCGGTCGCGGCCTGCGGCCTGGCCCAGGGCATGGATTTTCCCGCCAGCGTCGCGCCCTTCATCCTGCGTGGCGTGACCCTGGCCGGCATCGACAGCGTGATGCGCCCGAAGGCCGACCGCATCGAGGCCTGGGAGCGCCTGGCCCGTGACCTGGACCTGGCGCTGCTGGACGCGATCACCCGCGAGATCAGTCTGGAGGAAGCCCTGCCGGTCGCCCGCGAGCTGCTGGACGGCCAGGTGCGTGGGCGTGTGGTGGTGGACGTCAACCGCTGAGGGGACGGCGATAAGCGCAGCCGATAGTCACTATTACCTAAGGTGATTTCCCGCCACGGGAGCCGGTGACTATCCTGCCACCCATCGACTCGCCGGCAGCCCTGCTGCCACCCGCCCCTGCTGGTGGCGGTCGCGAACCGATCGTGTATTGCTCCTAGCTCCTCCCATGGCCATCCCCCTTGGCCATCCATGCAGCCCGCCCCCCGGGCTGCTTTTTTTCGTCTGTCGAAAAGCCCGCCCTGCTTCGTCTCCACATTTCAACGGGCATGAAAAAGCCCCGCTTGTGCGGGGCTTTGGGTAACGCCGACTCGCCTCAGGCGGTCAGCGCACGCTGGGCGCGGTCGATCACCTGCTGCAGCTGGCTGGAGTCACGGTAGTGCTCCGGGTAGAGGCGCTGGCTGTGGCAGGCAACACCGTACTCGCTGACGATGGTGAAGCTGAAGCCGCCCTTGCGGGACGGGGCGGTGATCTGGCACTGCAGCGGAGCGAATGCGCGGGTCAGGGTGGTGATGGCGTCTTTGGCCTGATGATGAATGGTCATGTTGTTATGTCCTGCATACAAGCGGCATGGCCGCGTAATAAAACTCCGAATCCGCCACCCAAATGGGCGCAACGGATGATCCTTATCGGAGTGAATGAGTCGGCATTTGGTTCCACCCACGATAGGTGAGCCGACGAAGTACTTCGGGTGCCAGGTTGTAGCCGCGGCAAGGTTCTGGGCCGGCGGCTGTCCTGATCAGACTTCTGGATGGCTGGCCAGGAACGCGGGAACGCCATTGGGCGGGAAGTTGCGTTCAGGTGACCATCGAGGAGACCGGTGCCGTGGTGCGCGGGGACGTCGCGGAGTACAGCTGACCGGACTGACTTACAGCTAGGTACTAGGCGGCGGATCATACGGCATGCTCCGAAGCTTGGCTAGGCCCGGGGGCCCGAGTTTGTTTCCTGATCTTTCCTTTCAACGTTGACGAGGGCCCAAGGATCAAGCCTTTCGCCGTCTGTCGCCATGGGACGGGTCCTAATGGTGGCAGCGTCCGGGCCATGGTCGTCCGCCGCCCGTGACAGATTGATGACGACCGGGTGACGACTCGAAATAAGCGGACGGACGGCCGCTCGCTCAGCAGGAAGCGTCCCGCTGCGCCGCCAGGCGCTGGAGGGTGGCGCTGGGCGGCTCGCCGAAGAGCTTGCGGTACTCGCAGGAGAAACGCCCCAGGTGGGTGAAGCCCCAGGCCATGGCGATGGCCGAGATGTTGCGCGGGCTGTGGTCGTCCAGCAGCGCCTGGCGCACCGCCAGCAGCCGATGGCGCTTGAGAAAGGCCATGGGCGACACCCCGAAGTACCGGCGGAACCCCTCGAACAGCTTGAAGCGCGATACGCCGGCAGCGCGCTCGATGTCTTCCAGGCAGAGGTTCTCCCGGGCGTGGGTGCGCATGAAGTCCCGCGCCCGGACCAGGTAATGCGGCAGCTGCGGGGCCTGGCGCGCCTGCAGCTCGTCGCTGTAGCTGTTCGGCTGGGCCAGCAGCAGGCCCTTGATGAAGGCGCTCTCCAGGTCCCGGGAGAACAGCCCCTGGCCGTAGAGGGCCGCACCCCGTGCCAGCTCATCGGTGAGATGGCGGGCCATGCGCCACCAGGCGCCCGTCGCCCCGTCGACCGCGTCCATCTGCGGCTCGAAGTGCAGAGGCTGGACGACGCTGCGCTCCAGCAACGCCTCCAACACCTCCACCAGCGCCCTTCGCGGGATGGCCACCTGCAGCTTGCGGCAGTTGCCGGCGATGGTCAGCCGCTGGCTCTGGTCGGGCGACAGCACCAGGCCCAGCCCGGTGTCGGAGCGCAGGCGACGGCCGGCGAGGTCCAGCTCCTGCTCGCCGCCCAGGGGCAGGCTGAGGCTGTAGCAGTCGAGGGTGGCCTCCTCGCCGACACCGATGGTGACATCGGTGCCGTACTCCACATGGCCCAGGGTGATGGCGCTGGTGGGCAGGACATTGCCACTGTGATGGAAGCGGATGCGCTCCGGGCGCGCGGCGTCCAGTCGGTGCGGCCCGCAGATGGCCGCCATCCAGGCACGGGCACCCGCCAGGTCGAAACAATCAGCGAGCAGGCCCCGGCAACGAGGGGATTCGTTCAGGTTCATCACGCGGCACCCATGAGGGTTTATGGAAGCGCGCTCTGGCGGCGCATTGCCAGGATCAAGGCAAGCACCATGCCACGTCCGTCCCACAGGCCGGAATCGAATCGTTGGGACAGGCTTCTTCAACTTTCCGGATAGACAAAACGGACGGGCACCCTGCCCCACCGCTCGAAGCGTTACCCCGAGGCTCGCGAGCGTTACCCCACGCCCCGCCGGGGTGCGGATTTTCCGGCGAGTGTTCGCCCACTAAGCGGATAGACCCCCACCCCACCCGCGCCCCCTAATGC
>NZ_JYFT01000002.1:0-260736 GCF_000931385.1 Pseudomonas sp. FeS53a
GGCAGGACATGACAGTGGCGTGAACCCGAGCCTGCCCGGCCGCAGGCTCTGGAGCCTGGGCCGGGAGTCGCTCGGCGATCAGGGGTGCAGCGACTCGACCCCCAGTTCATCCCACACGGCTTCGGCCAGGTGGAAGGTGGCGTTGGCGGCGGGGATGCCGCAGTAGATGGCGCTCTGCATGATCACTTCCTTGATCTCGTCGCGGGTGACGCCGTTGTTCTTCGCGGCGCGCAGGTGCAGCTTCAGCTCGCCCTCGCGGTTCATGCCGATGAGCATGGCGATGGTCACCAGGCTACGGGTGTGGCGCGGCAGGCCCGGGCGGGTCCAGATGTCGCCCCAGGCGTGGCGGGTGATCATTTCCTGGAACTCTTCGTTGAAGGGCGTGAGGTTCTGCAGGCTGCGGTCGACATGGGCGTCGCCCAGTACGGCGCGGCGGACCTGCATGCCGGCTTCGTAGCGTTCTTTTTCGTCCATCGATGAGGGCCTCGAACAGGGTCGCGGAAAGGCGACGCGGCATCCGCGTCGGGAAAGCGGTAGCCCGGGCTTCAGCCCGGGGTGATCCGGCGCGCTCAGGCGCTGAGGAAGGCCAGCACGCGCTGGCTGAAGGCCTCACCGGCCTGCACGTTGGACAGGTGGGCGGCCGGGAACTCGACGAGTTCGGCGCCGGCGATGTGCGCCTGCATGAAGCGGCCGTGCTCCGGGGTGGTGACCGGGTCGCCGCTGCCGCAGACCACCAGGGTCGGCGCCTGGATGACAGCTAGCTGCTCGCGGAAGTCGGCGTCGCGCACAGCGGCGCAGTTGGCGGCGTAGCCCTGGGGCGAGGTGCGCGCCAGCATGCCGACGATGGCCTCGACCTTCTCCGGCTGCGCCTTGGCGAAGTCCGGGGTGAACCAGCGGGAAATGGAGGCGTCGCGCAGATCGGCCATGGCCTGGGCCCCGCCCGCCAGCACGGCGTCGATGCGCGGGTTCCACACCTCGGGGGTGCCGATCTTGGCGGCGGTGTTACACAGCACCAGGCGCTGGATGCGCTCGGGGGCATTGATGGCCAGCCACTGGCCGATCAGCCCGCCCATGGACAGGCCGCAGAAATGCGCCTTGGGAATGTCCAGGGCATCCAGCAGGGCCAGCACGTCGCGGCCGAGCTGATCGATGCGATAGGGGCCTTCGCTGACCAGGGACTGGCCATGGCCTCGGGTGTCGTAGCGCAGCACCCGGAAGTGCCGGGTGAAGGCCGGGACCTGGGCGTCCCACATGTGCAGGTCGGTGCCCAGGGAGTTGGACAGCACCAGCACCGGCGCTCCGGCCGGGCCTTCGAGGAGGTAGTTCAGGTCGCCATCGGCGAGACGTACGGCAGGCATGGAAAACTCCTAGCGCGGGAAAGTGGTGTGTTCAGCGAGGGCACGGTCCACCCAGCGGCGGGCCTGCCCGAGGTAATGGGCGGGGTCGAGCAGGCGGTCCAGCTCGGCGGCGGACAGCTCGGCGGTGACCTCGGCGCAGGCACCGAGCACGGCGCGCAGGTGGGCGCCCTCCTTCACCGCCTGGCGGCAGCACTGCTCCACCCGATTGTGGGCGGCATCGCGGCCGATGCGCTGGGCCAGGGCGATGCTCACCGCCTCGGCCAGCACCAGGCCCTGGGTTAGGTCGAGGTTGCGGCGCATGCGCGCGGCGTCCACCTCCAGGCCGGGCACCAGCAGCAGCGCGTGCTGCAGGGCACCGGACACCAGGCAGCAGAGCTCCGGCAGGCTTTCCCATTCGGCGTGCCAGAGGCCGAGGCTGCGCTCGTGCTCCTGGGGCATGGCGGCGAACAGGGTGGCCACCAGGCCCGGTGCACGGGTGGCGGCGCCGATGAGCACGGCGGCGCTCACCGGGTTGCGCTTGTGGGGCATGGTCGAGGAGCCGCCCTTGCCGGGCGCGGCGGGCTCGAAGAGTTCGCCGGCCTCGGTCTGCATCAGCAGGCTGAGGTCGCGCCCCAGCTTGCCCAGGGTGCCGGCGACCAGGCCCAGCAGGCTGGCGAACTCCACCAGGCGGTCACGCTGGGTGTGCCAGGGCTGGTCCGGCAGGTTCAGCGACAGCTCGACGGCCAGCGCTTCGGCCACCGGCCAGGCCTGTTCGCCGAGGGCGGCGAGGCTGCCGGAGGCGCCACCGAACTGCAGGCACAGCAGGCGCGGCTTGAGTTCCGCCAGGCGCTGGCGATGGCGGGTGACGGCGCCCAGCAGGCCGGCGAGCTTCATGCCGAGGGTCACCGGGGTGGCCTGCTGCAGCCAGGTGCGGCCGGCCAGCGGGGTGTCGGCGTGGCGCTCGGCCTGCTCGGCAAGGGCGTCGCCCAGGGCCGCGAGGTCGGCTTCGATCAGGCCGATGGCAGCACGCAGTTGCAGCACCAGGCCGCTGTCCATGGCGTCCTGGCTGGTGGCGCCCAGATGCACATAGCGCTCGGCCTCCGGGCTGGCCGCTGCGATGCGCTTGCCCAGGGCCTTGACCAGGGGGATGGCGGAGTTGCCGGCGGTGGCGATGGCCTGGGCCAGGGCGGAGAAGTCGTAGAAATCGGCCCGGCAGGCGGCTTCGATGGGTGCGACGGCCTCTCGGGGGATCAGCCCCACGCGGGCCTCGGCACGGGCCAGGGCGGCCTCGAAGTCGAGCATGCCCTGCACCCGGCCCTGGTCGCAGAAGATCGCGCGCATGGCCGGGGCGGTGAAGTAGGCGTCGAAGAGTTGGTTGCTCAAGGCGACCTCGTTGCAGCGGTTGGGGGTGGGCCTAGGTTGGCAGGGCGATGGGAGTGAATCCAGTCTGTCGAGTGGGCTTCAGTTGGGCCTCAGCCCACTCGACCGTGCTGGGTCGCAGTCGTGGTGGGCTGAAGCCCACCCTGCGTCACTTCGCCTGCTGGACGCGCTCGATGGCCAGGGCTAGGCCCTGCCCTACCCCTACGCACATGGTGGCCAGGCCGCGCTTGCCGCCGGACTTCTCCAGCTGGTGCAAGGCGGTCTGTACCAGGCGCGCGCCGCTGGCACCCAGGGGGTGGCCGAGGGCGATGGCACCGCCGTTGGGGTTGACCTTCTCGCTGTCGTCGAGGAGGCCCAGCTCGCGCATCACGGCCAGCCCCTGGGCGGCGAAGGCTTCGTTGAGTTCGATGACGTCGAACTGGTCGATGCCCAGGTTCAGGCGCTCCAGCAGCTTGCGCACCGCCGGCACCGGGCCGATGCCCATGACCCGTGGCGCGACGCCGGCACTGGCCATGCCGAGCACCTTGGCGCGCGGGGTGAGGCCGTGCTTCTTCACCGCCTCGGCGGAGGCCAGGATCAGCGCCACCGCGCCGTCGTTGACGCCCGAGGCGTTGCCGGCGGTGACGGTCTTGCCTTCGCCGTTGACCGGTTTCAGCTTGGCGAGGGCTTCCAGGGTGGTGTCCGGGCGCAGGTGCTCGTCGGCATCGACCACGGTGTCGCCCTTCCTGCCCTTGATCACCACCGGGACGATCTCCTCGGCGAAGAAGCCTTCGGCCTGGGCGCGGCCGGCGCGCTGCTGGCTGCGCAGGGCGAACAGGTCCTGGTCGGCGCGGGATACCTGGTAGTCGTCGGCGACGTTGTCGGCGGTCTGCGGCATGGCGTCGACGCCGTACTGGGCCTTCATCAGCGGGTTGATGAAGCGCCAGCCGATGGTGGTGTCCTCGATCTTCTGGGTGCGGCCGAAGGCGCTGTCGGCCTTGCCCATCACGTAGGGCGCGCGGGACATGGATTCGACGCCGCCCGCCAGGGCCAGCTCCATTTCACCCGAGGCGATGGCGCGGAAGGCGGTGCCCACCGCATCCATGCCCGAGGCGCAGAGGCGGTTGAGGGTGACGCCGGGAATGCTTTCCGGCAGGCCGGCCAGCAGCAGCGCCATGCGCGCGACGTTGCGGTTGTCCTCGCCGGCCTGGTTGGCGCAACCGAGGAAGACTTCGTCGACCTCGCTCCAGCGCACCTGGGGGTTGCGCTCGATCAGGGCCTTGAGCGGGATGGCCGCCAGGTCGTCGGCGCGAACGGGGGCCAGGGCGCCGCCGAAGCGGCCGATGGGCGTGCGCACGGCATCGCAGATGAAGACGTCACGGCTCATTCCTCACCCCCTTGCTGGCCGTGGGCGGCCGCGGTGCGGGCTTCCAGGGCACGCAGGGCGCTCAGCTCCACCTCGTTGGGGGCGGCGGTCTCGGCCACCTGGTCGGCGAAGCGGATGGCCCAGCCGGTGTTGGCCACCACCTGCTCGCGGGTCACGCCCGGGTGCAGCGAGGTGACGATGAATTCGTGGGTGCCGGCTTCCGGCTCCATGATGCAGAGGTCGGTGATGATGGCCACCGGCCCCTTGCCGGGCAGGCCGAGCTGCTGGCGATGGTCGCCGCCTTCGCCGTGGCCCACGGAGGTGATGAAGGCCAGCTTGTCGACGAAGGTGCGGTGGGACTGCTTGAGGATGATCAGCACCTCCTTGGCGGAACCGGCGATCTCCGGCGCGCCGCCGGCACCCGGCAGGCGCACCTTGGGGGTGTGGTAGTCGCCGATCACGGTGGTGTTGATGTTGCCGAAGCGGTCCACCTGGGCAGCGCCGAGGAAGCCGACGTCGATGCGCCCGCCCTGCAGCCAGTAGCGGAAGATCTCGCCGGTGGGGACCACGGTGTCAGCGGTCTCGGCCAGCTCGCCGTCACCGATGGACAGCGGCAGCACGCTCGGCTTGGCGCCGATGGGGCCGGATTCGTAGATCAGGACCACGTCCGGGGACGAGGTCAGGCGCGCCAGGTTGGCGGCCTTGGACGGCAGGCCGATGCCGACGAAGCAGACGGCGCCGTTCTTCAGGCGACGGGCAGCCGCCACGGTCATCATTTCGTTGGTGCTGTACTGGGCGCTCATCACTTGGCCTCCGCAAGCTTCTGCTGGAACTGGGCGAAATCCTTGGTGCCTCGGATGTATTCGTCGATCCAGGCGGTGAAGGTGTCGCGGTCGCGGGCGATGGGGTCCCAGGCCTGGTAGAAGCGGTTGTCGCGCTCGTAGTAGCCGTGGGCGTAGGACGGGCTGGCGCCGCCGGGGACGTGGCACACCGCGGTCAGTGCCCAGGTGGGCAGCACGCAGGCGTTCATCGGCGCGTCGAGGTCATCGACGATCTCTTCCACGGTAACGATGCAGCGCTTGGCCGCCAGGGCCGCTTCCTTCTGCACACCGAGGATGCCCCAGAGCAGCACGTTGCCCTTGCGGTCGGCCTTCTGCGCGTGGATCACGGTGACGTCCGGGCGCACGGACGGCACGGCGGCGAGCGTCTCGCCGGTGAAGGGGCAGTCGATGAAGCGGATGTTCGGGTTGACCTTCGGCAGGTCGGAACCGGCATAGGCACGCAGTACGGCGAACGGCAAACCGGAAGCACCGGCCACGTAGGCGTTGGCCATGTCGGCGTGGCTGTGCTCGTCGAGTTCCAGGGCGTTGGGCCACTGTTTCTCCACTGCGTCACGCAGGCGGTGCAGGGAGCCCACGCCGGGGTTGCCACCCCAGGAGAAGGTCAGCTTGCGGGCGCAACCGGCGCCGATCAGCAGGTCGTAGACCAGGTCCGGGGTCATGCGCACCAGGTGCAGGTCTTTCTTGCCCTGGCGGATGATCTCGTGGGAGGCGGCGGTGGGAATCAGGTGGGTGAAGCCTTCGAGGGCTACCTTGTCGCCGTCGTTGATGAAACGCTCGACGGCCTCGCGGAGGGAAATGATTTCAGCCATGGTCGATCTCGTGTTGTTGTCCAGGGCGGCCTGGCGGCGCGCCCGTGGCGACACCCGGTGAAGCCACGGGCGGCGGGCCCGGGCCGGGGTCGGCTGGGGAGCAAGGTACCCCCCGCCTCCGGGTGTAACAATCCGATAATCGACTATTCGTTCGATAATCGAACGAATCCAGTATTCACCCTCTCCGGGGCTAGCGGCCCTCCTCGCGACGCTTGAGGTGGCGCGCATACCAGGGACGCCGGGGCGTTCGTGGCAGCAGCCGGCTGACCAGGTCGTCCTCGCCGAAGGTGATGCGCAGGGCCAGTTTCATGGCCTCCACCTCCAGTTCACCGGCGCCGCCGCCGGCATCGTCCAGCCCGCCGCAGCCATGGGTCAGCGCGCCCAGCCAGGGGTCGCCCACCTCCACCCAGCGCCCCGGCGCGAACCAGCGCACGCCCTGGACCTCGCGCACCACCACCTCGCCGGGGTGGGCGCGCTCGTGGGCGCGGTACCAGTCCTCGATGCGGTCGTCGATCCAGCCGTGGAAGCGCCAGAACACCGGGTTGACGTGGGATGAGAACGGGTCGCCGAGGTAGTCGTTGTCGACGCGGAACCAGCGGGCGCCGTAGTCCACCTGGTCGCGGTCGCCGGGCAACGGCATGCCGTTGGACGGGTCGCGGGTGACGGTGGCCCAGCGCATGTGCAGCCAGTCGTGGATGTTCAGTTCCATCTCCGAGCCCAGTTGGGCGAGGGTCAGGCGCGCGAGGTAGTCCGGGTCCTGGTACTGCGACTCCCAGACCTGGAAGTTGCTGTAGAAGGCCTGGGCGGACTTGATGTCGTGCAGCCACTGGCCCAGCTCGTCGTCGTCCCAGGCGAACCAGGCCGGCGGCACGGCGTTGCCGTCGTGGTTCTCCTGGTAACGGATGAAGCCGATGCGGTCGTGCTCCAGGTACGGGCACGGCAACGGCAGCCGGCTCCAGTTGGGCAGGCCCGGCTGCAGGCGGCGCGCCTTGGCCAGCATGTGCCGGTGCATGAAGAGAAAGTCCTCGCCAGAGCCGTTGAGGTGCTTGCGCCGGCCCCGTGCGCCGCGCTCGGCATCCCGTGGGCCGGGTTGCCAGCCGGCACCGCGCAGGGCATCGCGGCGACGGTCGTCGAGGCGGTGCCACTTGTCGCGGGTGGCGTGCCAGAGCTGGTGGAACAGGCGGTGCTCGGGGGACACCAGCCACTGCAGCAGCGCCGGCTCCAGGGGCGTCACCTGCCGCGCCTCGGGAAAGGCGCGCTTGCGGGCGACGAAGCGGCTGTCCGGCTCGGGCAGCGCCAGGGGCCGGTCGACGCGGCGGATGCGCCCACTCAGGCTGGCGTCACCGGCCTGGGCCCAGTTGCCCCAGACCTCGTCCAGCACGGCCTCCAGTTCATGGCTGGGGGCCGACTCGCCGACCGGGACCAGACGCCAGCGGATGCGCTTGCCGTCCTGGTCCACCACCTCGCCGAGCACCCGGTAGCGGGGTTCACCCGTGCCCCGCAGCGCAGCGCCCTGGTCGATGCAACCGCGCAGGGCCCGGCCGGTGGGGCCGATGTCCAGCAGCATCTCCACGCCCTCGCGGGGCAGCCCGTCCAGGCCGCCATCGAGGCCGTCGAAACGCAGGTCCCAGATACCGCGCAACTGGGTGGCCAGGCGCACCCCGCCCCAATCGGCGGCGTCCACCGTGGCCTCCCCCGGGGTTTCCACCTGGTCCGGTTCGAGGGTTTCGTCGTAATCCGGCTCACGCCGCGCGTACCACACCGCCGGTACTGCTGCGCCGGCCACCGCCAGCGCCCCCATGAACCCACGTCTGGAAAACCTCATCGCTACATCGCATCCGTGTCAGCCACGCCTATCACGCTAGAACGAGGCGATGGAGGGCAAATTTACCGCCACGCCTCCTCGGCATTCCGGGTCGCCATGCAGACCGCCTTCATCCCTGAGAGGAGAGGGCCTCGATTCCGAAGCACACGCAAAAGTGCCCGTCTGGCTCAAGCGGTGACGCGGGGGAAACGCCCCTTCAGAAGGCCGAGCGGAGTCATCGTGGAAGGGGCTGAGCGACATGGATGTCGCGAAAGCGCTGCCGGGCCATGGATGGCCTGTCAGCGCGGGCCCCTGGAACGATGATGGAGCGAGGGGAGTTCCGCGAAGCGGAACCCGTATGCAGGGGCAAGCCCTTTTGGCTCCTTTTGGGGCGACTGCTGTACGGACCGGAGACATAGCTGACAGGTGTGCGGAGACATGGTTGACACTTTCCGGCAAGCCAGCCTTGCCGGGTAACGACCATGCCTTGGAACACGAGAGACGCTATGAGCCTAAAAGCAGAGTTCATTGCCCTGGCGCTTCTTCCCGACAGCAACCGAAGGGAGCTGTGCCGTCGTTTCAACATCAGCCCGCAAACAGCCTACAAATGGCTAAAGCGATATGTCGCGGAAGGTGCTGCGGGTTTACAGGAGCAATCCCGGCGACCGCGCAGTAGCCCTCGGCAAGCGYCTGCAGAGATCGAGGCGCAAGTGGTGGCCCTTCGACGAGCACATCCAGCCTGGGGTGGGCGCAAGATCAGTCATGCTCTGGGCTGTTGTGTTGCGCCCAGTACGGTGACGAACATCCTGCATCGCAACAATTTGGTCGAATCGCCTGCATCGGAAGCGAAGAAGCCCTGGCAGCGCTTTGAGCACGAAGCGCCTAACGACCTTTGGCAAATGGACTTCAAAGGGCACTTCCAAACCCACCAAGGCCAATGCCATCCCCTGACGCTGATCGACGACCACTCTCGTTTCAGCCTCGCCATTCAGGCGTGTGCCAATGAGAGACGACAGACAGTTCAGGAACGCCTGATAGAAGTGTTCAGGCGATACGGCTTGCCAGAGAGAATCAACACCGACAATGGCGCGCCTTGGGGCTCCCCGCGTAACCCTGGCGAGCTTTCGGAGCTTGGTGTCTGGTTGGTCAGCCTGGGAATTCGACTGAGCTTCAGCCGTCCCTACCATCCGCAAACCAATGGCAAGGATGAGCGTTTCCATCGATCCCTCAAACTGGAAGTTCTCAAGGGTCGGCATTTCCATGATCTGGCTGAAGCCCAATCAGCCTTTGATCGCTGGCGGGAGATCTACAACCAGCAGCGTCCGCATGAGGCCCTGTCTTACCAGGTTCCTATCAACCGCTATCGGACGAGCCCCTGGAAGTATCCCGAACAACCAACAGAGTTCGAGTACGGTCTGGATGATGTGCTGGCGAAGGTCTACCACAGCCGTTTCCGCTTCAGAAAACGCTACTTCCGCATTGCCAAGGGATTGGCTGGGAAAGTGATAGCAATACGTCCGCACTCGGATGCCGAACATTTGTTCGATGTGTACTTCTGCCACCAACTACTTCGGACCATTGACCTGAATGACCCTGAGTGCAGTCCATAATGCGTCAACCATGTCCCCGTACATGTGTCCACCATGTCTCCGGTCCGTACAGGGCGACTGCCAAAAGGGGCTCGCCCGGGAGGGCGAAACAGGAGACACCCGCAAAACTCGGTAATCAACCTGACTTCAACTCCCCCGGCTGCCCCGATGAATCAGTTTTACCAGCTCTAAATTTCCCCACCCTGCCCTCGTTCTTCCGACACGGGCACCCACCCCGGGTGCGCTCGGCATCAACCCCTGGCAACGAACGGGATGGCAATGAACACGACCCGCAAGGCCCTCTACCTGATCGCCCTGGCGATCCTCCTGGCGCTGGTCGCGGCAGCGACCTGGCACTTCTTCCTGCGGCAGGCCCCGACCTACCCCCGGGACGTGATGCAGCACGCGGAGGAACTGCAGGAGCGTATCCTCTCCTTCGACAGCCACATCACCGTGCCCACCGATTTCGGCACCGAAGGCAACGAGGCGGACAAGGACGGCGAAGGCCAGTTCGACCTGGTCAAGGCCGGGCGCGGGCGTCTCTCCGGTGCGGCGCTGACCATCTTCGGCTGGCCGGAAATCTGGAACGGTCCCAACGCCCCCCATCGCCCCACCGCTGCCTTCGTCGACGAGGCGCGCCACCAGCAGGAGCTGCGCTACAGGATCATCAGCGGCCTGGTGCGCGACTTCCCCAACCAGGTCGGCATCGCCTACAGCCCGGAGGACTTCCGCCGCCTGCACGGCGAAGGCAAGTTCGCCATCGTCATCAGCTTGCTCAACGCCTACCCCCTGGGCGAGGACCTGAACGCGCTGGACGCCTGGCACGCTCGCGGCATGCGCCTGTTCGGCTTCAGCTACGTCGGCAACAACGCCTGGGCCGACTCCTCGCGCCCGCTGCCCTTCTTCAACGACACCGCCGATGCCCTCGGCGGGCTCTCGCCGCTCGGCGAGCAGGCGGTGAAGCGGCTCAACGACCTGGGCGTGGTGATCGACGTGTCGCAGATGTCCACCCTGGCCCTGGAAGACGTCGCCCGCCTCAGCCGCGCCCCCATCGTCGCCTCGCATTCGGCGCCCCGCGCGCTGGTGGACATTCCGCGCAACCTCAGCGACGCGGAGATGCAGCGGATCAAGGCAAGCGGCGGGGTGATCCAGGTGGTGGGCTTCCCCGCCTACCTCAAGCCCCTCTCGCAACCGACCCTGGACAAGCTCAACGCCCTGCGCGCGCGCTTCGACCTGCAGCCGCTCAACGGCCTGGCCAACGCGCTGATGCCGGGTGACCCGGTCATCGCCATCTGGCCGGAACAACGCTTCGGCGAATACGCCAGCGCGCTCTACGCCATCCTCGAGGAGGAGCCCCGCGCCAGCGTCAAGGAGCTGGTGGACGCCATCGACTACACCGTGCGCAAGGTCGGCATCGACCACGTGGGCATCGCCAGCGACTTCAACGACGGCGGCGGCGTCGAGGGCTGGATGAACGTCGGCGAGTCGCGCAACGTGACGGCCGAGCTGATCCAGCGCGGCTACTCCGACGCCGACATCGCCAAGCTCTGGGGCGGCAACTTCCTGCGGGTGTGGGGCGAGGTACAGCGTCTGGCCGCGCCGGCCAGCGCCGGGGAGGTGCGCCCATGAGCGACCGCCGCACCTTCCTCAAGCAGGCCGGCCTGCTGGCCGCCGCCCTGCCCCTGGGCTCCGCCTTCGCCGGCAACGCCCAGGCCGCCCCATCGCCGAACCGCCCCGCCACGGACAAGTGGCTGGCCCTGCGCGAGCAGTTCGACCTCGATCCGGACTACCTGCACTTCTGCACCTTCCTCCTGGCCTCCCACCCGCGCGTGGTACGCGAGGCCATCGCCCACTTCCGCGCCCGGCTGGATGCCAACCCCGGCGAGGTGCTGGACTGGGACCGCGAGGAACTCTGGGGCTATGAAGACGAGGTCCGCGCCTGGGCCGGCCGCTACTTCGGCGTGCAGCCCGCGCAGGTGGCCCTCACCGGCAGCACCACCGACGGCCTGGCGATGATCTACGGCGGCCTGCAGGTGGCGCCCGGCAAGGAGATCCTCGTCAGCGCCCACGAGCACTACTCCACCAACACCCGCCTGGAGTACCGCGAGCGCCTCATGGGCACGCCGGTGCGGCGCGTCACCCTGTTCAAGGACCCACACCTGGCCACCGTGGACGAGATGCTCCACAACATCCGCCAGGCGATCCGCCCCGAGACCCGCGTACTGGGCATGACCTGGGTGCAGTCCGGCAGCGGCGTGAAGCTGCCGGCGCGCGAAGTCGGCCAACTGGTGAAGGAACTCAACCAGGGCCGCGACGAAGCGGACCGCCTCCTCTACGTGGTGGACGGCGTGCACGGCTTCGGCGTCGAGGACCTGAACTTCGCCGATTTCAACTGCGACTACTTCATCGCCGGCACCCACAAATGGCTGTTCGGCCCCCGTGGCACCGGCGTGATCATCGCCCGCGACCCGCAACCCCAGGCCCACCTGGTGCCCAGCACGCCGACCTTCACCAAGGGCGAGACCTTCGGCACCCTGATGACCCCCGGTGGCTACCACGCCTTCGACCACCGCCTGGCGGTGGGCTCGGCCTTCGAGCTGCACCTGCAACTGGGCAAGGCCGACGTCCAGGCGCGCATCCACCAGCTCAACGACTACCTCAAGGCGCGCCTGGCCGAGTACCCCAAAGTGCAGCTGGTCACGCCGCGCAGCCGCGAGCTGTCCTCGGGCTTCACCTTCTTCCGCGTCGAGGGCCGCGACTGCGACGCCGTCGCCCGCTACCTGCTGGAGCGCAAGGTGATCAGTGACGCCGTGGACCGCGACGTCGGCCCCGTGGTGCGCCTGGCCCCCAGCCTGCTCAACGACGAAGCGCAGATCGACCGGGTGATGGCCCTCCTCGCCCCCCAGCTCGCCTGACCCATTCCCTTCGAGAGAATCGCCATGCCTGCAACCCAACCCCTGGCCCTGGTGGTCGCCCTGCTCGTCAGCGCACCGGCCCTGGCCGCCGACGCCAAGCAACCCGGCAGCCTGTTCAAGGACTGCAAAAACTGCCCCGAGATGGTGGTGCTGCCTGCCGGCAGCTTCACCATGGGCACCCCGGGGAACGAAGTGGGCCGCCAGCCCGACGAGGGCCCGCTGCACACCGTGACCTTCGCCAGGCCCTTCGCCATCAGCAAGTTCCAGGTGCTGGCCCGCGAATGGGACGCCTACATGAAGGAAGCCCGCATCACCCTCCCCGACGGCGACGACCGCCCCGGCCGCCGCTGCACCAACGGCAAGCCCAGCTACCCCCAGGGCCCGGACCAGCCCGCCGTGTGCATGGACCATGACGAGGCCCGTGCCTACGTCGCCTGGCTGTCGAAGAAGACCGGCAAGCACTACCGCCTGCTCAGCGAAGCCGAACGCGAGTACGCCGCCCGCGCCGGCAGCGAAGGCCCGTTCCCCTTCCCCTTCGACGAAGGCAAGGACTACAGCATCGCCCAGCACGCCAACACCTACGGCGCCGCCGACGGCTTCAACTACACCTCCCCGGCCGGCAGCTTCCCGGCCAACGCCTTCGGCGTCTACGACATGCACGGCAACGTCTACGAATGGGTGGCGGACTGCCTGCACGACAGCTACGTCGGCGCCCCCAGCGATGGCAGCGCGTGGGAGGAAGCCAACTGCGAGTACCGCCACATCCGCGGCAACGACTACAGCGAGCCGCCGATCTTCTCCCGCTCGGGCAACCGCAACTACCGCGAGCCCTACGTGCGCGGCGACTGGCTGGGGCTGCGAGTGGCGCGGGAACTGTGAACCGCACTGCCCACGCCGTCACCGGCGGCTAAATCAGGCGCCTTGCGGCGCGTCTACTCCATGAGGTCGCGCCGCCCGGAACACGCCACGGTCGCGGGTCGCCCGACCCGCCTTCCCGTGCCCCCATCCGGACCTGCCCATGAACACACAAGCCCCCGGCGCCCTGCGTGAACTGCTCACCCTGATCCGGCCCTATCGCGGCCTGGTCGCCCTCTCCATCGCCCTCGGCATCCTCGGTGGCTTCAGCGTTACCGCGCTGCTGGCCACCATCAACGGCCTGCTGCACGCCGAAGGCAGCCTGACCAGCGGCACCCTGCTGACCTTCATCGGCCTCTGCGCCCTGGCGCTGGCCTGCTCCATCGGCTCCGACATGGGCACCAACTACGTGGGCCAGCACGTCATCGCCACCCTGCGCCAGGACCTGGGGCGCAAGGTGCTCTGCGCGCCCATCGAGCAGATCGAACGCTACCGCAGCCATCGCCTGATCCCGGTGCTGACCCACGACGTGGACACCGTCAGCGACCTGGCCTTCGCCTTCGCCCCCCTGGCCATCTCGCTGACGGTCACCACCGGCTGCCTGGGCTACCTCGCCTGGCTGTCCTGGCCGATGTTCCTGGTCACCGCCTTCGCCGTGCTGCTGGGCACCGCCATCCAGTACCTGGCGCGGCTGCGCGGCATCCACGGCTTCAACGCCGCGCGCGAAGCCGAGGACGAACTGCAGAAGCACTACAGCGGCATCGCCTCCGGCGCCAAGGAACTGCGCATCAGCCGCCCGCGCCGCCAGCGCATGTTCGGCGAGCGCATCCAGCGCACCGCCGACTACATCCGCGACACCCACGTGCGCTCCATCAACATCTTCGTGATCGCCAAGAGCCTCGGCTCGATGCTGTTCTTCGTGGTCATCGCGCTGCTGCTGGTGATCCAGCAGGCCTGGAACCTGGCGGACGCCGTGGCCACCAGCGGCTTCGTGCTGGTGCTGCTGTACATGAAGGGCCCGCTGGAGCACCTGGTCTCCACCCTGCCCATCGTCAGCCGCGCGCAGATCGCCTTCCGCCGCATCGGTGAGCTCTCCGCGCAGTTCTCCTCCCCCGAGCCCTACCTGCTGCTGGAGGCCCCCGACGTGCCGGACCGGCAGTTGCAGAGCCTGGAGCTCAAGGGCGTGCGCTTCGCCTTCCCACCGGTGGAGGGCGCCGCACCCTTCGCCCTGGGCCCCATCGACCTGCGCATCGAGCAGGGCGAGATCCTCTTCATCGTCGGCGAGAACGGCTGCGGCAAGACCACCCTGATCAAGCTGCTGCTGGGCCTCTACACCCCGGACCAGGGCGAGATCCTGCTGGATGGCCAGGCCGTCACCGCCCGCACCCGCGACGACTACCGCCAACTGTTCACCACGGTGTTCGCCGACTACTACCTGTTCGACGACCTGCTCCACGGCGGCGACGCCATCCCACCGGATGCGGACAAGTACCTGCAACGCCTGGAGATCGCCCACAAGGTGCAGATCCGCGACGGCGCCTTCACCACCACCGACCTCTCCACCGGCCAGCGCAAGCGCCTGGCGCTGGTCAACGCCTGGCTGGAGCGGCGCCCGGTGCTGGTGTTCGATGAATGGGCCGCCGACCAGGACCCGACCTTCCGCCGCATCTTCTATACCGAGCTGCTGCCCGAGCTGAAACGCCTGGGCAAGACCATCATCGTCATCAGCCACGACGACCGGTATTTCGAGCTGGCCGATCAGCTCATCCAGCTGCGTAATGGCACTGCCGTGAGCAGCCGCCAGCCGGCGTGAAAAAAAGTTTTCCGGTTTCCGGGCGGTCTTCCGTCCTACTAAATGCGAACACTACTCACTATTAAAAACTGGACCATCTCGATGACGAAGTCTCTTTCACCCCGTTTGAAGGTCATGCTTCATCGCTCACTGCGCCCCACCCTGCTCGCCAGCAGCATCGGCCTCGCGCTCAGCGCGCCCTACGCCAGCCTGGTGCAAGCCCAGGAGATCAACCTCGACATCCCCGCCCAATCCCTGTCGAGCGCGCTCCAGGAGCTCGGTCGTCAAGGCAACCTGCAGATCCTCTACAGCCCGAGCCTGGTCAACAACCAGCGCACCCAGGCCATCAAGGGCCGCTACGAGCCCGCGGTCGCACTGGACATGCTGCTGCGCGGCAAGGGCATCAGCTACCAGGTCAACGGCAACAGCGTCACCCTCAGCGCCGCTGACCAGAGCACCCTGGAGCTGGGCGCCACCTCCGTGGTCTCCACCGGCCTGGGGGCCACCACCGAGGGCACCGGCTCCTACACCACCGGCGCCACCGGCACGGCGACCAAGCTGCCGCTGTCCATCCGCGAAACCCCGCAATCGGTCAGCGTGATCACCAGCCAGCGCATCCGTGACCAGAAGATGAACAGCCTGGAAGACGTGCTGACCAACGCCCCCGGCGTGCTCTACAAAAAGAAGAGCAACGCCTCGGACGACGAAGTGGGCATCTTTTCCCGTGGCATGAAGATCGAGAACTTCCAGGTGGACGGCATCCCCACCGTCTTCGAACCGGCGATGAGCAGCCAGTCCAACGACATGGCCGTCTACGACCGGGTCGAGGTAGTGCGCGGCGCCACCGGCCTGCTGGGCGGCATCGGCCAGCCCTCGGCCACCATCAACATGGTGCGCAAGCGCCCCACCAGTGACTTCGCCGCCTCGATCCAGGGCAGCGCCGGCTCCTGGGACAACTACCGCACCGAAGTGGACGTCTCCGGCCCGATGAACGAGCAAGGCACCCTGCGCGGCCGCATGGTGACGGCGTACCAGACCGCCAACTCCTTCGTTGACCGCCTCAGCACCGAGCGCAAGGTGGCCTACGGCATCATCGAAGCCGACCTCAGCGACCGCGACACCATCAGCCTCGGCCTCGACTACCAGGAGCGCAATTGCGACGCCTGCGGCTACTTCGGCTTCCCGGCGTTCTACAGCAACGGCCAGCGCACCGACTTCAAGCGCTCGTTCAACTCCGCCGCCGACTGGAGCCACGCGGACCGCCAGCGCACCTCGATCTTCGGCACCTACGAGCATCGTTTCGACAACGACTGGCTGGCCAAGGTCGCCGTCACCAACGTGCGCGACCGCAACGACTCGGAGTACGGCTGGTTCAGCAGCAACGGCTACCCAGACCAGCAGACCGGCGCCGGCACCAGCCTGTTCTTCGCCAAATGGCCGAGCAAGCCCGAGCAGAACTCGGTGGACGCCTACGCCTCCGGCCCCTTCAGCCTGTTCGGCCGCGAGCACGAACTGGTGGTGGGCGCCAGCGCCATGCGCTACCGCAGCAACACCGGTGCCTACCCGCTGTGGGCCTTTCGTAACGGCGCCGGTGGCAGTTGGGACCCGGCCATCCCCAACGTCTACGACTGGCGTGGCGACATCACCAAGCCGCCGTTCAACCGCATCGGCGATCTGAAGTACAGCCAGCGCCAGTACGCGGCCTACACCACCGCCCGGTTCAAGCCCACCGACGACCTGTCGCTGATCCTCGGCACCCGCCTCAGCTACTTCAAGGTGGACCAGACCTCCGCCTACTACGGCTACGAGCCCACCCACATGAAGAAGCGCGAGACCGGCGAAGTCACCCCCTACGCCGGCATCGTCTACGACCTGGACGACACCTACTCGGTCTATGCCAGCTACACCAGCATCTACAAGCCGCAGTCGAACCGGACCGTCGAAGGCAACTTCATGGACCCCACCGAAGGCGACAGCTACGAAGTGGGCACCAAGGCCGAGTACTACGACGGCAAGCTGAACCTCACCGCCGCCCTGTTCGAGTCCAAGCTCAGCAACTACGCGGTCGGCACCGGCATGGAAGATGCCTTCGGCAACGAGCTGGTGAAACCCTCCAAGATCAAGGTCAAGGGCATCGAGCTGGAGGCCACGGGTGAACTCATGCCGGGCTGGCAAGTGCAGGCCGGCTACAGCCACGTGAACACCTACTACCCGCAAGGCGTCGACGTGAACGTGGGCTTCCCGCGCAACACCCTCAAGCTGTTCACCACCTACGACCTGACCGGCGACCTCAACCGCCTCACCGTCGGCGGCGGTGTGCGCTGGGAGAGCGCCACCAGCTACGAGAACAAGAACGTGATCCCAGGCACGGCGGTCAAGGCGACCCAGAGCAGCTATGCCCTCGTGGACCTGCTGGCGCGATACCGCTTCGACGAGCACTTCACCGGCAGCCTCAACGTCAACAACCTGTTCGACAAGAAGTACTACGCCAGCACCAGCGTCTACAGCGACCTGTACGGCGACCCCCGCAGCCTGACCGCCAGCCTGCGTTGGGAATACTGAGTTCCACCACCACCACAAGGCCGCCCTCAGGGGCGGCCTTTTTCGTTCAGCCAACAAGAGCATCGCGGACAAATCCGCTCCCACAGACCGGCGTGTCGTCGGTCAGGGCGTAGGGTAGAGGGCGCTTTTTCCATCCACCAATGGCGTGCTCCGTGACCCCGCATGGTGGGCCGATGAAGCGCGGCACACCCTACATCCTGGCAAGGATCACCCTTGCCGTTTGGCATGGAATCTCCCGCAGAGCGGCCCTCGCCGGCCCCCCCCGTAGCCCGGACTTCAGTCCGGGGAATGGCACGCGCTACCAGACCTACCACGGGTTCCCGGGCTGAAGCCCGGGCTACTCGTACAGTGGGCGTCCCTGATGCGTAGCCAATCGCGGACAAATCCGTTCCCGCAGACCGGTGTGTCGCCGGTCAGGGCGTAGGGTGGAGGGCGCTTTTTCCATCCACCAATGGCGTGCTCCGTGACCCCCGCATGGGGGACCGATGAAGCGCGGCCCTCCTACGTCCTGGCAAGGATCACCTTTGCCGTTTGGCATGGAATCTCCTGCAGAGCGGCCCCCACCGGCACACCACCCGTAGCCCGGACTTCAGTCCGGGGAATGGCACGCGCTACCAGACCTACCACGGGTTCCCGGGCTGAAGCCCGGGCTACCTGTACGACGGGCGTTAACGGGTCACCCTCGGAGCCCTTCACGAAAAAGCCCCGCCGAAGCGGGGCCTGTCTTCATCGACACGGCGCCTATGCGCGGAGCAACGTCCGCAACGCCACAGCGAGTCGGTCGTAGACCTGCAGCACATCCGGCACCACCAGGGCCATGCGCAGCAGGTCGTGGGTCAGGCCGGGCAGCTCCACCAGGTCCACCTCGACGCCCGCCTCGCGCAGGCGCCCGGCGTAGGCCCGGCCCTCGTCCAGCAACGGGTCGAGCCCGGCCAGCGCGATGATGGCGGGCGCCACGCCCGCGAGGTCGTCGGCCAGCAACGGAGAGAACCGCCAGTCGCAGCGGTCCTCCGGGGTTCGCGCGTAGTGATCGTAGAACCACTCCAGGGTCTCGCTTTCCAGCAGGTAGCCCTCGCCGAACAGGGTGCGCGACACGCTCTGCCGGCTGGCATCGGTGACCGGGTAGCAGAGCAGTTGGGCACGGGGCATGATCGCCGCCTGCTCGCCTTGCCGGGCCGCATGGATGGCCAGCACCGTGGCCAGGGTCGCGCCGGCGCTGTCGCCACCGAAGGCGACGCGCCCGGTGTCCAGCCCCAGCTGTGCGCCCTCCCCGGCCAGCCAGGCCAGGCAGTCCTCGCCATCCTCCAGGGCCACGGGGAAGCGGTGCTCCGGTGCCAGCCGGTAGCCCACCGCCAACACCGCGCAGGCGGAGCGCGCGCACAGCTCGCGGCACACGCCCTCGTGGCTGTCGAGGCTGCCGACGACGAAACCGCCGCCATGGAAATACACCAGCACCGGCAGGGCACCCTCCGCCCGGACCGGGCGATAGAGCCGCAGGGGAATGCGCTGGCCGTCGCGGGCCGGCGCCTCCAGCGCCTCGCAGGTCACCTCGCCGGCCACGGCCCAACGCAGCTGCTCGGTGGATTGCTGGAAGACCTGGCGCGCCCGGCTGGGTGCCAGGCGATGCAGCGGGTCGTTGGCGACATTGGCCTCGGCCAGGTCGAGAAAGGCTTCGAGTTCAGGGTGCAGCATGGTGATCCTCGATGGGGCGGCGGCCCCGGTGGCCGCCGCCGGTTGCATGACGAAATGGCTCAACCCACCTGCTCCAGGCAATGGTCGATCAGCGCTTCCAGCTCGGCACGGTAGGCATCCATCAGCGCCTGCACCGTCTCCGGCCGGTAGCGACGGACGCTGTAGACACAGCGCAGCGCCAGGCTGCCGTCGTAGACCTGGCCGATGATCTCCAGCCAGTTGGCCAGGCAGGCCACGGGGCTGTAGCAGTCACCGGTGTCTTCCACCGCCGGCACCAGCAGCGCCTGCTCGTCGAAGCTCTGGTCGAGCTGCCCCAGGTAGTTGAAGGTCACCCGCGCCTGGGGCAAGCCCGCCAGGCGCTGGCCCAGGGCCGCATCGCCCAGGTGGCGCAGCACGCCGTAACCGATGCCCTTGTTGGGGATCGCAGCCAGTTGGCCCTGGATGGCCCGGACGGAATCGCCCAGGCCTTCGGCGGGAGCCAGCCGCACCGGGAACATGCTGGTGAACCAGCCGACCGTCCGCGACAGGTCGAGCGTCTCGAACAGGTCCTCACGGCCATGGCCTTCCAGCTGCACCAGCACCGAATCCTGCTCGCTCCAGCGACACAGCACACGGGCCAGGGCCGTCAGCAACAGGTCGTTGATCTGGGTGCCGTAGGCAGCCGGGGCTTCCTTGAGCATGCGCGCGGTATGAGCCGGCGACAGCGCCATGCGCGCGACGGCCTGCTGGCTGACCTGGTTGCGGCCCCGGGGGTTGTCGCACGGCAGGTCGCGGACCGGGTGGTCCAGCTGTGCCAGCCACCAGTCGCGTTCCTCGCCGGCAATGCGTGGCGCGTCGTCGACCAGGCGCTCGACCCAGGCACGGTAGCTGCTGCTGCGCACCGGCAGACGGGGCGCCTCGCCCAGGCAGCAGGCCTCGTAGGCGCTGCGCAGGTCTTCCAGCAGCACCCGCCAGGACACCGCGTCCACCACCAGGTGGTGGATCACCAGCAGCAGGCGCGCCTCGCCACCCGGCAGGGTCACGTGCAGCGCCCGCCACATTGGCCCGCTGGCCAGGTCGAGGCTGCGTTGCGCCTCGTTGGCCAGGCGCTCCAGCTCCGCCGTATCGGCGGCCTCGCGGCGCCACAGCACCGACTCGCCGATACCTTCGGGCTGGTAGTGCTGCATCCAGCGTCCGCCGTCACGGGTGAAGCGCAGGCGCAGGGCGTCGTGATGGCGCTCGATCACCGCCAGGGCGCGTTCAAGGGCGTCCAGGTCCAGCGGGCGGCGGGCCTTGAGCATCAAGGCCTGGTTGAAATGGTGCGGCTCGGCCATCTCCTCGGCGAACAGCCATTCCTGGATCGGCAGTAGGCGGAAGGCGCCCTCCACGGCTTGCTGGGTCTCCACCACGGCCACCGTGCTCGTTGCCTCGGCGGGCCGCTCGCACAGGCCGGCAATGGTCGGGTAGCGCATCAGGTCGCGCAGCTTCAGCTCCAGGTCCAGCTGCGGGTGGTTCTTCACCCGCGACACCACCTGCAGGCAGAGGATCGAGTCGCCACCCAGCTCGAAGAAGTTGTCGGTGACGCCGACCTGCTCCACCTGCAACACCTCCGCCCAGATGCCTGCCAGCAGCCGCTCGCGCTCATCGCGCGGGGCCACGTAGGCGTCCTGCTGGAAGCTCGGCTCGGGCAGCGCCTTGCGGTCCAGCTTGCCGTTGGGGGTGATCGGGAACGCCGGCAGCACCATCACCTGCACCGGCACCATCCACTCCGGCAGGCTGCTGCGCAGCGCGGCCTTGAGGTCCTCTCCGGAGGCCGCCTCCCTGCCCACCACATAGCCCACCAGCTGCTTGCCGCTGGCACTTTCCCGAGCCACCACCACTGCGTCTTCGACGCCGGGCTGATGGCGCAGCGCCGCTTCGACTTCGCCCAGCTCGATGCGGAAGCCACGGATCTTCACCTGCTGGTCGATGCGTCCCAGGTAGTCGAGGATGCCGTCCTCGCGCAAACGCACCAGGTCACCGGTGCGGTACAGGCGGGCACCCAGGGCGCCGAACGGGTCCGGCACGAAGCGCTCGGCGGTTTGCCCGGGTCGGTTGTGATAGCCACGGGCGACACCCTCGCCACCGATGTACAGCTCGCCGGCGAAGCCGGCCGGCAGGGGGTTGAGCTGGTCATCCAGCACATGCAGGCTGCGCTCGCCCACGGCGCGGCCGATGGGGGCGTAGTCCGCGCCACAACCTTCGCCCGCGCCCACCTTCCACAGCATCGGCGTCACGACGGTTTCGGTGGGGCCATAGCCATTGGTGAAGTAACGCGGGCGCAGGGCGGCCCGGACCTGCTCGAAGCTGCGCTCCGGTACTGCATCCCCGCCGAAGCAGTAGATGCGCACCGGCGGCGCGGGCATGCCGCTGCCCTCCACGAATTCGGCCATCTGCTTGAGGTAGGCCGGCGGGAAGCAGGCGATGTCGATGCGCTGCTCCTGCAAGACCCGGCAGGTCTGCTCCGGCGTCCAGAGCGCCCCGTCACGGATCACCAGCGTGCCGCCGACCATCAGCGTGGTCAGCCAGCGCTCATGGGCCCCGTCGAAGGCGAAGGACATGAAGTGCAGCTCACGCACGCCGGCCTCCATCTCGTACAGCTCGGCAATGGCCTGGCAATGCATGCCCAGCGGCCCCAGGGGCACCGCTACGCCCTTGGGTCGACCGGTGGAGCCGGAGGTGTAGATGAGGTACGCCAGGTTGCGTGGGTCGCTGCGACGGGCCGGTGCCTGGTCCGCCCACTCGGCACTGGCGAGGCGGTCCAGCAGCACGGGCTTCAGCCCATCGGACGCGGGAATGCGCGCCTGCAGTTCGGTACGGGTGACCAGCAGCGCCATGCCCGAGTCCTCGACCATGTAGGCCAGGCGCTCGGCCGGGTAGTCAATGTCCAGCGGTACGTAGGCGGCGCCGCTCTTCAGCACGGCCAGCAGGGCCACCAGGGTCTGCACCGAGCGCTCCAGGGCCACGCCGACGATCGTCTCCGGCCCGGCCCCCAGCGCCACCAGGTGGTTCGCCAGGCGATTGGCCTCGCGTTCGAGCTGGCCGTAGTCCAACCGTTCGGCACCGCACTGCACCGCCGTCGCCGTGGGGCGGACCTCGGCGTGCCGGGCGATCCGCTCGACCAGGGACTGCTGCGGCCAACGCCCTGCCGGCGCGGCACTCCAGTGCTCCAGCGCTGTCCTTTGCGCCTGGGGCAGGCGCTGCAGGTTGCCCAGCGGCACATGGGGCTGGCGGAGCATCTCCTCCAGCAGGTGCTCCATCATGGCGCGGATGCCTGCCACCACCGGCTCGCTGAAGCAGCCGCGCAGGTACAGGTACTCGATGGACAGTTCATCCCCCAGGTGAACGGCGAGGTCCATGGGGAAGTTGGTGACGTCGTGGTTGGACGATTGGCCGAAGTGCAGGCCACCGCCCTCGGCGGCGCCCAGGCGCTGGTCGATGGGGTAGTTCTCGAACACGATGATGCTGTCGAACAGCGGCTGGCCGCCCTGGCCGGACCAGCGCTGGACATCGGCCAGGGGCGCATGGGCATGCTCGCGCAAGGCCAGGTTGTCGCGCTGCAGGTCATGCAGCCAGTCGTGCAGCGGTTGCTCGGGCACCACCCGGCCAATCACCGGCAGGGTGTTGATGAACAGTCCCAGCATGTGCTCGGCGCCGGCCAGGCCCTCCGGACGACCTGCCACGGTCGCCCCGAAGCAGGGTGCCGACTGCCCGGTGTAGCGCTGCAGCAACAGCAGCCAGGCGCCCTGCACCAGCGTGTTGGCGGTGATGCGCAGCTCGCGGCAGGCCTGTTGCAACCGTGCCGTGCGCGCGGAGTCCCAGCGGGTGTAGAGCGCGTGGTGTCCCGGCTCATCACTGGCATGGCGCGGATGCACCGACTGGCTGAGCGCGGTGGGCTCGTCCAGCCGCTGCAGGCGCTCCCGCCAGAAGGCCTCCAGCGCTCCCTGGTCCTGGCGCTGCAACCAGGCGATGAAGTCGCGGTAACGGCCGACTTCGCCGGTCGCCTGGCCCTGGTGGTACAGCTCCATCACCTCGCCGAACAGCTGCGAACTGCTCCAGCCGTCCATGAGGATGTGATGGCTGGTCCACACCAGGTGGTAAGCCCAATCCGCCACCCGGATCAGCAGCAGGCGCTGCAATGGCGCGCGGGTCAGGTCGAAGCCGCGCGCACATTCCTCCTGCGCACGGGCAGCCAAGCGCTGTTCATCCACCGCCTCACCGCGCCAGTCCAGCTGTTCGAAATCCAGCTGGGCGCGGCGGTGCACCACCTGCACCGGCCGGGGCAGGCTCTGCCAGTGGAAGCTGGTGCGGAGGATGTCGTGACGGGCCATGACGCGCTGCCAGGCCTCTTCGAAGCGCCGGGGGTCCAACCCCTCCACCGGCAGGCAGACCTGGTTGACGTAGAGCGCCGAACCCAGGTCGGACAGCGTGTGGAACAGCATGCCCTCCTGCATCGGGGAAAGGCCGTAGACATCCTCGACATCCGCCAGGGGCACCGGCAGCGTGTCGAGCTGGGCCTGGTCCAGGCCGGCCAGGGGGAAGTCGGACGGCGTCAGCCCCTGGTTCGCGCCCTGTCGGCAGTGCTCCACCAGCGCTTCCAGGGCTGACCGGAAGGCCTCGACCAAGGCTTCGACACGGGCCGGCTCGAACACCTGATCACTGAAGGTCCAGTTGAGGCTGAGCACGCCCTCGTGCACCTGGCCGTCCACGCTGAGCCAGTTGCCCAGGGGCGCGTCCCGGTCCATGCCCTGGCCGGCTGGCTCGCGAGCCAGGCGCCAGGGTGCGTCCCCGGCAGCGCCGGCGTCGAACTGGCCCAGGTAGTTGAAGGTGATGCGCGGCTGCGGCAGCCCGGCCAGCGCGGCACGGGCTCCGTCGCGCCCCAGGTGGCGCAGCAGCCCATAACCGATGCCCTTGCCGGGCACGGCACGCAACTGCTCCTTGATGCGCTTGATGGAGGCTCCGATGTCGGCGGCCGGCTCCAGGCGCACCGGGAACAGGCTGGTGAACCAGCCGACGGTGCGCGACAGGTCGATGCCGTCGAACAACTCCTCGCGGCCGTGGCCTTCCAGCTGTATCAGCGCCGAGGCCTCACCGGTCCAGGCACAGACGGCCTGGGCCAGCGCGGTCAGCAACAGGTCGTTGACCTGTGTGCGATAGGCCGCCGGGGCCTCCTGCAGCAGGGCACGGGTCAGCGGGGCATCCAGGCGACAGGCCAGGGTGTGGGCATGACGCGCGGCCTGGCTGCCACCCGGGTGGTCGGGCACGAGGCCAGCCGCACCATTGCCTGCGAGCACGCCTTGCCAGTAGCCCAGCTCTGCTTCCAGGGCAGCGGACTGGGCATGGGCGACCAGGCGTTCGCCCCAGGCCTTGAACGAGGTGGTCTTGGCCGGCAACTGGAGCGGCTCGCCCGCTTGCAGCTGGCGATAGGCCGTCTGCAGGTCCTCCAGCAGGATGCGCCAGGAGACGCCGTCCACCACTAGGTGATGGATCGCCAGCAACAGACGCTGACCGCCTTCAGGCAAGGCGATCAGCGCCACACGGCACAGCGGCCCGTCTTCCAGGGACAGGCTGGCCTGCAGCTCACCGAGCACCTGTTCCAGCTCGCCAGCCTCCACCACGCGGCGTTCCAGCACCCGCTGCGGGGCGTCGGCGTCATGCTGCTGCGTCCAGCCCTGCGTGCCCTGGCGATAGCGCAGGCGCAGGGCATCGTGATGCTGGAGCAGGTGTCGCAATGCCTGGTCGAGCAGATCGGTATCCAGCTGTTCCACCGGCTCCAGCAACAGGGACTGGTTCCAGTGGTGGCGGTTGGGGATAGCCGTTTCGAAGAACACCCGCTGGATCGGCAGCAGCGGCGCCTCGCCGGTCACCGGCCCCTGCTCCGCCAGGCTCGCGTCGGCATACCGGACCACCGAGGCCAGGCGTTGCAGGTTCTGTTGCTCGAATACGTCCTTGGGTGTGACGTGCAGGCCCTCCCGGCGCGCACGGCTGACCAGCTGGATGGAGACGATGGAATCCCCACCCAGCTCGAAGAAATTGTCGTTCAGCCCGACCCGCTCGACCCGGAGCACCTCCTGCCAGATGGCGGCCAGGCGCTGTTCCAGCTCGCTCTCCGGGGCCACGTAGTCGCGGTTCGACTGGGCCATGTCCGGCTTGGGCAGGGCCTTGCGGTCCAGCTTGCCGTTGGGCGACAGCGGCATGCGCTCCAGCAGCACCCACTGGCTCGGCACCATGTAGTCCGGCAGCACCGCCGCCAGGTGGGCCTTGATCGCGTCCAGGGCGTCGGCCTGCTCCGGTACCAGGTAGGCCACCAGCTGCTTGCCGCTGGGACCGTCGGCGGCCACAACCACGGCTTCGCGTACGGCGTCCTGCTCCTGCAGGCGCGCTTCGATCTCACCCAGTTCGATGCGCAGGCCACGAATCTTCACCTGGTGGTCGATGCGCCCGGCGTATTCGATCACCCCGTCCTCGCGCTGGCGTGCCAGGTCGCCGGTGCGGTACAGGCGCTCGCCGTTACCGAAGGGGCTGGTGACGAAGCGCTCGGCGGTCAGCGCCGGGCGGCGGTGGTAGCCGCGCGCCAGGCCGATGCCACCCAGGTACAGCTCGCCGGTGACGCCGGGGCTCACCGGGTTCAGCTCGGCGTCGAGGACGTAGGTCTGCAGGTTGGCGATGGGCTGGCCGATAGGCACGGCGTCCTTGCCCTCCTCCACGCAGGTCCAGTGGGTGACGTCGATGGCCGCTTCGGTGGGGCCGTAGAGGTTGTACAGACCGGCCTGGGGCAGCAGCGCCATCGCCTGGCGTTGCAGCTCCACCGGCAGCGCCTCGCCGGAGCAGACGATGCGGCGCAGCGAGGTGCAACGGGCGGCGTTTTCATCACCGACGAAGGCCTGCAGCAGCGAGGGCACGAAGTGCAAGGTGGTGATCTGCTCGTCGGTGATCAGTTGCACCAGGCGTGCCGGGTCGCGGTGGTCGCCGGGCAGTGCCATCACCAGGCGCGCCCCTTCCATCAGCGGCCAGAAGAACTCCCACACCGAGACGTCGAAGCTGAACGGCGTCTTCTGCAGCACGCTGTCTTCGGCACTGAGCTGGTAGGCCTCCTGCATCCACGCCAGGCGGTTGTGCAGGGCGATATGGCGGTTGCCGGCACCCTTGGGCTTGCCGGTGGAGCCGGAGGTGTAGATGACGTAGGCGAGGTTTTCCGGGTGCAGCGGTACGACGGGGTTGGCGTCGCTGGTGGAGGCCCAGGCAGCGGATCGGTCCAGTTCCAGCACCGGCAACCCGGCGGGAATCGGCAGGCCGTCGCGCAGGTGCGATTGGGTCAGCAGCAAGGCAATGCCGCTGTCCTCGAACATGTAGGCCAGGCGCTCCTGGGGGTATTCCGGGTCCAGCGGCACGTAGGCGCCGCCGGCCTTGAGGATGGCCATGAGCCCCACCACCATCTCCACCGAACGCTCGGCGGCGATACCCACCAGCACGTCCGGACCGACGCCCAGGCCGCGCAGGTGATGGGCCAGGCGGTTGGCCTCGGCATTGAGTTCGGCATAGCTGAGGGTGCGGCCGGCGAAGGTCAGCGCCGGGGCATTCGGCTGGCTGAGCGCACGCTGCTCGAACAGCTGGTGCACGTAGACGCTGCCGGGGTAGTCGCGGGCGGTGGCGTTCCACTGCTCCACCACCCGGCGATGATCGCCCTCCTCCAGCAACGACAGTTCACCAAGCGCGAGCTGGGGCTGCGCCATGAACTGCAACAGCAGGTGCACCAGCTGGCCGGCGATGCGGCGGATGCTCAGTTCGGCGAAATCCGCAGTCAGGTAGTTGAAGGCCAGCTCCAGCTCCTCACCCACCTGGGCGATCAAGGTCAGGGCGTAGCCGCTCTGCTCGCTGTAGACGAGGTTGCTGAAGCCCAGCCCGCCCGGTGCCGCTTCCAGGGCTTCGGAAACCGGGTAGTTCTCGAACACCAGCAGGGTGTCGAACAGCGCTTCGCCGTTGCGGCCGGCCAGGCGCTGCACGTCCGCCAGGGGCATGTGCTCGTGGTCGCGCAGGGCCAGGTTCTGCGCCTGCACGGCCTGGGTCCACTGGGCGACGCTGAGGGCGCCCTCCGGGGTGGCGATCACCGGCAGGGTGTTGATGAACAGCCCAAGCTGCTGCTCGATGCCCGGCAGCTCCACCGGGCGCCCGGACACCGTGGCGCCGAAGGCCACGCTGCGCTGGCCGCTGTAGCGCTGCAGCAGGAGCAGCCAGGCGGACTGCACCAGGGTGTTGAGGGTGACCTGCTGCTGCCGGGCGAAGGCTTGCAGGCGGCGGGTCTGCCCGGCATCCAGGCGTGCGCTGTGCAGCGCCTGGCCGGGCTCGGGGCTGGCCACGCGGCCACAGGCCAGGGCCAGGCGGGTCGGTTCCTCCAGGGGCGCCAGTTGCTCCAGCCAGAAGCGTTCGCTGGCGGCCCTGTCCTGGCGCTGCAGCCAGGCGAGGTAGTCCTGGTAGCGCCCTTCCGGTGCGGCGACGTCCTGCCCGGCATAGGCCTGCAGCACTTCGCCCAGCAGGCGCGAGTTGCTCCAGCCGTCCATGAGGATGTGGTGGCTGGTGTAGATCAGGTGGTGGCTGTCGTCGCCGGTGCGCAGCAGGCACAGCCTGAGCAGCGGTGGCCGCGCCAGGTCGAAGCCACGGTCCAGCTCGTGGGCGGCACGCGCGTCCAGGGCGGTCGCGTCGGCGCCCTCCTCCACCCGGATCTCCAGGGCCGCCTGGCGGTGGATCACCTGGCGCGGCGCGTCCAGCCCCGCGTCCCAGATGAAGCCGGCGCGCAGCAGCTCGTGGCGGTCGACCGCCTGCTGCCAGGCACTGGCGAACCTCGCCACGTCAAGGCCACGGATGTCCAGGCGCATCTGGTTGACGTAGGTGCGCCCGCTGGCCTCGTACAGGCTGTGGAACAGCATGCCCTGCTGCATGGGCGACAGCGGGTAGAGGGTGGCGACTTCGCGGGCCGGCAGCGCCAGCGCGTCCAACTGGGCCTGGTCGAGCCCGGCCAGGGGCACGTCGCTGGGGGTCAGGCCGGCGTTGCGCGTGTCGCAGCAGTGTTCGATCAGCGCCTCCAGCGCCTGCTGGTAGGCCTCTGCCAGGCGGGCGATGGTGGCCTCGGCGAACACGTCGCCGCTGAAGGTCCAGTTCAGGCTCAGCTCGCCGCCGAACACCTGGCCATCGACGCTGAGCCAGTTGCCCAGGGGCGCCTGCGGGTCCTGCCCGGCGCCACGGCCCTCCTCGGCCGGCACCCAGAGCGCGCCCTCGGCGAAGTCGCCGTCGAACTGGCCCAGGTAGTTGAAGGTGATACGCGGCTGCGGCAGGCCGGCGAGTAGCGCACGGGCCTCGTCGCTGCCCAGGTGGCGCAGCAGGCCGTGGCCCAGGCCCTTGTCCGGGGTGCTGCGCAGTTGCTCCTTGATGCGCTTGATGGCGGTGCCGACGTCGGCAGCCGGCTCCAGGCGCACCGGGAACAGGCTGGTGAACCAGCCGACGGTGCGCGACAGGTCGATGTCCTCGAACAGGTCCTCGCGGCCGTGGCCTTCCAGCTGCACCAGCGCCGAGGCCTCGCCCGTCCAGGCGCAGACGGCCTGGGCCAGGGCGGTCAGCAGCAGGTCGTTGACCTGGGTGCGGTACGCGGCCGGTGCGTCCTGCAGCAGTTGCCGGGTGCGGGTGGCGTCCAGGCGGGTGGCGACGCTGCGGGCATGGCGGTTGTCCAGGGCGCCCGCCGGGTTGTCGCGCGGCAGGTCCGTCGGCGCGTCCTGCAGCAACTGCTGCCAGTAGCCGAGCTGATCGGTCATCGCCTCAGAACGGGCGTGGGCGCCGAGGCGTTCGCCCCAGGCCTTGAAGGACGTGGTCTTGGCCGGCAGTCGCGGCGTTTCGCCGGCCTGCAGCTGGCGGTAAGCGGTCTGCAGGTCTTCCAGCAGGATGCGCCAGGAGACGCCGTCCACCACCAGGTGATGGATCGCCAGCAGCAGGCGCTGCCCGCCGTCGGGCAGCTCGATCAGGGCCAGGCGCAGCATGGGGCCGGCAGCCAGGTCGAGGCTGCGCTGCACCTCGCTGCAGAAGGCCGGCAGTGCATCGAGGCTGTCCAGCTGGCCGCACCAGAGCAGCTCATCGGCGGCGACCGCCTCGGCATGGGCCTGCACCCAGGCCCCTTCGACCTGGCGATAGCGCAGGCGCAAGGCATCGTGATGCTGCAGCAGCTGGGCCAGGGCGCCAGTCAGCAGCACGGCATCCAGCGGCTCGCTCGGGGCCAGCAGCAGGGACTGGTTCCAGTGGTGGCGGTTGGGGATCCCGGTGGCGAAGAACGCCTGCTGGATCGGCAGCAGCGGCGCTTCCCCGGTGACCGGTCCCTGGTCCACCTGCAGCGCCTCGCTGAGCTGGGCCACGGTGGCCAGGCGGCGGATGCTCTGGTGCTGGAACAGGTCGCGCGGGGCGATGCGGATGCCCGCCTGGCGGGCGCGGCTGACGATCTGGATGGAGATGATGGAGTCCCCGCCCAGCTCGAAGAAGTTGTCGTCCACGCCCACCTGCTCCAGGCGCAGCACGTCCTGCCAGATCAACGCCAGGCGCTGCTCCAGTTCGTTGCGCGGCGCCTGGTACTCGCTGCGGGCCTGGGCCGGGTCCGGCTTGGGCAGGGCCTTGCGGTCCAGTTTGCCGTTGGGCGACAGCGGCATGCGCTCCAGCAGCACCCACTGCGCCGGCACCATGTAGTCCGGCAGCACCTCCAGCAGGCGTGCCTTGACGCCCTGCAGGTAGCCGCCCTGGATTTCCGCCTCGGCGCGGGCCAGGGATTCCGGCTCCGGCACCAGGTAGGCCAGCAGTTGCTTGCCGCTGGGGCCATCGGCGGCCACCACCACGGCTTCGCGCACGGCGTCCTGCTCCTGCAGGCGTGCTTCGATCTCGCCCAGCTCGATGCGCAGGCCGCGGATCTTCACCTGGTGGTCGATGCGCCCGGCGTATTCGATCACCCCGTCCTCGCGCTGGCGCGCCAGGTCGCCGGTGCGGTACAGCCGCTCGCCGTTACCGAAGGGGCTGGTGACGAAGCGCTCGGCGGTCAGCGCCGGGCGGCGGTGGTAGCCGCGCGCCAGGCCGATGCCGCCCAGGTACAGCTCGCCGGTGACGCCCGGGCTCACCGGGTTCAGTTCAGAGTCGAGGACGTAGGTCTGCAGGTTGGCGATGGGCTGGCCGATAGGCACGGCATCCTTGCCCTCCTCCACGCAGGTCCAATGGGTGACGTCGATGGCCGCTTCGGTGGGGCCATAGAGGTTGTACAGGCCGGCCTGGGGCAGCAGTGCCATCACCTGGCGCTGCAGCTCCACCGGCAGCGCCTCGCCGGAGCAGACGATGCGGCGCAGCGAGGTGCAGCGGGCGGCGTTTTCGTCACCGACAAAGGCCTGCAGCATCGAGGGCACGAAGTGCAGCGTGCTGATGCCTTCCTCGGTGATCAGTTGCACCAGGCGCGCCGGGTCACGGTGGTCGCCAGGCAGTGCCATGACCAGGCGCGCACCTTCCATCAGCGGCCAGAAGAACTCCCACACCGAGACGTCGAAGCTGAACGGCGTCTTCTGCAGCACGCAGTCTTCGGCGCCCAGTTGATACGCCTCCTGCATCCACGCCAGGCGGTTGTGCAGGGCGATATGACGGTTGCCGGCGCCCTTGGGCTTGCCGGTGGAGCCGGAGGTGTAGATGACGTAGGCGAGGTTTTCCGGGTGTAGCGGTACGCCGGGGTTGGCGTCGCTGGCGGAGGCCCACGCAGCGGATCGGTCCAGTTCCAGCACCGGCAGCCCGGCGGGAATCGGCAGGCTGGCTCGCAGGTGCGACTGGGTCAGCAGCAGCGCAATGCCGCTGTCCTCGAACATGTAGGCCAGGCGGTCCTGGGGGTATTCCGGGTCCAGCGGCACGTAGGCGCCGCCGGCCTTGAGGATGGCCAGCAGCCCCACCACCATCTCCACCGAACGCTCGGCGGCGATGCCCACCAGCACATCCGGGCCGACGTCCAGGCCGCGCAGGTGATGGGCCAGCCGGTTGGCCTCGGCATTGAGTTCGGCATAGCTGAGGGTGCGGCCGGCGAAGGTCAGCGCCGGGACATTCGGCTGGCTGAGCGCACGCTGCTCGAACAGCTGATGCACATACACGCTGCCGGGGTAGTCGCGGGCGGTGTGGTTCCAACCCTGGATGGCGCGCTCACGCTCACTCTCGGTGAGCATCGGCAGGTCGCCGAGGCGGCTGCGCGGCTGCTCGGCGATGGCGGCCAGCAGGTTCTGCCAGTGCACCGCCATGCGCTGGATGCGCTCGGCGTCGAACAGCTCGGTGGCGTAGATCAGCGAAGCGCTGAGGCCACGGGGATGCTCGGTGCAGTCCAGGCTCAGGTCGAACTGGGTGGTGGGCATGGCCCAGTGCACCGGCTCCACCCGCAGGCCCGGCAGCACGGCCGCCAGGCCGCCCGCCTCACCGGCGCTCACCTGGTAGTTGAACATCACCTGGAACAGCGGGCTGTGGCTGAGGCTGCGCTCCGGTTGCAGGGCGTCCACCAGTTGCTCGAACGGCAGGTCCTGGTGGGCCTGGGCAGCCAGGGCGGCCTGGCGGGTCTGTTGCAGCAGGTCGACGAAGGAGGCGTCGTTCTCCACCTGGGCGCGCAGCACCTGGGTGTTGACGAAGAAGCCCAGCAGGCGCTCGGTCTCGGCGCGGTTGCGGTTGGCGGACGGCACGCCGACGCGGATGTCGCCCTGCCCGCAGTAACGCTGCAGCAGGAGCTGGAAGGAAGCCAGCAGCAGCATGAACGGCGAGCAGCCTTCACGCTGCGCCAGCTGCTTGAGGCGGCCGAACAGCGCGCCGTCCAGCTCCAGGCTCAGGCGCGCGCCCTGGGCGCTGCGCAGCGCGGGGCGCGGGCGGTCGGCCGGCAGCTCCAGCAGCGGCTGCTCGCCACCCAGCTGCGCGGTCCAGTAGGCCAGCTGGCGCTCGCGTTCGCCAGCCTCCATCCACTGGCGCTGCCAGGCCGCGTAGTCGGCGTACTGGATGGCCAACGGTGGCAGCTTGGCGTCGTGCCCGAGGCGGAAGCCCTGGTAGAGGGCGATCAGCTCTTCCACCATCAGTTGCATCGACCAGCCATCGGAGACGATGTGGTGCTGGGTCAGCACCAGCACCCGGTCGTCCTCGCCCAGCTCCAGCAGGCGAACGCGCAGCAGCGAGCCGTGTTCCAGGTCGAAGGGGCGCTGCGCCTCCCGGCCGATGGCCTCGGCCAGCAGCGCCTCGTCGGCACCCGTCAGGGGCTCGTGCTCGATGACGACCCGTCCCTGGGGGTGGATATGCTGGCGCGGCTGCCCATCCTCCAGCACGAAGGTGGTGCGCAGCGGTTCGTGCCGGGCCACCAGCGCGTCGAAGCTCCGCTGCAACGCGTCGAGATCCAGCTCGCCCTTCAGGCGCAGCGCCGTGGGCATGTTGTAGGCGGCGCTGTCCGGCTCCAGCTGCCAGAGGAACCACTGGCGCTGCTGGGCGTAGGACAGCGGCAGCCCCTCGCGTTCGCTGAGCGGCACGATGGGCAGCCGGGCGAGGTTGACGCCCTTCTCCGCCAGCTTGCGGAACAGGGCCTGGCGACGCGGGTGGTCCAGCCCCTTGATGCGCTCGACCAGGACCTGGGCCTGGGACGATTCCTGCTTAAGCATCGCAGGCCTCCAGCTCGTCCAGTGCCTCGAAGATCGCGTCGAAATCGTCTTCCATACCGCCCTGCTCCCTCGTTTTCTCGATCAGCGCCGCCAGCTCCTCGATGGAGGTGGCGGTGTAGAAATCCTGCATCGGTAGGTCGATGCCCAGTTCGTTCTTCAGGCGCGAGGCCACCCGCACCAGCAGCAGCGAGTGCCCGCCCAGCTCGAAGAAGTTGTCCTTCAGGCCGACCCGCTCCACCTGCAGCAGCTCGGCCCAGATGCCGGCCAGGCGCTGCTCCAGCTCGCTGCGCGGCGCCTCGTAGTCCGCCAGCAGCTGGCGGGTGTCGAGTTGCGCCAGGGCCTTGCGGTCGAGCTTGCCGTTGGCGTTCAGCGGCATGCTCTCCAGCAGCACCCAGTGCGCCGGCACCATGTAGTCCGGCAGCTGGCGCCGCAGCGCGGCCTTGAGCGCCTCGCGGATGGCCCGCTGGTCGTCCTCGCTGTCGCCGCGTACGCCCCAGCTGACGGCATCGGCCACCAGGTAGGCCACCAGGTGGCGGCCCACGGCCAGGTCCTGGGCGAGCACGGCGATGTCGCGCACGCCTTCCTGCTCGCGGATGCGCGCCTCGATCTCACCCAGCTCGATGCGGAAGCCGCGGATCTTCACCTGGTGGTCCACCCGGCCGACGTACTCCAGCACGCCGTCCAGGCGCCGCCGCACCAGGTCGCCGGAGCGGTACAGGCGCTGCCCGGGCACCCGGGCGAAGGGGTCGGGCACGAAGCTCAGGGCGGTTCGCACCGGGTCGCCGACGTAGCCCCGGCCGACGCCGGTGCCGCTGATGCACAGCTCGCCCACGGCGCGCGGGCACACCAGCTCCAGCTGGCCGTCCAGCACGTGCAGCTGGTTGTTGTCGGTGGGCAGACCGATGGGCAGGTAGGTGCTGCCGGTGTCCGCCTCGGCCACACGGGTCAGCGACACGTCGTCCGAGCACTCGGCCGGGCCGTAGGCGTTGACCAGCGGGATCCGGGGGTAGCGCTGCAGCCAGCGGCGCGCCAGCTCCGGCGGCATCGCCTCGCCGGTGGTGAGCATCCAGCGCAGGCCCGGCAGCGCGACGGGCGCGGCTTCGAGCATGCCCTGGATCAGCGAGGGCACGCTCTCCAGCACGGTGATGCCGGCCTGGTTGACATGGTTCAGCAGCGCCTCGGGGTCGTGGGCGATCTCGTCCGGGACGATCTCCACCCGCGCGCCGCAGAGGCCGGCAGTGAGGAACTGCCACACGGAGATGTCGAAGCTCTGGGAGGCGGTCTGGGCGATCACGTCGTCCATGCCGAGGCCCAGGTACGGCAGCTTGCTCAGCTGGTTGTTGAGCATCCCCGCCTGCTCGACCATCACGCCCTTGGGCGCACCGGTGGAGCCGGAGGTGTAGATCACGTAGGCCAGGTGGCGCGGCCCGATGGGCAGGCACGGCGCGGCAGCGGCACGGCCGTCCTGCACGTGCTCCCACACCAGCAGGCGCGGGCGCGCGGCCTCCTCCACCTCGGCCAGCAGCGGCGCCAGGGCCGGCAGGCACGCCTCGGTGCACACCAGCACCGGCGCACGGCTGAGGGTGAGGATGTGGCGCAGGCGCTGGGCCGGCAGGTGCGGGTCCAGCGGCAGGTAGCCGGCGGCGGCCTTGAGGGTGCCGAGGATCATCCCCAGCAGCGGCAGGCCACGCTCGGCCAGCAACGCCACGCTCTGGTCGGGCTGCACGCCGGCCTCCAGCAGGGCCTGGGCCATGCGGTTGCCCAGTGCGTCCAGCTGCGCGTAGCTCCAGCTTTCGCCCTGGCAGCTGGCGGCGATGCGTTGCGGGTGCTGCGCCGCCTGGGCCTCGAACAGGCGCGGGTAGCCGCCGTCCAGCGGGTAGTCGCGGTCCGACCGGTTGAAGGTGTGCAGCAGGTGCTCGCGCTCGTCCGTGCCGAGCAGCGGCAAGGCGTCGAAACGCGCCTCCAGGTGCTCGCCCAGGGCCAGCAGCAGGCGTTTGAAGTCGCCCAGCAGCTGGCTGACGGTGGTTTCGTCGAACCAGCGGCGGTCGTAGGACAGGTGCAGGCCCAGGGCATCGCCGGGGTAGATGACCACGGTCATCGGGTAGTTGGTGTGGGTGCGCCCGGAGTCCGAGCTGATGTTGAGGTTCTCCACCTGGGTCAGCACGCCGTCCTCGATGGGCGCGTTCTCGAACACGAAGAGGCTGTCGAACAGCGACTGGCCCTTGCCGATCTCGCTGCAGGCCTGGATGTCCACCAGCGGCAGGTGCTCGTGCTCGCGCAGGCGCAGGTTGAGGGCGAACAGCTGCTGCAGCCAGCCGCTCACCGTCGTGGCGCTGCCCGCCTCGGGCAGGTGCACGCGCAGGGGGATGCTGTTGATGAACAGGCCGACGGTGCGCTGCATGTCCGGCACGTCCACCGGGCGGCCGGCCACGGTCACGCCGAAGACCAGGTCACGGGAGCCGCTGTAGCGGTGCAGCACCAGCGCCCAGGCGGCCTGGACCAGGGTGTTGACGGTGAGCTGGTGGCGCTGGGCGAGTTCGCGCAGCTGTCGGCCTTCGCTTGCCTCCAGGTGGGCGTGCAGGTCGCCGATGCTCGAATGCCCGGCATCCTTCAGCGGCTGGCGGTCGAAAGGCAGCCCGGTGGGCTGCTCGAAGCCGGCCAGCTGCTCGCGCCACAGCTGCGCGGAGGCCGGCAGGTCCTGACGGTTCAGCCAGCGGATGAAGTCGGCGTAGCGCGAGGCCGGCGCCAGGCGCGCCTCACGGCCTTCGCCGAGGGCGGCGTAGAGCTCGAAGAACTCGTCCACCAGCAGCGAGCGGCACCAGGCGTCGATGAGGATGTGGTGGTTGCTCAGGACGAAGCCGAAGCGGCGCTCGCCCAGCTGGATCAGGCGCAGGCGGAAAGGCACCGCGCCCTGCAGGTCGAAGCCCTGGCGGCGCTCCTCGGCAAGCATCTCGCGCAGCTTGGCCTCGTGTTCGGCGGCCGGCAAGTCGCGCCAGTCGTGCAGTTGCACGTCCGGCTGCGCGGTGCGGCGGACGATCTGCAGCAGGCGCTCGCCCACGGTCCAGGAAAAGGTGGTGCGCAGCGCGTCGTGGCGCTGGCCGACGGCCTGCCAGGCACGGGCGAAGCGCTCGGGGTCGATCTCGGTTTCGACGCTGTAGCAGTACTGCATCATGTAGATGCCGGAGCCCGGCTCCAGCAGCGTGTGCATCAGCAGGCCTTCCTGCATGGGCGACAGCGGGTAGATGTCCTCCACCTCGCGCAGGTCCACCGGCAGCGCGTCCAGCTGCGCCTGGGTCAGGCCCGCCAGGGGGAAGTCGGCCGGGGTGGCGCCGCCGGCCTGGGCGTCCAGGCAATGCCCGACCAGCGCCGCCAGCTCGCGGGCGTAGTCGGCGGCCAGTGCGGCGATGGCGGTCTCGTCGAACATCTCCTGGCTGAAGGTCCAGCCCAGCTCCAGTTCACCACCCAGCACCTGGCCGTTGACGCTCAGCCAGTTGCCCAGCGGCGCCTCGGCCGACTGGGTGGCGCCGACGCTTTCGGCGGCAGGCGCGAACAGGCGCTCGTCGCCGAAGCCCTGGTCGAACTGGCCGAGGTAGTTGAAGGTCACCCGCGCCTGGGGCAACGCCGCCAGGGCGGCCCGCTGCGCGGGTGTGCCCAGGTGGCACAGCACGCCATGGCCGATGCCCCGGTCGGGCACCCCGCGCAGTTGCTCCTTGATCGCCTTGATCGAGCCGGCCAGGCCCTCGGCCGGGGTCAGCGCCACCGGGAACAGGCTGGTGAACCAGCCGACGGTGCGGCTCAGGTCGACGCCCTCGAACAGGTCTTCGCGGCCGTGGCCCTCCAGTTGCACCAGCGCACTGCCCTGCCCGCTCCAGCGGCACAGCACCCGCGCCAGGGCGGTGAGCAGCAGGTCGTTGACCTGGGTGCGATACGCGGCGGGCGCCTGCTGCAGCAGCTGGCGGGTGGTCTCGGCATCCAGGCGGCAATGCAGGGTGCGGGCGTGGCGCACCTGCAGCCCGGCGTCGCGGCGTGCGCCCGGCAGGTCATCCGCCTGGCCGCTGAGGCTCGCCTGCCAATAGGCCAGCTCGGCGTCACGGGCCGGCTCGCGGGCCCATTGGCCCAGGCGCTCGGCCCAGGCCTTGAAGGCGGTGCCCTTCTCTGCCGGTGCCGGGGTGCGGCCGGCGAGCAGCGCCGTGCAGGCCTGCTCCAGGTCCTCCAGCAGGATGCGCCAGGACACGCCGTCCACCACCAGGTGGTGGATCACCAGCAGCAGGCGCTGGCTGCCGTCGGCGAGGTCGAACAGCACGGCGCGCAGCAGCGGCCCGTCGCCCAGGTCGAGGCTGCGTTGCGCCTCGTCGGCCATCGCCTGCAGCTGCGCGGCATCACTCGCCTGGCGCTGCCACAGCAGGCCGGCCGGCGCGGTGGCCTGGTGTTCCGCACGCCAGCCGTCCGCCTGCTGGCGGAAGACCAGCCGCAGGGCGTCGTGCTGGGCCACCATCACCGCCAGCGCCTGTTCGACGACGGGGGCAGTCAGCGGCTGGCGCGGCTGCAGCATGACCGCCTGGTTGTAGTGATGGGGCTCGGCCTGCACCCGTTCGAAGAAACGGGCCTGCACCGGCAACAGGGGCATCTCGCCGCTGACCTGGGCCGGCGCACGGGGCGCTGCCGGGCGGCTGTCCACCCTGGCGACCTGGGCCAGCTGGGCGATGGTCTGTTTCTCGAACAGCTGGCGTGGGGTCAGCTTGATGCCCTGGCGCTTGGCCCGGGCAATGATCTGCAGGCTGAGGATGGAGTCACCGCCCAGCTCGAAGAAGTTGTCCTCGACGCCGATGGCCTCGCGCTTGAGCACCGCCTGCCAGATGGCCACCAGTTGTTCCTCGACCGGCGTGCTCGGCGCCACGTGGCGCTTCTGCTGCACCTCGGGCTGGGGCAGCGCGCGGCGGTCCAGCTTGCCGTTGGCAGTGAGCGGCAGGCGCTCCAGCAGCAGCAGGTGGGCCGGCACCAGGTAGTCCGGCAGCCGTGCCTGCAGCTGTTCGCGCAGGGCCTGGGCGCTCAGGTTGGCGTCCTCGGGCACGCACCAGCCGATCAGTTGCAGCTGCGCCGGCTCGTCGCCCTGGGGCACGGCCAGCACCACGGCGTCGTGCACGCCGGCTAGGCCACGCAGCACGCGGGCGACCTCGCCCGGCTCGACCCGGTAGCCACGGATCTTCACCTGGTCGTCGGCGCGGCCGAGGAAGTGCAGCAGCCCCTCGCCATCGCGGCGCACGCGGTCGCCGCTGCGGTACAGGCGCGCACCCGGCGCGCCGAAGGGGTCGGGCACGAAGCGTTCGGCGGTGAGCGCGGCCTGGCCAAGGTAGCCCTGGGCCAGGCTGTCACCCCCGATGTACAGCTCGCCGGCGACGCGCGCCGGCAGCGGGTTGAGCACATCGTCCAGCACCTGCACGCGGGCGCCCGGCAAGGCCTCGCCCAGGGGGATGCCGGCGCCTTCGGCCAGCTCACCCCGCACCTCGTGGGTGAGCACGCCCACGGTGGTCTCGCTGGGACCGTAGTGGTTGATGAAGCGGCAGCCGGGCTTGAGCTCGCGCACCTTGCGGTACAGCGCCGGGGAACAGGCCTCGCCGCCGACGATCAGCGCATGCTCGGGCAGCGCATCGGCCGCATTGGCCGCCTGCAGCAGGCCACCGAGGTGGCTGGGGACGATCTTCAGCACGCCGATGCGCTGCTCGGCCATGTAGGCGGCGAAGGCATCCGGGTCGAAGCCCAGGGACTCCGGCAGCACGTGCAGCGTCCGCCCGGAACACAGGGCGCCGAACAACACGGTGTGGCCGAGGTCGGCGGCGATGGTGGAGACCAGCGCCAGGCTGGCGTCCGCCGGCAGGTCCAGGCGCTGCAGCAGGCCGTCGACGTAGCTGGCCAGCGCGCCGTGGCTGACCACCACGCCCTTGGGCTGGCCGGTGGAGCCGGAGGTGTGGATCACGTAGGCCGGTGCCTCGGGCAACGCCGCAAGCACAGGCGCCTCGGCAGGCAGCACAGCCCAATGTTCGGGCTGGTACGGCTGCACCTGGCAGCCGCTGCCGGCCAGTGCCGCCTGGCGCGTCTCGCCCGCATCACACAGCAGCACCCGGGCACCGCTGCGCTGGAGCATGCCCTGCAGGCGTTCGGTGGGTGCCTTGACGTCCAGCGGCATGTACAGGCCGCCGGCCTTGAGGATGCCGAGCAGGCTCACCAGCCAGTCCAGCGAGCGCTCCATCAGCACCGCCACCGGCACGCCAGGGGTGACGCCGAGGCTGCGCAGGTGCTGGGCCAGGCGGTTGGCACGGGCATCCAGCTCGGCATGGGTCAGCTGGCTGTCGGTGCAGACGGCGGCCAGGGCCTCGGGTTGGCGGCGCACCTGCTCGTCCCAGCGCTGCAGCACCAGGGCCGGTTGCGGCCGCTCGGCGGCGGGCTGCGGCGCAGGGGATTCGACCAGGCTGTGCAACGGCGCATCGGGGCGCTCCAGCAGGGTTTCGAACAGTGCCCGCAGGGAGGCGATGAAGCCCTCGATGCTGGCGCGCTGGTAGAGGTCGCTGGCGTAGGTCATCTCACCATGGATGCGCTCGCCGTCATCGGTGATGTCCAGGGCCAGGTCGAAGTGGGTGCCCTCCTTGCGCAGCGGGTATTCGCTGACGACGAGGCCCGGCAGTTGCAGCGCGGTCTGTTTCTGCACGCCGACGTTCTGGTTGAACTTGGCCTGGAACAGCGGGTTGTGGCCGAGGCTGCGCTCGGGCGCGAGCACGTCCACCAGTTGCTCGAAGGGCAGCTCCTGGTTGGCCTGGGCGGCGAAGGCGGCCTCGCGCACCTGGGCCAGCAGTTCGCGCAGCGACTGGCGTTCGTCGATGACGCAGCGCAGCACCTGGGTGTTGACGAAGAAGCCGATCAGCCCTTCCACCTCCTCGCGCCCGCGGTTGGCGTTGGGCACGCCGATGCGGATATCGCGCTGGCCGGAATGCCGCGAGAGGAACAGCGCGTAGCCGGCCAGGGCCAGCATGAACAGGGTCACGCCCTCGACGCGGGCGGTTTCGCGCAAACGGCTGGAGAGCGCCGTGCCGAAATCGAACCGCAGCGTCTCGCCCTTGAGGCTCTGCACCGGCGGGCGGGGGAAGTCGGGGGCCACCTCCAGCAGCGGGTGCTCCTCACCCAGCTGCTCGCGCCAGTGCTGCAGCTGGCGTTCGCCCTCGCCCGCCTCCAGCCAGCGGCGCTGCCACAGGGCGTAGTCGGCGTACTGCAGGGGCAGCGGCGGCAGGCTCTCGGCACCGGCCTGGTAGGCCTGGACGAACTCGCGGACCATCACGTCCATGGACCAGCCGTCGGAGACGATGTGGTGCATGCACACCACCAGCACGCACGTGTCCTCGCCGAGGCGGAACAGGCTGGCGCGCAGCAGCGGGCCGTGCAGCAGGTCGAAGGGCCGGCCCACCTCCTCGTCCACCTGGCGGGCCAGCTCGGTCTCGGGGTCGTTGCTGCTGGAGAGATCGACCTGGCGCAGGGCCAGGGGCGCGGCGGGCAGCACCCGTTGCAGCGGCTGCTCGCCGTCCACCTGGAACACGGTGCGCAGCGCTTCGTGGCGCTCGATCAGGGCATCGAAGGCGCGCTGCAGGCGGGCTTCGTCCAGCTCGCCCTTCAGGCGCAGGCCGGCGGCCATGTTGTAGGCGGCGCTGCCGGGGTCCAGCTGCCAGAGGAACAGCAGGCGCTGCTGGGCGTAGGACACCGGGATGGCGTCCTGGCCGTGACGGCTCACGGGGATCGGCAGCAGGCCGAAGTCCTTGCCGTCCTGGCGCAGCTTGTCGAGGAACTGGCGGCGTTGTTCGAGCGGCAGGCCGATGAATTTCTCGGCGATGCGCAGCGTGGTGGTGCGGGACATGCTCAAACCTCCTCCAGTGAATTCATGAACGCTTCCATGTCGGCCCAGTCCTCGTCGGCGGTGCCGCCCAGGGCCTCCAGCTCTTCGGCCAGGGCCGCCAGGTGCGGGCGTTCGAACAGGCAGCGCATGGGCAGCGCGACGCCCAGCTCGGACTTGATCCGGGCGATGACCTGGGCCGCCAGCAGCGAGTGCCCGCCCAGGTCGAAGAAGCTGTCGTCGAGGCCGACGCGGGGCACCTGCAGCACCTCMATCCAGATGCCGGCCAGGCGCTGTTCCAGCTCGCTGGCCGGCGCGCGGTAGGCGGCCTGCAGCTGGCTCGGGTCGGGCTCGGGCAGGGCCTTGCGATCGAGCTTGCCGCTGGGGGTCAGCGGCAGGCGCTCCAGCAGCACCAGGTGCGTGGGCACCATGTAGTCCGGCAGGGTCGCGCGCAGGGCCTCGCGGATGCGCTGGCGCTGCGCGTCGGGGCCGCTGCCGTCGGTCTCGGTGGCCAGGTAGCCGACCAGTTGCCGCCCGCCGGCCATGTCCAGGGCCAGCACGGCGGCCTCGCGCACGCCGGGGCATTGCTGCAGGCGCATCTCGATCTCGCCCAGCTCGATGCGGAAGCCGCGCACCTTCACCTGGTGGTCGACGCGGCCGACGTACTCGATGGTGCCGCTGGCGTTGAAGCGCGCGCGGTCGCCGGTGCGGTAGAGGCGCTCGCCGGGCACCTGCGGGTCGGGCAGGAAGCGCTGGGCGGTGAGCCCCGGCTGGCCGTGGTAGCCCCGCGCCAGGCCCGGGCCGCCGATGTACAGCTCGCCGATGGCGCCCGCCGGCACCGACTGCAACTCGCCGTCGAGGATGAACAGGCAGCGCCCGGCCAGGCCCTGGCCGATGGGGATGCCGCGCCAGGAGACATCGGCCGAGGCCAGCTCGCTGCAGTCATGGACGCTGGAAACCACCGTGGCCTCGGTGGGGCCGTAGGTGTTGAGCAGGCGCACGCCGGCCAGCCCGGCACGGCGCCAGAGGTCGAGGCCGTCCACGGCCATGGCTTCGCCACCGACGTGGATCTGGCGCAGCGCGCCGAAGGCCTGCGGGGCACCCTGGGCGTAGTCCTGCACCAGCATGTGCCAGTAGGCGGCGGGCAGGTCGGCCAGGGTGATGCCATGCGCCACCAGGGCCTGCTGGAAGGCTGCGCTGTCCCACAGGCGGCCGTCGCGCAGCACCACGCGGGCGCCGACGCACAGCGGCGGGTAGAACTGCTCGACGAAGCCGTCGAAGCTGCAGGTGGCGAACTGCAGCACGCGGTCGCCCGGCTGCAGGCGCGAGTAGTCGGCGGCCAGCACGCAGAACTCGGCCAGGGCGCCGTGGCTGATGGCCACGCCCTTGGGCCGGCCGGTGGAGCCGGAGGTGTAGATCACGTAGGCCAGGTTGCCAGGCGCCACCGCCACGTTCGGCGCGTGCTCCGGCTGGTCTTCGAGCCCGTTGCCGGCCTGGTCCAGGCACAGGCTGTGGATGCCCGAGACCTGGGGCAGCGTGTCGTGCAGTGCGGCCTGGGTCAGCAGCAGGCGCAGGCCGCTGTCGTCGAACACCTGGGCGATGCGCTCGCCGGGTGCCTGGGGGTCGAGGGGCACGTAGGCGCCGCCGGCCTTGAGCACCGCCAGCAATGCCACGCCCATGTCCAGGGAGCGCTCCAGGGCGACGCCCACCAGCACCTCGGGGCCGACGCCCAGTTGCACCAGGCGGTGGGCCAGGCGGTTGCTGCGGCGTTCCAGCTCGGCGTAGGTCAGCTGGGCGCCGGCGCTTTCGCCGGCCAGCACCAGGGCGATGGCCTCGGGGGTGCGCGCGGCCTGGGCCTGGAAGCGCAGGTGGGCCGGCTCCGGTGCCTGGGGAGCGGCGCCGCGCAGGGCCCAGGCCTGCAATTGGCGGGTTTCTTCGCTGTCCAGCACTTGCAGTTCGCCAAGACGGCGACTGGGGTCGGCGACCACGCTGTGCAGCAGGTTGCGCCAGTGACCGGCCATGCGCTCGACGGTGGTGCCGTCGAACAGGTCGGTGGCATAGGTGAAGGCGGCCAGCAGGCGCTCGCCCTCCTCCCGGGTCTCCAGCATCAGGTCGCTGGCGGCGGCATGGTGGCGGGCGCCGGCGACGCTCTGCTCGGCGTCCAGGTGCGCCAGTTGCAGGCCACAGCCCAGGCGCATGCCCTGGATGTCGGTGACCAGCGGCTGATGGTTGTACATGACCTGGAACAACGGGTTCTGGCTCTGGCTGCGATTGGGCTGCAGGGCCTCCGCCAGCGCGTCGAAGGGCAGCTCCTGGTGCGCCTGGGCACCCAGTGCAGTGAGGCGCAGGTCCTGCAGCAGCTGTGCGAACGGCAGGCGCCCATCCAGCTGGCTGCGCAGCACCTGGGTGTTGACGAAGAAGCCGATCAGGCCCTCGACCTCGCCCCGGTTGCGGTTGGCGATCAGCCCGCCGACCCGGATGTCGCCCTGGCCGCTGTAGCGGTACAGCAGGGTCTTGAAGGCCGCCAGCAGCACCACGAACAGGGTCACGCCCTGGCGCTGGGCCAGGGCCTTGAGGCCGGCGTGCAGCGCCGGTTCGAGGGCGAACTCGATGCGCGCACCGGCATGGCTGGGCTGTGCCGGGCGCGGGCGGTCGCTGGGCAGCTCCAGGGGCAGGTGCTCCTCGCCCAGCTGGCCGCGCCAGTAGTCGAGCTGGCGCTCGCGCTCGCCGGCTTCCAGCCAGCTGCGTTGCCACAGGGCGTAGTCGCGGTACTGCACGGGCAGTACCGGGAGCTGCGGTTCGGCACCGGCGCTGCGGGCGTCCAGGCAGCGCATGAACTCCTCGATGAGGATGTTCATCGACCAGCCGTCGGCAATGATGTGGTGCATGGTCAGCAGCAGCACGTGCTCGTCGGCGGCGAGGCGCAGCAGCACCACCCGCAGCAGCGGGCCCTGCTCCAGGTCGAAGGGCTGGCCGGCCTCCCGGGCGACCGCTTCGCGGGTGCATTGCAGGCGCTCGTCGGGCGCCAGGGCGGACAGGTCCAGGTGGCGTACCTGGGCGTCAGCACCGTCGCCGACCCGCTGGAAGGCCTGGCCGTCGGCCTCGTGGAAGGTGGTGCGCAGGCACTCGTGGCGTGCCACCAGGTCGGCGAAGGCGCGGTCCAGCGCGCTGCGCTCCAGCGGGCCCAGCAGGCGCACGGCGCCGGGCAGGTTGTAGGCGGCGCTGGTGGGTTCCAGCTGCCAGAGGAACCACATGCGCTGCTGGGCGTAGGACAGCAGGTCGCGGCTAGGGCTGCCGCTGCAATCGGGGATGGGGAAGCTGGCGAAGTCCATCTGCTCACCCTTGAGGGCTTCGAGGAACAGGTGGCGCTTTTCGGGGGGAAGGTCGATGAACCGACGGGCCAGGAGGCGGGATTGATCGAGGGTGGTCATGGGTCGTCCGATCGGGTGGAGGGAGCCCTGGGCTCCGCGATACCAGATGAACGAACGATTTGGCTTTGCATTTAGCCGTTGAAGAAGCCCACTTATGAAACCCGGCCATCGGCATTGCAGCCCTCGACAAGCACTAGGCCAAGCCGATTAGCGAGCACTGCCTGAGCATTCTGTTTCGCCTTGCCGGGCGAGTTTCTTTTGGCAATCGCCCCAAAAGAAACCAAAAGGTCTGGCCCCTACATGCGGGTTTGGCTTCGCCAAACTGCCCTCGCTACATCATTGCGCCGGGGGTACGCCGCGACAGGCCATCCATGGCCTGACGCGTCTCTCGCGGCATCCATGCCGCTCAACCCCCTCTGCAACGATTACGCTCAGCCTTCTGAAGGGGCCCTTGTCCCTGCCCAACCCTTCCATCCCGGAAATACCCCGGAATGCGCACCAGATTGCTCTCACCCTTCTCTTGGGTGAGCCGATCAATCGGCTCCATGACCCTCGGCCATGGCGACGATGACCTTGCGTGCGCCGGTGAAGCGGCTGCGGGCGTGGGCGGCGAGCATGTTGTCGAGCATCATCACGTCGCCTTCCTGCCAGGGGAAGGCGATGGTGCAGTCGTCGAGCACGCCGCGCACTTCGTCGAGGATGGCGTCCTCGATGGGCGAGCCGTCGCCGTAGTAGACGTTACGCGGCAGGTCCTCTTCCTCGACGATCTCCAGCAGGCTCTCGCGCACCTCCGGGGGGAGGTTGGAGACGTGGAACAGGTGCGCCTGGTTGAACCAGACGTCCTCCCGGGTGCGTGGGTGGCGGGCGACGGCCTGGCACACCTGGCGGGTGCGCAGTTCGCCGTCCTCCTTCCATTCGCAGGCGATGCGGTGGCGCTGGCAGTAGGCTTCCACCACCGCCGGGTCGTCGCTGTTGAACACCTGCTCCCAGGGCACGTCGAGGCCGTTGCCGAAGTTGCGCACGTACATCAGCCCATGGCGGGTGAAGCGTTCGTGGATGCGTGGGTCGATGCGGCGGAACACCTCGCGACTGTCGGCGATGGGCGTTTCACCGCCGGTCTCGGCGGCGACCATGCTGTAGAACCAGATCTTCATCGGCCATTCGCGGGTGTAGGCCTGTTCGTTGTGCAGCGGGATCTTCTGGTGCGGAGGGTACTCGGTGGAGGTGTACACGCCCTGGGTGACGTTGGTGCGCGGGGTGGAGCCGAACTCGTAGTTCAGCAGCGGGTGGCCGAAGCCGGCGGCGAAGCGGCGGAAGGCTTCCGCGCCGCCCACGTCGAACCCACGGAAGAGGATGCCGCCGACGCTGAGCAGGTGGCGGTCCACCAGCTCGCGGATCGGCTCCAGCGCCTCGTTCAGGTCCAGCCCCGGCTCCGGGGCCTGGACCAGCAACGGCAGGTTGCCCACGCCCGGCAGCAGGGGCCGGGCGAGGAGTTCCAGCAAGGTGCTCATGACGATCTCCCGGCGGCCTCAGGCCGCTTCCTGCAACGCAGCGGCCAGGGCACGGGCGAAGCGGCGGGCGACTTCGTCCACCTGGTCGGCGGTGATGATCAGCGGCGGCAGGAAGCGCACCACGCTGCCGTGGCGGCCACCCAGTTCGAGGATCAGCCCGCGCTTCAGGCACTGGGCCTGCAAGCGCGAGGCCAGGGCGCTGTAGGTGGGCGGGTGGCCGAGGGCGTCCGGCGTGCCGGAGGGGTCCACCAGTTCGACGCCGAGCATCAGCCCGCGCCCACGGATGTCGCCCAGCTGCGGGTAGTCGCGCTGCAGTTCGCGCAGGTGACCGGCCAGGCGCTCGCCCATGGCGGCGGCATGGGTGGGGATGTCGTGGTCCTTGAGGTAGCGCATCACCGCCGAGCCGGCGGCCATGGCCATCTGGTTGCCACGGAAGGTGCCGGCGTGGGCGCCCGGGCCCCAGGCGTCGAGCCATTCGCGGTAGACCATCACCGCCAGCGGCAGGCTGCCGCCGATGGCCTTGGACAGCACCACCACGTCGGGCACGATGCCGGCGTGCTCGAAGGCGAACATCCTGCCGGTGCGGCCGAAGCCGCTCTGGATCTCGTCGACGATCAGTGCCACGCCGGCCTTCTCGGTGATGCGGCGCAGGCCGCGCAGCCACTCGATGTCCGCCGGCACCACGCCGCCCTCCCCCTGTACCGCTTCGACGATCACCGCCGCCGGCAGCATCACGCCGGCCTCGGGGTCGCTGAGCAGGTTTTCCAGGTAATGCAGGTTGGCGCGCACGCCGGCCTGGCCACCCAGGCCGAAGGGGCAGCGGTAGTCATAGGGATAGGGAGCGAACTGCACGCCATTGCCGAGCACGGCGCCCAGGGCCTTCTTCGGCCCCAGGTTGCCCATCAGCCCCAGGGCGCCCTGGCTCATGCCGTGGTAGCCGCCCTGGAACGAGAGGATGGTGCTGCGCCCAGTGGCGGTGCGCACCAGCTTCAGCGCCGCCTCCACCGCGTCGGTGCCGGTGGGGCCGCAGAACTGGATCTTCGCCTCGCGGGCCAGGCCCTCGGGCAGCAGGCCGAAGAGGTCCTGGACGAACTGGTCCTTCACCGGGGTGGTGAGGTCGAGGGTGTGCAGCGGCAGCTCGTCGGCCAGCACCTGGCGGATGGCCTCGATCACCACCGGGTGGTTGTGCCCGAGGGCCAGGGTGCCGGCACCGGCAAGGCAGTCGATGAAGGTGCGGCCCTCGACGTCCTCGACATACAGCCCACGCGCGCGCTTGAGCGCCAGGGGGATGCGCCGGGGGTAGCTGCGGGCATTGGATTCCTGCCGTGCCTGGCGGGCCAGCAGCGGTGAGGTTTCGAACTGGTAGAGCGTCTCGTCTTCGGCAACGGCGTGCGGTTGGCTGGTGGTGAGGCTGGTGGCGACGTGCATCCTTCGACCCTCGATGAAAGTGGCATCTGGCTCCGGGCCGGTGCGTGTGGCGCATACCGGCCGTGTGCACAGAAGACGTTGCAGGGTGATGGGGATTTAGCGGCGGACGAACCGCTACACTGCGCGCCTCGAAACGAGGTGGGACGACACGATGCAAACCCTGGAGCAGGCACGCGCCAGCCTGGAAACGGTTCGCACACTGCTGGGGCGGAAGCTGGTCCGGGTCCGCAATGCCCGCTACCTGTTCAACGGTGCTCCCGAGCCGGAAGCCGTCGGCGAGGTGGAGTTCACCTGCGAAGGCGGCAAGGCAGTGACGCTGTCACTGGCCTCCGACGGCGAGAGTGTCATGGCGGCGAGCCGCGCACTCCAGGTGCTCGAGGAGTTCGACATCAGCGACGACGCCCGTTGCGACTGGAGGGCCGAGGACCTGCTCGCCACGCTGGACGCCAGGCATCTCATCGGCCGGCAGGTGATCGGAGTCGAGGGGTTGCGCGTCGTTTACCAGCAGCATGAGGCGTGCCTGCTGGAGGGTTTCAGAATCACCCTGGAAGGGGGTGATTACCTGGTGTTCTTCAACTGCGGCGATGAGGAGGCGGTACGCCTGAACCAGCCGCCACCGCCCCTGAGCGAAGCCAGCGAGCAATGGGTAACGGAGCTCTGATGCAATGAAGGTCTATCTGGACGACGAACGCGCGACGCCCGAGGGCTGGGTCCGTGCCTGGTGGCCGGATGAGGTGATCGCGCTGCTGGAGACCGGCCAGGTCAGCGAACTGAGCCTGGACCACGACCTGGGCGATGACCAGCGTGGCACCGGCTATGACGTGATCCTGTGGATCGAGGAAGCGGTGGCGCTGCGGGGGTTCGTGCCGCCGCACATCCATGTGCATTCGGCCAATTCCGCCGCCGTGGCGCGAATGCGCGCCGGGGTGCGGGCCATCGAGGCGCTGGCGGCGCGCAACGCTCAGTCGGCGCGGTAGCGTCCTACCAGGCGCTGCAGGCCGCCGGCCATCTCGGCCAGGCGCTGGGTGATGCCGTTGGCGGTGTGGCTGCTCTCGGCGGTGTGCTGGGCGATGGTGACGATCTGGTGCACGTTGTGGTTGATCGACTCGCAGACCCGGGTCTGCTCGGCGGCGGCGTCGGCGATCTGGGCGTTCATGCCGTTGATGATGCCGGCGGCCTCGCTGATGGCCTCCAGGGCCTGACCGACCCGGGCCACTTCGGCGACGCTGCGGGCGCAACCCTGGCGGATCTGCTCGATGACGGCGATGGCCTCGCGGGCGCCACCCTGGAGGCGCTCGATCATCCCCTGGATTTCCGCCGTGCTGCTCTGGGTGCGGCCGGCCAGGGTGCGCACTTCGTCCGCCACCACGGCGAACCCACGCCCCTGCTCGCCGGCACGGGCCGCTTCGATGGCGGCGTTGAGTGCCAGCAGGTTGATCTGCTCGGCCACGCCACGGATCACATCCAGCACCCCGCCGATGTTCTCGGACTCGCTGCCGAGCTGGCGGATGGTGGCGACGCCTTCCGCCACCTGGCCTTCCAGCCCGCGGATCTCCGCCGTGGCGCCGCCCACCAGGCTGCGTGCCTCGTCCACCCGGTGCTCGGCATCACGGGCGGCCTGGGCGGCGCTGGAGGCACTGCCGGCGATCTGCTGGGCCGCGCCGGACATTTCCTCGGTGGCGGTGGCCAGCTGGTCGCTCTCGCGGTGCTGGGTGTCGATGCCCTGGCCGATGCCGGCCATGAAGGCTTCCAGCTCTTCGCTGGCGCGGCCCAGGGTGTCGGAGGACTCGCGGGTCTGCCGCACCAGATGGCGCACCTGCTCGGCAAAGCGGTTGAAGGAGGTGGCCAGGGCGCCGAGTTCGTGGCCGCTGGATTCGTCCAGCCGGCGGGTCAGGTCGCCCTCGCCCCGGGCGATGTCCTCCATGGTGGAGACGGCCTGGCCCAGTGGTGCATGGATGCTGCGCACCAGCAGCATCACCAGCCCCACCACCAGCCCGAGCAGCAGCACCACGGAAAAGCCGCCGCGCATCAGGCTCTCGCGCAGGGCTCCGGCGAACTCCTCGTCGAGGGCGGCGACCAGGGCGTCGAGGTCGTCGATGTAGAAGCCGGTGCCCAGCACCCAGTCGGTGCCGGGCACGGGGACGACGTGGGCGAGCTTGGGGGATGGGGCGTCCTGGCCCGGTTTGGTCCAGCCGTATTCCAGGTAGTCGCCGCCGCGCTTGGCAGCCTCGATGTACTCCTGCACCAGGGCGCGTCCGTCCGGGGTGCTGGAACTCCAGTAGTCGTTGCCTTCCCGCGAGGGGTTGTCGCCGCTGACCACCTGCACGCCGTGGGTGTCGTAGACGAAGAAGTAGCCGCTGTCGCCGTCGAAGCGCAGGGCGCGCAGCAGGTCCTTGGCCCGTTCCGGCTCGCCCCGCGCGAGGGCCGGTTCGACGGCGGACAGGGCCAGCTCCATGTAGTTGGCCAACTGGTCGCGGCGTGCATCCAGCAGCGACTGGCGCAGGGTGTCGCGCCCCAGGTCGCGCAGGTCGCGGGCCTGGTCGAAGCCGGTCCAGGCGCCGGCCAGCGCGAGCAACAGCAATGGCAGCATGGCCAGCGCGAGGATCTTCTGCTTGATGGACAATCCCTTCATTTCCCACCCCTCCGGTCAGTGAACTGGCTCCGGGTTCTAGCACAGGGCCCAGCCCTGTTCAGGAGGCGACGCGAAGGGGTGGGAACCGAAGCGAGGGCAGCCGGCGGATGCCGGGCCGTCTGCGGCGCAGACCCTGCCGAGTCTGTAGGAAAAGCGGCGCCAGGCGGGTCGAACGACCTGACGCTGCGGGGCGGTATTTCCCGCTGAAGGCTGGGTGGGCACACCGCCATCACGCGCTGCGGGCTGTCAGCCTGGCGCGCCTGGAGGCGGCCTCAGAGCGCCGGCCAGGCCTGCAGCAATCCCGCCAGGTGCAGGCCACCCAGGGCCAGGCAGATGAGCGAACTCCACAGCCAGAACGCCGGGCCGCGGCCGAGCCCGACAGGGATCAGCGCCAGCCCGCCGACCCCGCGCAGCAGGTAGACGGCGGCGATCCCGCCCAGGGCCAGGCGGCTCAGGGGCAGCGGCCGGCCGAACCCGGCACAGAACGCGTACAGCGCAAACAGGCCGAGCACCAGGGTGATGCCCAGGGTCACCCGCGTCGGGAACGGGCTGCCGGCCTCGGCCAGGCGCGCCATGCGCTCACCGGCGCCGAAGAAGCGGTACCAGGGCGCGCCATAGCGGATGCAGCCGAGGTGCAGCAGCGCAGCGAGCGCACTCAGTGCGCCACCGGCCAGCAGGAAGGGGTTGGGGAACAGGTCGTCCATGGTCGGGTCCGTCCGTAGGTGGTGGGCAGGTTCAATCCAGCAGGGTGCGCAGCGTGCGTGCGGGGTTGGCGAGAAAACCCCGGGTCACCCGCACGTGTTCGGTGTCGTCGTAGTCCACCCGCTCGAAGCCCTGGGGCCCGCACTGATAGATCCAGGCGCCCGGGTAGGCCATGAGGATCGGCGAGTGGGTGGCGATGACGAACTGCGAGTCGTCCTTCACCAGGTCGTGGATGCGCGCCAGCATCGCCAGCTGGCGCTGGGGCGAGAGCGCGGCCTCGGGTTCGTCCAGCAGGTAGACACCCTTGCCGCCGAAGCGATTCATCATCAGTGCGAAGAAGGATTCGCCGTGGGACTGCTCATGCAGCGAGAGCCCGCCGTAGGAGTCGATCACCGGCGGCGCCGGGGCGGGCTCGGCGTCCATCCGCTCGATCTCGGTAGCGACGTTGAAGAAGCTCTCCGCCCGCAGGAAGAACCCATCGCGGGCGCGGCGCACGCCTTTGCCGACCCGCAGGGCCTGGTGCAGTTCGGAGTGGGAGGCCCAGGTGCCGAAGTTGAAGTTGCGGGTGCCACCCTCGGGGTTGAAGCCCAGGGTCACGGCCAGCGCCTCCATGAGGGTGGACTTGCCCGAACCGTTCTCCCCCACCAGGAAGGTCACGGTGGGACTGAACTCCAGGCGCCCCAGGTGCCTGACCGCCGGGAGCGAATAGGGGTAGTCGCTGCGGCCCTCGGCCTTGTCGGCCTTCAGGCGCATGTCGATCAGGTAGCGCGTGTCCATCGCGGGCCTCCGAAAACAGGCCGCCATCCTAGCCAGCGGCGGGCCCTTCCACCAGCCGCCGAGCGGCACGAAACGCAGCCGAACCAAACGCCACTTGCGAGGATCAACCCTGCATCACCTGCAGGAGCCCGCCATGAGCGAAGACGGCAAGACACCGGGGCTGTCCCCCCGCGAACGCCAGGACGTGAACGAGAACCAGCCGCCCCGGGCGGCGGTGCTCCACGAGATCATCCGCACCCAGGGCGACCAGGAACTGGAGCGCAAGGCCGCCGCGCTGTGGTGGTCGGCCCTGGCGGCGGGCCTGACCATGGGCCTGTCGCTGATGGCGATGGGTTTGCTGCATGCGCGCCTGCCGGACAGCCCCTCCAGCCAGGTGATCGCCAGCCTGGGCTACTCGGCGGGCTTCCTGGCGGTGATCCTCGCGCGCCAGCAGCTGTTCACCGAGAACACCCTGACCGCCGTGCTGCCGGTGATGAGCCAGCCGACCCTGCACAACCTCGGCCGCCTGCTGCGCCTGTGGGGCGTGGTGCTGGCGGGCAACCTGGCCGGCACCCTGCTGGTGGCCTGGGTGATGCTGCACCTGCCGATCTTCGACGGCGCCACGGACCGTGCCTTCCTCGACATAGGCCGCAAGGTGATGGAGAACGACAACGGCCAGATGTTCGCCAAGGGCATCGTCTCCGGCTGGATGATCGCCACCCTGGTGTGGATGATCCCCTCCCAGGAAAGCGCCAAGCCGCTGCTGATCATCCTCGTCACCTACCTGATGGCACTGGGAGACTTCACCCACATCGTGGTCGGCTCGGCGGAGGTGTCCTACCTGGTGTTCGCCGGGCACCTCGATTGGGCGGCCTTCTGGCTCGACTTCGCCGGCCCCACCCTGGCGGGCAACATCGTCGGCGGCAGCCTGATCTTCGCCCTGATCAGCCACGCCCAGGTGCGCAGCGACACGCGCCGCCTGCACGATGCGCGCACGGCCGAGGCGGAGGCGCCAAGGCAGCGCAAGCGGGACTGAGCGGGCCGCTACCCAACACAAATAAAAGCAATTATCATTTGCGATTTTCTGGTGGCCGGATGTCGCAGTGACCCCTTCCAACCTCGATGCCGTATTCCTCGCCCAGCGCATGCCGCTGTTGCGCACCCTGGCCCGCATGGTGAAGAGCCCCAGCGTGGCCGAGGACCTGGTGCAGGAAACCTACCTGCGGGTGGCGCGGACCCTCCACGAGCGGCCCATCGACCACCTGGAGCCGTTCCTCTTCCAGACCGGGCGCAACCTGGCCCTGGATCACCTGCGGCGCGTGCGCATGCAGTCACGGACGCTGCTGGAGGACGTGCCCGAGGCGGTGATCGAGGCCGTGGCGGCCCCCACCTCCTCCACCGAGGACGGTTTGCACGCCGAGCGTCTGCTGGAGCGCCTGGGCGACACCCTCGGCCAGTTGACGCCCCGCCAGCAGCGGATCTTCGTGCTCAGCCGCCTGCATGGCCTGAGCTACGGCGAGATCGCCGAGCAGCTCGGCGTCTCGCCCAGCACGGTGCAGAAGGAACTGAAACTGATCATGACCCTCTGCCTCACCCTGATGAGCCGGCTGGACCCGCCCGCATGACGGGGTTTCGCTCCTGCCCGGGTTCGACAAGAATAGGCGCCCACCGCCCCGAGGACGCGCCCGTGCCCGACGAACACCGCCCTGCTTCCGATGCCCACCCACCGGTGGACCCGGCCTGCCTGGGCGAGGCGCTGGACTGGCTGATCCTGCTGGAGGAAGCCGATGACGCGTGCCGCCAGCGCTTCGAGTGCTGGCGTACGCAATCCCCCGAGCACGCCCGCGCCTTCGAGGCCGCGCGGCGGATGTGGAATGCACCACTGCTCGGTGAAGCCGCTGCCCGTCTGGAACCCACCCTCGCCCGTCCCCGCTCCGACCGCCGGCTGCGTCCGCTGTGGGGTTTGGCAGCCGCGGTGCTGCTGGCGGTGGGCGTGGGTTTTCACAACGAGCTGGTCTTGCGCGTGCAGGCCGACCACCTGACCGCCACCGGCCAGCGCCAGACCGTGGAGCTGGCCGACGGCTCGCGGGTGCTGCTCAACACCCGTACGGCCTTCGCCGCCGACATCGACCCGACCCAGCGCAGCGCCCGCCTGCTGCAGGGCGAGGCCTATTTCAACGTGGCCCCGGACCCCAGCCGCCCCTTCGAGGTGGAGGCCGGCCCCGTGAGCCTGTCGGTGCGCGACACCACGTTCGCCGTGCGCTACCTGGGGGACGAAGCCGAGGTCAGCGTGGAACGCGGCGAGCTGGACCTGCGTTCCCGCCGCAGCGATGCGCGCATGAGCCTCGCCGCTGGCGACAGCGTGCGCATCGGCCCGGATGGTTTCAGTGATCGGCGCCGCCTGGCCGCCGAGGACCTGGCCTGGGTGCGTGGTCGCCTGGTGTTCCAGGACTGCCCGCTGCGCGAGGTGCTGGCGGAGCTGCGGCGCTACTACCCCGGCTGGATCATCAACACCGATGAGCGCCTGGGTGAGCGCGCGGTGACCGGAAACTACCGCCTCGACGACCCCATCGCCGTGGTCCGCGCCCTGGCGGACATCACCGCCGCACGCCTGCACGAGTACCCCGCGCTGGTGGTCATCGACTGATCCCGGTGCCCTGCCGCCCTCCTCCACGCAGCTCCATTCCATAGGCTTCCGACCGCCTCGGATGCGGGCCCCTGCGCGCTTGCTGGCGGCACGGGCTGGGCGTCTTGCTCGCGGATTCCCGGGCTGAAGCCCGGGCTACGTCGGTGGTTGCGTGGGAAGGTCCATGTCCATTTGCCGTAGCGACGCGAGGTCGATAGGGCTTCGGATTTCTCATCACGGCAAAGGTGATCCTTGCCAGGACGTAGGGGGGACCGCGCTTCATCGGTCCACCCTGCGGGGTCACGGCAAACCGCATCGATGCCCCGTACGTGGCGGCCATGCAGGGAATGTCCCAACCCGCCTGGCGGCACCCGGTGGGAGCGGATTGATCTGCGATGCGCCAGCGGCGCGGCTGCCGTTTCCGGGAAGTCGCTCAGGTCCGTTCCAGGCGCGTGGCGGCTCTGCGGCAAAGCCGGCTGAAAGTTTTTTTACGCGATTGCGGCGGTACGTTCGTCTGGTCAGATGCCAATGCAACTGATTCGCATTAGATGCGCATCACCAGACGGACCGAAGAGAGCCGAACCCATGACCACGCGTTCCACCTCCCCCGCCCTGCGTCGCCTCGCCCACCCTGCCAGCCTGTCGCTGCTGGCCCTGTCCATCGCTCTGGGCAGCGCACCCGCCAGCGCCCAAGGCGCTGCGCCCCAGGCAACCGGCCAACTGGCCAGCCAGGGCGGCTACAGCTTCACCATCGCCCGCCAGCCCCTGGTGGATGCGCTCAATGCCTTCAGCGCCACCAGTGGCTGGCAGGTGGGGCTCTCGGCGGACCTGGCCAGCGGCCTCCAGTCCCCGGGCGTCAACGGCCGGCTGCCGGCCGAACAGGCCCTGAAGCGCCTGCTCAACGGCACCGGGCTGGACTACAAGCTGGTGGGCGAACGCAGCGTGGTGCTGCTCAAGACCGTGACCCCAGGCCTGGCCATGGAACTGCAACCCCTGGCCGTGACCGCTACCCGCCAGGAGCAGCGTGCCAGCGAGGTGCCGGCCAGCGTCAGCGTGGCCAGCCGCGAGCAGCTGGACCGCCGCAACGTCAACAGCATCAAGGACCTGGTGCGTGGCGAGCCCGGTGTCTCGGTAGGTGGCGCCGGCCAGCGTGCCGGCATCACCGGCTACAACATCCGTGGCATCGACGGTGACCGGGTGCTGACCCAGGTGGACAGTGTCGAGGTGCCCAACAGCTTCTTCTACGGCCCCTACGCCCAGACCCACCGCAACTACGTGGACCCGGAGATCGTCAAGCGCGTGGAGATCCTCCGGGGCCCGGCCTCGGCCCTGTATGGCAGCAACGCCATCGGCGGTGCGGTGAGCTACTTCACCCTGGACGCCGACGACATCATCAAGCCCGGCCGCGACACCGGCGCCCGCCTGAAGACCGGCTACAGCTCCGCCGACGACAGTTGGCTCACCTCCGGCACCGTCGCCGGCCGTCACGAACAGTTCGACGCCCTGCTGCACCTCTCCCAGCGCAATGGCCACGAGACCGAGTCATACGGCGGTCATGGCGGCACCGGCCTGGGCCGCACCGAAGCCAACCCGGAAGATGTGCGCACCACCAACCTGCTGGCCAAGCTGGGCTGGAACTACAACGACACCGACCGCCTGCAGCTGACCTACGAGAAATACAAGGACGACCGCGACACCAACCAGCTCAGCGCCGTGGGTGGGCCGTTCATCGGCAACAACGCCTTCAACTGGTACCGCTCCCGGACAGGTAACGACACCATCACCCGCGAGCGCTTCGGCCTGGAGCACACCCTGGCCCTGGACAGCCTGCTGGCGGACAACCTGAAGTGGAGCCTCAACTACCAACTGGCCAAGACCGACCAGAGCACTGTCGAACACTACGTTCCTGGCTCACGCAATGTGATGCGCTACCGCGAGACCACCTACAAGGACCGCCTCTGGGTGCTCGATGCACAGTTCGACAAGGCCTTCTCCCTGGGCGAGACCGAGCACCTGCTGACCTACGGCGCCAGCCTCAAGCGCGAGCAGGTCACCGGCCTGCGCAGCGGCACCGGCGTCTGCGCCGCCTCGGTGGGCACCTGCACCAACCGCGTTGGCCAGATCAGTGCCGGTGATGTACTGGCTGCGCAGAGCGACTTCCCGGACCCGACCATCCAGACCTACGGCCTGTTCCTGCAGGACCAGATCCGCTGGAACCAGTGGACCTTCCTGCCGGGCCTGCGCTACGACTACACCCGCCTGAAGCCCGAGCTGACCGACGAGTTCCTCGCCACCATCAGCAACGCCAGCGTCACTGCCTTCAGCGACAAGGCCCAGACCTGGGACCGCGTCTCGCCCAAGTTCGGCGTCACCTATGAGTTCGACGAGCACTACACCGCATTCGGCCAGTACGCCGAGGGCTTCCGTACGCCCAGCGCCAAGGCGCTCTACGGCCGCTTCGAGAACATCGCCGGCGGCTACGTGGTCGAGCCCAACCCCAACCTGGAGCCGGAGAAGAGCCGTGGCGTGGAAGCGGGCCTGCGCGGCCAGTTCGATGCCGGCAGCTTCGACGTGGCGGCCTTCTACAACGAGTACCGCGACTTCATCGACGAGAACGCCAGCGTCGCCACCAGCGGTGCCACCTTCAAGAGCGTGAACATCGCCCACGCCAGCATCCGTGGCATCGAGGCCAAGGGCCGGCTGAACCTGGACGCCTTCGGTGCCCCGACCGGCCTCTACAGCCAGGCCTCCATCGCCTACGCCCGGGGCCGCGACGACGACACCGGCGCGGCGCTGAACAGCGTCAACCCGCTGACCGGCGTGTTCGGCCTGGGCTACGAGCAGGACACCTACGGCACCCTGCTGAGCTGGACCCTGGTCAAACGCAAGACCCGTATCGACCAGGGTGACTTCAACGCCCCGGATGGCCGCAGCAGCCAGTTCAAGACCCCAGGCTTCGGCGTGCTCGACCTGACCGGCTACTACAAGCTGACCGACGACCTGACGGTGAACGCGGGCCTCTACAACCTCACCGACAAGAAGTACTGGCTGTGGGATGACGTGCGGGGCTACGACGGTGTGGGCGAGGCCGGCGTGACCAGCCCGGCCAACCTCGATCGGCTGACCCAGCCGGGGCGCAATTTCGCGGTCAATCTGGTGTGGGATATCTGAGCAACCGCTCGACACGACAAAGGGGCCCAAGGGCCCCTTTTTTTCAGCGCGGCATCCATGCCGCTCGTCCTTTACTGCAACGCCAACTCCACGGCCTGAACCAGGTGGGCGTCGTTCCAGGGTTTGCTGATGAAGCGACAGACCGCGCTCTGGCTGATGGCCTGCATCAGCGTCTGGGCGTCGTTGTGGCCGGTGAGAAGGATGCGCCGGCACGCCGGGTAGAGCTGGCGTGCGCGGCTGAGCAGCTCCACCCCGGTGATGCCCGGCATGCTGTGGTCGGAAATGATCACCTGCACCGGCTGGCTGGCCAGCAGGGCGAAGGCTTCCTCGGCGTTGCCGGCGCACAGCACGTTCCAGCCACGACCCCGCAATACGCGGCGCAGGGCGCCGTGCACGGCCGGTTCGTCGTCCACCAGCAGCAGCGTGGGGGCGTCGGGGTGGTCGGCGCAGGCCGGTTGCGGGAACCAGCGCCGTGCCTGGCCGCGCCAGGGTACGACGGCGTCCAGGGGCATCGGCCGGGCGGCGAAGTAGCCCTGCCACTGGTTGCAGCGCAGGCTCTGCAGCAGGCGCATCTGGGTTTCCTGCTCCACGCCTTCGCAGAGCACTTCCACGGACAGGTGCTGGAGCATGGCCATCAGTGCACGGAACAGGGCCAGGCCGTGGGCGTCCTTGCCGGTGCCACTGAGGAAGCACCGGTCCACCTTGACCCGATCCACCGGCAGGGTCTGGAGGTAGCCGAGGTTGCAGAAGCCGGTGCCGAAGTCGTCCAGGGCCAGGCGTACGCCGAGGCGACGCAGGCCGGCCAGTTGCTCGCGCACCAGGGCTTCGTCGTCCAGCAGGCAGGACTCGGTGATCTCCAGCTCCAGCCGCGAGGCCTCCAGGCCGTGGCGCTGCAGGGTGCGCTGGACGAAACCCACCAGTTGGCGGTCCCGCAGCTGGGAGGGCGACAGGTTCACTGCGAGGGTGGCGTGCTTCTCCGCCAGCAGCGCGCGGGCATCGGCGATGGCGCGCCCCAGCACCCATTGCCCGAGCCCCACCATCAGCCCCAGCCGCTCCGCCACCGGGATGAACTTGTCCGGCCCCAGCAGGCCGCGGGTGGGGTGCTGCCAGCGCACCAGGGCTTCGTAGCCGCAGACTTCGCCGGTCTGGCAATCGATCTGTGGCTGATAGTGCAGCACCAGCTGCTCTTCCCGCAGGGCGGCGCGCAGTTGGCCGCAGAGTTCGGCCTCGCGTCGGGCAGCCACCAGGCGGGCTTCGTCGAGGTAGCGGTAGCGCCCGCCGCCTTCGCGGCGTGCTTCGCGCTGGGCCAGCTCGGTGCGGCTGTAGAGGCTGGCGAAGGTGCGGTCGCGTACCCAGGCCACCGCCAGGCCGACGCTGGCACGCAGGTGGAACACCTGCCCGGCCAGTTCCAGCGGTGCTTCCACCAGGGCGCAGAGGGAGGCGCCGAGGCGGTCGGGGGTGTCGCGGCCATCCGGCACGCCCAGCAGGAAGCTGTCCGGGCCGTTGCGCCACAGCCATTCGCCATCGCGCAGGGCCTCTCGCAGGCGGTCCTCGAGGTGCAGCATCACCAGGTCGCCGGTTTCCAGGCCGTGGTGGGCATTGAGGATGTGGAAGTCGTCGAGGTCGATCAATGCCAGCAAGGCACCCGGGGCGCAGGGTCCCTGGGCGGCAATCCTGTCCGCCAGGGAGGCGGAAGCAGGCGTTTGGATGTCCATCAGCGAGGCTCCGGTTCGCTCTCGTCCTCGAGCAGGATGGCGCCGTCCTCGCTCCGGGCGACGGCGAAGATCTCGGGGTGTTCCTGGCGCATCTTCCGCAGGTGCGCCTCGTGGGCGTCGATGGCGTGTTGCTGTTGCCTGACCCGTTCGAGCAGCGCCTTGCGCTCGACCTGGCTGTGCTGCAGTTCGAGGCAGGTGTGCAGGGTGCTGCGCAGCTCGTAGGCGTCCCAGGGCTTGGAGATGAAGCGGTAGACCTCGGCCCGGTTGATGGCGCGCACCAGCGTTTCGCGGTCGCTATCGCCGCTGAGCAGCAGGCGCAGGGCGTCGGGCTGCAGCTGCTTGGCGAACTGAAGGAAGGCGATGCCGTCCAGCTCGGGCATGCGCAGGTCGGAGAGGATCAGCTCGTAGGTGTTCTGCGACAACGCCTCCAGGGCTACCTGGGGGTCGGTGAAGGCGTCGAGTTGCCAGCCCTCTCCGCGCAGTTCGCGGCAGATGGCATTGACCACGGCGGGCTCGTCATCCAGCAGCAGCAATCTGGACATGGCATCACTCCAGGTGAGCGCGGGGCTTGGCCGCTTCAGGCTCACGGACGAACAAGGTGTAGGAAGCCGATTCGATGCCTTCGAAGGCAATCAGCTTGCGGATCAGCAGGTCCGAGAGGACCTTGCCTTCGTTGAGCAGCAACATGCCGTTGTCGGCGTGGAGGTTGCGCGCCAGCACCATGCCGGGCTCCAGCTGCCGGGTGTCCACCGCCCGCACGCCCGGGTCGCCGATGGTGACGTCGGGCATGACCGTGGAGCAGATGGTGATGAAGCGTTCCACCAGCCCCGGGTCGTAGAGCCGCTCGGCGTACTTGCGGATGAACAGCAGGGCTTCGTCGCGGTTGAGGCGGCGCTCCAGCACCAGGCCGCATTGCAGTTCGACGAAGTCCACCGCCAGCTTGAGCATGCGCGAGCCCAGGGGGATGTCGTTGCCCCGCAGGTGGTCGGGGAAGCCGGAGCCGTCCCAGCGCTCCTGGTGGTGGCGGATCAGGCGGGCGGCGTCGTGCAGCGGCTCCAGGGCCATCAGCACCGATTCGCTCTGAGAGGGGTAGCGCCGGTAGAGGTCACGGTCCTTGCTGTGCATCAGGTCCGAGGGGCCGGTGATCAGCGCATCCGGCAGGCTCAGCTTGCCGATGTTGTAGAGGGCGGCGGCCATGCTCAGGTCGCGGGCCTGGTCCTCGGGCATGCCGAGGTCGGCGGCGAAGGCGCGGATCAGGGCGATGATCTGCTGGTTGGTCTGTTTCTCCCGGGGCAGGCGCTGGTTGACCAGCAGGGAGAACACTTCGGTGCTGAGCACGTAGCTGCGGCGCAGCTCCTCGTAGGCGAGGTCGAGCATGTCGGCCGTCTGCTGCAGCTCGGCGGTGCGCGCCTGGACGCGCTTCTCGAGGTTCTCGTTGAGGCTCTTGAGCTGCTGGTTCTGCTCCTGGGTCAGTCGCTGCAGGCGCTCGCGCTCACGCTCGGCGAACTGGTAGGCCAGGGCCTGGCGGATGGTCAGCAGCAGTTCTTCGTCGTTCCAGGGCTTGCTCAGGTAGCGGTAGATCTGCCCTTCGTTGATGGCGGTGATGATGGTGTTGATGTCGGCATAGCCGGTGAGCAGCACGCTCATGCAGCCCGGGTCACGCTTGTGGATCTCGGCCAGCAGCGTGGCGCCGTCCATGCCGGGCATGCGTGCGTCGGACACCACCAGGTCGATGGGCTGGGCCTCGAACAGCTGCAGTGCCTCGTCACCGCTGTGGGCCATGACCAGGTCGTAGGGCTGTCCCCGGAGCAACCGTCGGAGGCTGTTGAGGATGTTCTCCTCGTCGTCGACGAGCATGACGCGCGGGCGCGGCAGGCTGTCTTGTACGTCAGTCATGGTGTGCTCCTCCACGGGTTTCTCCCTGGTGGATCGGCAGGCGGATACGGAAGGTCGAGCCCTGGCCCACCTCGCTGGTGACGGTGAGGCTGCCGCCGTGCTTCTCCACGATGCTGAACGATAGCGCGAGTCCCAGCCCGGTGCCCTTGCCGACGGGTTTGGTGGTGAAGAACGGGTCGAAGATCTGCATCAGCTGACTCTCGGGGATGCCGCAACCGCTGTCGCTGACCTCGATCAGCACTTCGTCGCCGATGCGCTCGGTGTGGATGACGATGTGCCCGAAGCTCTCGATGGACTGGGCGGCGTTGACCAGCAGGTTCATCACCACCTGGTTGATCTGTGCGGGTATGCATTCCACCAGCGGCAGGTCGCCGAAGTCGCACACCACCTCGGCCTTGTACTTGATCTCGTTGTTGACCACGTTGAGGGTGCTGCGGATGCCATCGTGCAGGTCGGCGGGCACGAAGCGCTCGTCCCCGCTGTGGGAGAAGTCACGCAGCGAGGAGATGATGCGTTTGACCCGCTCCACGCCATCGGCGGACTCGCTCAGCAGCCCGTTGATGTCGTCGCGAATGAAGTCGTAGTCGAACTGGCTCTTCAAGCGCTCCAGCTCCAGGCCGCCCCACTCGCTCATCTGGTCCACCAGTTGCAGCAGTTGCTGCACATAGCCCACCAGGGTCTTGAGGTTGCTGGCGACGAAGCCCACCGGGTTGTTGATCTCGTGGGCCACACCGGCGGCGAGCTGGCCGATGGCGGCCATCTTCTCCGACTGCAGCAGCTGGCGATTGGCGGCCTGCAGCTTGATGCTCAGCTCGTGCAGCTCGCCATGCTTGCTGCGCAGTGCGATCAGGGCATGCTGCAGCGCCGGGTTGGCCGCCGCGCGGCTGCTGTCGAAGATCGCCAGGCCGTAGATCGCCTCGCCGGGGTCGGACTCGATGCGGTACAGCAGGGTGGCCTGGAGCATCGGCAGCGGTGTCGGCTCGTCATCGTCCGGCTGGGTGCTGAGCAGGATCAGGTAGGGCTGGTCGTGCCAGATGGTCTGCACCGGCTGGCCGCCCTGCCGGATCTGGTCGAAAAGACCGTGCCAGCGCGGCGTGTCGACTTCGGGGAAGGCCTCCACCAGGTGCATGCCGACGATGCCGGAGAGGTCACGCGAGCAGCGCTGGTGGATGAAGGGGTTGCAGTAGAGGACCCGTTGCGACCCGTCCAGCAGCAGGAAGCCGGCGGGGATCTGCTCCACCGCTGCGACCATCTGTTGCTGGAGAACCGTCGAGCTCATGGGAGAGCACCTGTTCACATCGGGCCTAAGCTGAGTATAGGCACGCGGATTGTAGATGATGGCAATTTGACGTCAGGCTACTGTCACTTCGTCGGAAACCGTTTCACGCCGGGAGGTCCCATGCACGCGACGAATTCCCTAGCGCACTACCACCTGACGTTCGAGGACGGTGCCGAAGTGTCGCTGGAGGCGCCCTCCCCCCAGCCGGACCCCGCCCCGGAATGGGCGCGGCTGGAACACTGCCAGTGTCGCAACTGCCCCCTGCGTGCCGAGGTCACTCCGTACTGCCCCTTTGCCCTGGCCCTGACGGCGCCCTTGCGTGCACTGGAGGGAAGGCGCTCGTTCGACATGGTGAGAGTGAGCATAGACTGGCACGGCCGCCACCTGGAGCAGGTGACCTCACTGCAGCGGGTGCTCAGCTCGCTGATCGGCCTGATCGGTGCAACCTCGGGATGCCCGCGCACCCGGCTGCTGGCCCCGATGGCGCACTTCCACCAGCCCTTCAGCGGTGCGGGGGAGACCCTGTTCCGGGCCTTGGGCACCTATTTCATCGGGCAGTACCTGCGTCAACGGCATGGAATGAGCGCGAACTACGACATCGACGGCCTTCTGGCGATGTACCGGGCCCTACGCGAGGTGAACCTGGGATTGGCCGAGCGCCTGCGCTCCGCCAGTCGCGCGGAACAGAGCGTCAATGGCCTGGTGCTGCTGGATGTGCTGGCAGCCGAAACCCTTGAGAACCTGCAATCACCGGAGGAGATGCTGGGCGAGCTGTTCGCGCCCTACCTGGAGACCTGAGGCGAGGCTGGCAGCTCGCCGGGGGGCTGGCGCACCGGTAGCACGACGCGGAAGCAGGCCCCGCCCTCGGCAGGCGACGTCACGCTGAGCGTGCCGTGGTGGCGCTCGATGATGTTGTAGGAAACCGACAACCCGAGCCCGGTGCCCTTCCCCACCGGCTTGGTGGTGAAGAAGGGTTCGAAGATGCGCCGCCGGAGGTCTTCCGGCACACCGGGTCCATCATCCTGGATGTCGATGAACACCGCGTCGCCCTGGGTGCCGGTGGTGAGGGTGATGGTGCCGTGATCGACGATGGCCTGGGCGGCATTGACGATCAGGTTGAGGAACACCTGGTTGATCTGCGAGGCGATGCATTGCACCGGCGGCAGCTGGCCGTAGTGCTTGACCACCTTGGCCTTGAACTTGATCTCGTTCCAGATGACGTTCAGCGTGCTGTCCAGCCCATGGTGCAGGTCGGCCATCTGCCACTCGCCGTTGTCCACGTGGGAGAAATCCCGCAGGTCCTTGACGATGCGCTTGACCCGCTCCAGCCCATCGCAGGACTCGTTGAGCAGGATCGGCGTGTCCTCGCGCAAGAAGTCGTAATCGGCGGCCTGCTTCAACGCCCGGCACTCGCTCACCAGGGCCGGATCGCCACAGGTCTCGATCTTCGCTTGCAAGCCGTCCACCAGCCCCATGAGCTGCTCCAGGTAACCGCGCAGGCTGTTGAGGTTGGAATAGACGAAGCCCACCGGGTTGTTGATCTCGTGGGCCACACCGGCGGCAAGCTGGCCGATGGCGGCCATCTTCTCCGATTGCAGCAGTTGCGCCTGGGCCTCTTCCAGGCGGCGGATCAACTGCGCCTGTTGCTCCTTCTCCACTTCCAGCAGGGCATTGAGGCGCTCCAGATCCTGCTGGCGGGCGGCGGTGTCGGTAGCATCGGCAACGGTGATGCACACCGCCGCCGGTTCGCCCTGCTCGTTCTCCAGGGGGAAGAAGGTGCAGTTCTGGTACATGCTCGACAGCTGGCTGGTGATCGGCCGGGTGCCACCGAAGGGGAACAGGTGCGGGCGCTGCTGCCAGGTGGTGAAGGCCAGGTTGCGCAGGGTCAGTACCCCGCGCACCTTCTGCCGCAACCAGCGCTCGGGCAGCTCGGGAAACAGCTCGAACAGCGAGCGTCCGACCGCATCCTCCGGCATGCGCCCACCGTGGATGACCATGAAGCGGTTCCAGAACAGCACGCGGCAATCCGCGTCCACCACCAGTACCCCCAGGTTGATGTTCTCCAGCACGGTTTCCAGCACCGAGGAGGACGGACCCGGGGAGCCTGGGGCGCTCATGTCACAGCTCGCTCAGCAACCGGTCGATGACCGCCAGCACGCTGCCCACCGTCTCCTCGGCGATGCACAGCAGCAGGTCACAGCTGAACTCGCAGGCCTCGACCTCGAAGCGGATCTCCATGATCAGCGCCCGATGGTCCTGCAGGGACTTGGCGCCCAAGGCGTCCTGAAAGGACGCGTGGCGAGAGAACACCGAGGGGGCGCCATAGCTCACCGGGATCTCGAACTGCTGTGCGAGGCTGTTGATGCAGGCGCCACTGAGGATGTTGGTGACGTCGAGCATCAATTCCTCGCGCTGCTGGGTGTCGTGCTCGTCATAGCCCATCAGGTCGGCAAGCTGATCCGCACCGTGGCAGCCGAAGCAGACGAACGCCTCGCCGCGCATCTGCCCGAGGAAGGACTGGCGGGTGACGTCCACGACACCATCGCCACCGAGCGCATCAGGAACCTGGGCATCGCTGAGGCTGAAGGCGCTGTGGATGCGGGGCACCGAGAGCACCACGAAGGTGTCGGTCAAGCGTGCCAACTGGTCGGCGGCCTGTCCCATGGCCACGTTCATCAGCTCCTGCAGCGCGTCGCGCTGGTCCTCGGTGAGCATGTCCATTACACGACTCCGATTTCATGGAGAACAGCCTGCATCGCTTCGCTGGTGATCGGCTTCTTAATGAAGGCCGCCGCGCCCAGCTCCATCACCCGCTGCCGGGCCAGGGGCTGGATGTCGGCGCTGACCACGATGATGATGGCCTCCGCCTCGGACTTGCGCAGGCGCTCCAGGGTTTCGAAACCGTCCATCACCGGCATGGTCAGGTCGAGGAAGATGATCTCCGCCTGGCCGGCCTCGTAGGCGGCGAGCACTTCCTGGCCATTGGCGGCCTGGCTCACCTCCTCCGTCAGCAGCTCGGGGAGGGCTTTGAGCACCAGCTTGCGGGAAAGGCTGGAATCATCGGCTATCAGGACTTTCATACACGTGCCTCCAGTGGAGAGAGGTCCCTGTGAGTGAGCGTAGTCCAGCGATGTCATTTTGATGGCGTCAATCGTCGGACAGTCAGACCAATCCTCGTTGCTACCAGTGTGGCCGGCTTCGACGAATGCGCCACCCCGAGGCGTCAGGCCATGGCCTGGGCCACCCGCAGGGTGTCGGTGAACTGCTCGAAGGCCGTGATGCGGCCGCCTTCGAGTTGCCAGTGGTGGGCCACACGCGCCGCCATGGCCTTGCCGGTGGTGCGGTGCACGCCCCGGTAGGTGCCGATGCCGACGATGCTGGCACCGCCATCCACCAGGGCATCCAGTTCGAAGCGGTAGCCTTCCCAGTCCCGCGCCAGCACGCTGAACACCTGGGCCACCACCTCCTCCGGGCCGACCCAGGTGCCGGCACAGGGGAAGCCGTCCATCTCGGTCCAGCGCACATTGGACGCGACCTCCGCCAGCATGCCGGTCAGGTCGCCGCGTGCCGAAGCCTCGTAGTGGTCGGCAATGATCTGCAGGTTGCTCTTCATCGTTCTCACCTCACACGCAACCGTCGAGCCCGCAGCTCGGGCCATCCACCGCCTCGGCGACCGAGGCAGCCCCCTGCGCCTGGAGACGCTGGGCCAGCCACGCACGCCACTGGGCCGGCTGGCCGAGGAAGGCCGAGGCGTCCACCCGCTCGAAGCGGCCGTGCACTTCCAGCAGGAAGGACGGGAATCCGCTCAACCCATGGCGCGCCATCTGGCGACGGGCTTCGCTGATGTGCCCGGCCACGTCATGGGCCAGCGCCTGGTCGAGGGCGCTGCGGAACGCTTCCGGCTCCAGGCCGAGTTCAGCCGCCAGGGCCACCAGCACCGCCGCCTCGGCAATGCGTCGTCCCTCGCCGTAGTGGGCCACTTGCAGCAGCGCGAGCATGTCCAGGCCCTTGCCGGCCAGGGTGTCCGCCGCCAGCACGGCAGCGATGGCCGGCAGCGAGTCGAACACCGCCTCCGGGTCCCGCAGCAGCCCGTCCAGGTAGGCGTCGCCGAATACCTGGCCGGTCATCTGGGCGATGTGGCGGTCATGGGGCAGCACATGGCCCCGCCATTGCTCGCCGCCGTGCTGGCGGGCCGGGCCGGCGAGCATGCCGCCGCCGTGGGCGCGCACCGGCAGCACCGCGCGGGCAGCCGCCACCAGGGGCGCGGCGCCGTAGCACCAGCCGCAGAACGGGTCATGGAAGTAATGCAGGGTGGCAGTGGCCATGGGCACCTCCGAAATCGGGAAAGACGGCCTTCTGGCCGGGGTGCGCCACTGTATTGGCTCTGCTTCGGTAGATAAAACCCGAAAGGATCAAATGATTGTTGCAGCCACCGAGCAGGTGCAGCCTCTGTTCCCGGTATCGGCGAGGCTGTCACAGCGCGTGCACCTGGCTGTCATGTGGCCGTCACAGGACTCGGGCAGATTCGCGTCTCACCATTACCGGGGAGGAACCGCAATGCCCAACACCAAGACCTTCATCCGCAGCTTCAGCCTGGCCCTGGTGGCCGCGGCGCTCGGCGCCTGCGCCACCCAGCCGGCCGCGCCGGCCAAGGTGGAGGCCCTGAACAACGAGGACTGGTACCAGATCCGTACCGAGAAGGAACTGTTCGTCTTCGACGACTACGCCACCTACCGCAACTACGTCGCCAACGGTGCCGCCCCCGTGCGCAAGGACACCGGCAAGCAGGACGGTTTCGGTCGCGAGATCATCCTGGTGCTCAAGGCCGAGGACCAGGGCAAGGAAGCCAAGACCAGCGCCCAGCGTTTCCTGGATGTCAGCCTGCCGCCGGCCCAGCCCTTCTACGGCGAGCTGCGCGACGAAGACGGCATCATCTACGTGTTCAGCCGCTACGGCGACATGATGGACATGTACAAGATCGGCGAGCCCACCTTCAGCTACGTCGACATCGGCGGCGGCCCCGATGGCCAGCGCGTGGTGTACGTGCTGATCAAGGAAGAGCCCAAGCCCGAGAAGCTGATCGCCCAGTTCCGTCGCAACTACGGCAAGTAAGCACCCACCAGAGGTGTAACGGCAGCGCCCTGGCGCTGCCGTTTTCGTTTCCGGCCCTGGAGGCCGCCATCACCCTTTCGCTTGTGCCTTCTCCCAGGCTGCCAGCTTGCCGGCGGCTTCCTCGATGCGAGCCCGCAGTGCCTCCAGCTCTGAATGGCGCTCGGCGATCACCCGCTTGACCGGGCAGTGACCGCTCAGACCCCGCGCCAGCACCACGGAGCCCAGGGCGGCGCGCAACCAGCCTGCCGGCCCACCCCGGTGCACGCCGGAACCCAGCATGGCCACGCCGGTGCCGATGCAGAACATCCGCTCCCAGCCCTGCACGTTGCCGGCATCAGGGGTGGCGGTATCACGGGATTGCGGCTCGAAAGCGACCATGGTCGATCCTCCTGGCCCGGGCAAAGTCATGCCGGGCGGTTGTCCAGACAGGCAGCACCGGCGAATCCGGCGCCCTCCTTCTCAACGACCGCCCGAAGCCCGTTCCGGTTCAGGCAACGGGACGAAGCGCCTCAGCCGAGGCGCATGCCCTGGTCCAGGCTGCGGTCCACCAGCCAGCGGCCGTGGGCGATGGATGCGCGGCGGGCGTTGTCCTCCTCGGCCAGGAAGGCGGCATCGGCGGGCAACGGGATACGTCGGGTGCGGTGGCCGTCCGGCGCGGTGATGTGCACCCCGCCGGCCCAGGGGGTAGGAATGCCGGGGTGCTCGATAAGGTGGGCGGTGATCACATGGTCACGGTAGGTGCAGTGGTTGCTGGCGTTCATGGCGCGGCCTCCTCTGGGGCGGAAGGCCCGGTGGAGCCTTCCCGGTGGGTCCGGCGCCGGGTGGACGCCGGACCTTCACCTTAGGCCCGCCCGCGCGCTGAACGCGCGGCAACCGACGAAGCGCACAGGCAGGTCGTTTGGCAACGGCCGGCTAGCGCTTCGGGTCCTCCAGGCCGGCGGTATTGCCCTGCAGGCTCTTGGTGGCCACTTGCAGGAAGGCTTCCAGGCGCTCGCTCAGGGCCTTGACCGCTGCCGGGTCCTCGATGCGGCCGGTGTTCTGGCCTTCGCTGTTGAGCTGATAGCGGAACAGCTGCGGCTCGCCACCACGGGGCTGCATCAGCACGCGGTCACCGCTGACGATGGCCACGGTCTGGTCGCTGCCGGAGGGCTTGATCACACCGAAGCCCTTGTCCTCCGGCGCCAGGCTGAGCAGGTCGCGGCCCCAGCACTGATGGCGGGTCTCGCCCCCCAGGCGGCCCATGATGGTGGGCACGATGTCGACCTGGCTGCCCACCACGTCGGTGCGCGCGCCGAATTTCTCCTGGATACCGGGGCCGATCAGCAGCAGCGGCACGTTGAAGCGGTACAAGTCCATATCGGTGAGCTGCTCGGGCGCGCCGAAACCATGGTCGCCCACCACCACGAACAGGGTGTCCTTGTAGTACGGCGACTGCTTGGCCTTCTCGAAGAACTGCCCCAGGGCCCAGTCGGAGTAGCGCATGGCCGTCAGGTGCTCGTCGCCGGAGCCGAAGCCGGTCACAGCCGGTACCGGCAGCGGGTTGGGCAGCGCATAGGGCGTGTGGTTGGAGAGGGTCTGCAGCAACGCGTAGAAGGGCTTCTTGCCGTAGTTGTCACGCAGCTCTTGGGCGGCGCGGTCGAACATGTCCTGATCGGAGGCGCCCCAGGTGGGGTCGAACACCACCGGGTTGACGAAGTCATTGCGCCCGATGAAGTTGCGCATGCCCTGGTTGCCGAAGAACCCCATCTGGTTGTCCCAGCCGAAATCACCGTTGTAGACGTACAGGTCGTCGTACTGGCGGGCGCTCAGCAGCTGCGGCAGGCCGGTGAACTTGTGGGTCCCCTCCTGCTGCTCCATCAGGTACTCGTAGCCCGGCAGGTTGGGGAAGCAGGCCATGGTGGCGAACATGCCCTGGTGGGTGTGGGTGCCGTTGGAGAAGAAACGGGTGAACAGCAGCCCTTCCTTGCTCAGGCGGTCGAAGTTCGGGGTGATGTCGCCCTTGCCACCCAGCGCGCCGACATAGTGGCCGGCGAAGCTCTCCATCAGGATCACCACCACGTTGCGGATCGGCAGGGTGCGCTCGGCCTCGGGCGTCAGCACACGGCGCACGGCAGCGGTGGCCGGATCCACCAGGCGATCCTGCGGGGTCAGCAGCATCTCGCGCACCACCGAGAGCGCCTGCTCATCCGGCAGGGTGGCCTTCCAGACGTTCTCGTTGGTCTCCGAGAAGCGCGCCTGGGCGGCGTTGACCAGCATCAGCGTGCCGTTCAGGCCCAACTGGTTGGCGAAGGCCGAATCCGTGGTATTGGCATCCCCCCAGCGCAGCGGCGGGCCCTGGCGCAGGGTGCCACGGGCGGCGACCACGGCCAGCACCAGGCACAGGCCGAACACGCCGACACGCACGTACCAGGGCGCTACACGGCTGCGCCCGCCCAGGCTGGGCGAGGCCTCAAGCGCGGCACCGGCGGGCCGGGTGGCGCGATCCAGGCGCTTGAACAGCCTGAACAGCAGCCAGGTCACCAAGGCCCACGCCAACAGGTAGCGCACCACCGGGAAACCGTACCAGAGCATGCTCATCACGGTCTTCGGGTCCTGGCTCATGTACTGGAACACCAGGCTGTTCAGGCGCTGGTGGAACTCGCGGTAGAAGTCCAGTTCCAGGATGCCGAAGAACAGCGTCAGGCTGGCGAACACCGTCAGCCAGGCCAGGTGCAGCCGGCGCAGCGACATGGCCGTGACGAAGGGGATGGACAGCAGCAGCGGCGCCAGGGCGTAGATGGTCAGGCGCAGGTCGAAACGGAAGCCGTTGATGAAGGCCTCGACGAAGGTCGAGGCCGGGGTGCTGCCGATCAGTTCGCGGTTGTAGATCAGCAAGGCCCCGCGCAGCAGCGTATAGAGAACCAGGAAGACCAGGCCGGAATAGACGGTGAAGGCCAGGTGACTGCGCAGCGTGGGGCGATACGGCCCGATCGGGCTACGGCTTGAGCTCATGGGGGCGGTGTCCATCCATCGAGAGAATGCGAACGGGCCCGGCGGGTTGGGTGAAGGCGTCACGCGCAGTGGCTGGCAGGAACCCATGCGGCGCCGTCCTGGCGGTTGTAGCGGATGCTCCGAGCGGGTCCGGCACAGCGGCGGCGGGTGCGGCGCCTTCAGGCAGCCTGCAGTGCGGGCACTGGGGAGCGGCGATGATAGTGCCTACCCGGTGGGGGCTGGGAAGGCCCTGAAGCAACTTTTTTCACATCAGGCTTCCGGCAGGGCAACTCCGCCTTCCGCCAGCGTCCGCCGCATACCGGGCAACAAGGTCGACAGGGCATCCCAGGGACGCTCCAGCTGTTCGGCCAAACCCACGTGGCTCGCGGCCTCGCAGCGATCCGGCAGGCCACACCCCGCATAGAAGGCATTGACCACCGCCACCATCGCTTCACGCTCGTTCTCCACCAGCATCGCCCCGTGCACCAGCACCACGTGGCGCCCGTCCTGGCTGCGGCGGCGCCAGCGCTGGGCCGTCCCCACCAGTTTGCGTGGGCCCAGCCGCACGTTGTAGCGCCCATCGCAGAAGGCCCCGGGCACCTCGCCGATGCCCGGCTCCAGCCCCTGCCCCGCCAGCCAGTCACACAAGGGGCGGCACAGGCGCAGGTAGGCGGTCTCGATCCGGGTCAGCTCGCTCTCCCCGGTCGGCACCGCATAGGCCAGGGCGATGTTCAGCACGCCAGGTGACTGCGGCACCGGCTCGCCGCCGGTATCCCGCAGCGAGACCGGCCAGTCCAGCGCCTCGCAGCGCGCCCGCGCCGCTTCGAAGCCGGGCAGGCGGCTCATGCGCACGGGCATCACCAGGGCACGGCCCAACGGCCGCCAGAGCAGTACGCCCGCGTCCCGTTCCCCTCGGTGCACCTGCTCCAGCAGCGCACGCTCCGCTGCCAACCCCGCCTCCACGTCCAGCCGCTGCATCACGCCCCTCCTCTATCTGGTTCGCATCGCATGCTACGCCGCCACGGCTCGCCTTGCCGGGCATTTGAATTCAAAAAAACTGCACTCAAGCTGCAATAACATTCATTGGCAGCGATGGATCACGCCCCCGTAGGATGCGCCCCGTTCGCCTCGTCGCGCTCCGGCGAGGCCACCGATCCCGCGCACGCAGTGGGACTTCCCTGGGGGCCGCTCCGGCCCCCTTTTTTACGAGACTCGTCATGCCCCCGGAAAGTCGCTGGCGCCGCTGGTCCAGGCGCCTCGCCCCCGTCCCCCGTAGCGCACCGCCCACCGAATGGCTGCGCGCCTCCCTTGGTGCCTGCGTCGGCCTGGCCCTGTGCTGCCTGGTCACCAGCCACCTGTTCAGCCTCGACGTCACCCTGCGCCTGGCCGCGCCCCTGGGCGCCAGTTCGCTGCTGCTGTTCGCCGTCTCCAGCAGCCCCCTGGCCCAGCCCTGGTCGGTGTTGCTCGGCAACCTGGTGGCGGCCCTGGTGGGCACCGCCTGCGGCCTGTGGATCGACCACACGGTGCTGGCCGCCACCCTGAGCATGGCCTTCACCGTCCTGGCCATGTACAGCCTGCGCTGCCTGCACCCGCCGGGCACCGCCCTGGCGGTGGCCGTGGCCCTGGGCGGCCCGGCATTCGAAGCCCTGGGCTTCGGCGTGGCCTGGCCGGTGCTGATGGGCTCGGCGGTGCTGATCATCAGCGCCCTGGCCTACAACCGCCTGACCCGCGGCGCCCTGGTCAACGCCCCGGCGCAACCGCGCAACGACAGCCACCTCACGGACGACCCGCTGCCCAGCGAGCGGGCCGGCTTCGCCGAAGCCGACCTCGACCAGGCCCTGGCGGACTTCGGCGAGTTCGTCGACATCACCCGCGACGACCTCGAACGCCTGCTGCGCCAGACCGAACGGGTCGCCCTGCGACGCGGCATGGGCCGGGTCACGGCCGAACACATCATGTCCCGCGACCTGCGCACCCTGTCCCCCGATGCGAGCCTCGCCGACGCCTGGAAGCTGTTCCGCCAGCATCGCATCAAACTGCTGCCGGTGCTGGACGCCGACGGCGCCCTGGTGGGCGTGGTCACCCCCACCGACCTGCTGCACCACGGCCATCGCGACCCGTCCGTCTCGCTGCTCGCCCGCCTGCGCCCGCAGCAGGTACGCGTGCGCCAGCTGATGACGCGGGAGGTGCGCAGCGTGCGCCCCGGCACCGACATCGGCGCCCTGGTTTCCCTGCTCTCCGACCAGGGCCTGCACGGCCTGCCCGTGCAGGACGAACAAGGCCGACTGGTGGGCCTGGTGACCCAGAGCGACCTCATCGGCGGGCTCTACCGGCACTGGTTGAAGGATGCGACCCCAGCGCCGCTGACACACGGGGCATCACGCAAGTCCGCCTGACCACGGCACCCGGGTGGCTCGATGCGGTCCAAGCGGCGATGAATACGCCACTTCGCTGGCGTACTATGCCCAACCGCTCTCCGAAACCGTGGTACCGATGCCTGCCGATGCTCCCCTGACCGCCCTGCCCACCGTCCTGGCCGGCCCCCTGCTGCGCCGCGCCGAGCCCCGGCGCCTGGTGTTCTGGCTGGTGGCCACGCGCCCGTTGCAACCCGTCCTGCTGCTGGAGGCCGACGGCCAGGCCCAGCACCACAGCCTGGACGCCCGGCAATGCCGCATCCTTGCGGTGGGCCGGCACGCGCATGTGCACCTGATCGACCTGCGACTGGTGGCGCCCCTGCCCCAGGACACGCCCATCGCCTACGACCTGCTGATCGACGGCCAGGGCATTGCCGAGTGGGCGCCGCACTTGCTCTACGGCGAGGCCACCCGGCCTGACTTCGTGCTGCGCTCGCGCATCGACCACCTGCTCCACGGCTCCTGCCGCAAGCCTCATCACCCTGCCCCCGACGGGCTGCTCTGCGCTGACCGCCTGCTGGCCGAAAAGCCCCTGCCGGAACAACGCCCGGCGCTGCTCATGCTCAGCGGGGACCAGATCTACGCCGACGACGTGGCCGGGCCGATGCTGTGCGCCATCCACTCGCTCATCGAGCGCCTGGGCCTTTACGGGGAGTACCTGGAGGGCGCCGTGGTGAGCGACAGCGAAGCGCTCTACCAGCACCCCGCCAGCTATTACCGGCGCGCCGACCTGCTGCCGGCCCTGGAGAGCAACGAAACCCTGCGCGCGCGCTTCTTCGGCGGCGCGCGCAAGCCGATCTTCACCAGCAGCAACGCCGAGAACCACCTCGTCACCCTCGCCGAGGTGCTGGCCATGTACCTGCTGGTCTGGTCGCCGGTGCCTTGGACGCTGGTGGCACCGCAGATGCCCGCACTCGGCACGTCCGAAGCGGAGCGCTACCACCTCGAAGCCACGCGCCTCGAAGGCTTCGTCGCCGGCCTGCCGGGCGTGGCGCGGGTGCTGGCGCACCTGCCGACGCTGATGATCTTCGACGACCACGACGTGACCGATGACTGGAACCTCTCCGCCCAGTGGGAGCAGACGGCCTACGGCCACCCCTTCTCCCGCCGCATCATCGGCAACGCCCTGCTCGCCTACCTGCTCTGCCAGGGCTGGGGCAACGACCCGGACGCCTTCGACGAGCTGCAGGATGACCTCGCCGCGCTGTGCGCCAGCCCTGATCCCCATGGCCGGCTGGACAGCACGCAGCTCGACGGCCTGATCGGCCGCCTGCTGGCCTTCAACGGCTGGCAGTACGAGCTGGACACCCAGCCGCCCCTGCGGGTGCTGGACACCCGCACCCGCCGCTGGCGCAGCGAGGTCGACCTCAAGCGGCCGTCCGGCCTGCTGGACTGGGAGGCCCTGTGCGAACTGCAACAGGCGCTGCTGGGGCACCCCTCGGCCATCGTCGTGTCCCCGGCCCCGGTGTTCGGCGTGAAGCTGATCGAGGCCGTGCAGCGGGTCTTCACCTGGCTCGGTCACCCGCTGCTGGTGGACGCGGAAAACTGGATGGCCCATCGCGGTGCCGCCCAGGTGATCCTCAACATCTTCCGTCACTCACGCACGCCGGGCAGCTACACCATCCTCTCCGGCGACGTGCACTACTCCTTCGTCTACCGCGTGCTCATCCGCCATCGCCAGCAGGGCCCGCAGATCTGGCAGATCACCAGTAGCGGCGTGAAGAACGAATTCCCCCACCGCCTGCTGGACCTGTTCGACCGCCTCAACCGCTGGCTCTACGCGCCCCGCTCGCCGCTCAACTGGTTCACCCAGCGCCGCCGCATGAAGGTGGTGCCCCACACACCGGCCCACAGCCGCGCGGGGGAACGCCTGTGGAACGGCGCCGGGTTGGGCCAGGTGTTCTTCGATGCCGAGGGGAGGCCGACGCGGGTGTTCCAGCTCAATGCCAACGGCACCGCACCCACCGAGTTCCTCGAAGACCGCGACGACGTCAGCGACGCCCATCCCCTCGCGCGGCGGGCCTGAMCCCGCCGCTCAGAGCACCGCATCCCAGCGCTGGGACCAGTCGATGTCGTCGGCCACCACCTCGCGCAGCACGCCGATGGCCTGCTGCAACAGCGCCGAATCACGGTCACGGGAATAAACGAGGTAGGTCGGGTAGGTGAACTCCGGCGCCCGCTCCACCCGCTCCAGCACGCCGCTGTCCAGATAGCTCTGCACCACCCGCGTGCGGAAATAGCCGGAGCCGCCGTTCTGCAGGATGAACTGCAGGGCCAGCGGCCCGAGGTTCACCGAAACCGCAGCCCGCGCCAGGTCAGGGAGCGCCGCATCGTGCTGCTGGCGGAAGCGCGGGCCCCAGTCCACCTGCACGTAGGGTTCGGGCGCACGGCTGGAACGGATCTGCACCAGCTTCTCCTCCAGCAGCAACTCCACCTGCATGCCCGGCCAGTACTCGGGCTGGTAGACCAGTGCCGCATCCAGCAGCCCCAGTTCGATCTGCTGCTGCAGGTGCTGGCCGGCGGCAACCTCCACCCGTACTGCGTGGGACGGAATCCGCTCACGCAGGCGGGTCATCCAGCCCAGCAACAGCGGGTTGCTCAGGCTCACCTCACCGCCGATGGCCAGCAGGTCGCGGTAGCCCTTGGGCAACGGCAGGTCACGCCGGGCGGCCTCCCAGGTCTTCACCAGTTGCGTGGCGTGCCCGACGAACACCTCCCCCTCCGGCGTCAACCGCGCCCCGGCCCGGTTGCGCACGAACAGCCGGCAGCCAAGCTGCCCCTCCAAGTTCTGCACCCGCGCGGTGATGGCAGTCTGGGTCACATGCAAACGCTCCGCCGCCGAGACGAAGCTGCCGCTGCGGGCGATTTCGAGAAAGGTACGTGCCAGGTCGATATCCATGGCAATCCCCGGGCTATTGAAGGGTGGCTATCTTAGCGGGTCGGGGATGGGAGTAGGCTCGCGAACCAAGCAATCACGCAGCCTGAAAACTTCAGCTTCATCAGACCCACTCGTCGTTCATTTCAGATTCGCACCGGGAAAAACATGGAAATGCGCAAATCTCTTATTACTAGCAAACGAAGACATCCCACTCATCACCAGCAATACATAGCCAAGACCCTAAAACCAGATTTTCGCCCACGCCATAGCCCACCCCTCTACTTCACGCCGAAAATCTCTTGACCACCCTGAGCCGTGTAGTCAAATGGAAAAATCAGGCCCTTCCGGTTCATCAGCCGTTCAGCCTCTCAAAAAAATCTTCCAAGATTCTTTTAACTGGCAGAGAAGCCTCACCTAATAAATATTCAGCCCTGGACGACAACTCTTCTCTTGTACGCCCATCCACTCCTGAAAGATCCAACATTCTTAGCGCATCAAAACAGCAAACCCGCAAATCCTCATCATCCGTACTGACAATACGCAGAATAACTTCAATCTCGTACAAGACCTTAAAATCGCCCAAGCACTCCACAAGCCTCTTCTTCCAGAACACGCCCTTATCTTTTAAATCATCCAGAAGCAGCTCCCAATCCCCCTTATCAAACTCCCTCAAAACATCAGCAGCCTCCAAAATCCCACAGTCATACCAATAATCACCGGGGTATCGCTCCAAAGAAAAATCAACTATGCAACCTTCAAGCTTTCCATACAAACCCTCAACCTGACTCATGTAATTTCGAACCTCCTTGTAACTTGAGCCCACGTAGTTTGATTGCCTCGCCATTCGAGATACAAGCTTTGCTCCTACGCCACCTCAAAGCTCTCGCAATGCAAAATTCGTCGTCAATCAACGATTACCCCCATTAAGTCGAGCCACCTGAAATAGACAACCAAAACACATCACCCCGCCACACCAAAAATCATAAAATACAAAAACTATTTAACTCACCCAAAACATCCTCCTCCAAGGCACTAAATTCACTAACAGAAAAATTGCTAACCCTATCAAACAGCTTGTGACAAACGAAGAGTTCACCACCATCTTCCAAGATCATCCTAAGACCAACCTCATTGGGCAAATCCCCATACATGACGTTCCGCGCCTTACACTTGACAACAAAAATTTTGACCACCTTCTTTCCGGAAACATCACGCCATATGCCACCACAGAACCGCCCATCATCGTTAGCAACTGGAAAAAATTCATCATTACTCTCAAGACTTTCCTCATGAAGATTTCCATTCACATCCTGCTCCAGCCAAACAACCACAGAATTTTTTGCTTCATCACTGGACATACCAACCACTTCACCAGATTCCAAATAAATGAGTAGCGGACCCTCTGTATAAGAGAAGACCTCAGAGTCTTCCAGATTGCACTCTATTGCCGACTCCTCAGGCGACCACCAACTGAAACGCGCCACCTTCCGTATTGGCGCCCCCATGATCAACCTCAAAACCTCTTGCGCTAAAGAAGGCACACTCTCACCACGAAGAATCATTACTCCCCCACTAAAGGCGACTTAATAGAATCAGAGCACTCTTTGGCAAAGGTCGCTCAACGCAGACTTTGACTCTGCAGCACCCACAAAAAACTCAGCCAGCGCATAGCGCTGGCTGAGTCGAGGTTTTACCAGAACGTGCCGCCAAGCATCACTCGCGCTGCAGCACTTTGCGCTCCAGTGCCGGGTCAGCATCGATTTCGCTGTCGCTGAAGGGCAGCGGCTGCCAGGGGTTATTGGCGAACAGGGCGGTCTGGTCGGCGTAGTGGGGGGAGCCGGGGTCGCTGGACTGGGAGAAGGCCAGCAGGCCTCGGGCGCGGGGGCCGTTGGCGTCGAAGGTGACCAGTTGCAGGTAGCTGGTGCCGCTGACCACTTCCAGGCGGTCGCCCTGGTGTTCGCTCTGCATGGCGTTGTAGACGCCCAGGTGGCCGTCGGCGCCGGGCATGGGGAAGGTTCGGGCGCCGCGGGTGGCCTGGTGCAGGTCGCCCCAACGGGCATCGCCGGGGGCGACCGAGGCGGCCAGGGCCTCGCTGGCGGCCACCAGGGCCTGGCGCAGCGGTTCGCGGGCGGCCGGTGCGATGCCGCTGGGGGTGTCCAGCGGGCGCGCGGGGTCGAAGGGGTGCTGCCAGCCGTCGTCCAGTTCGAGGAAGGCCTGGGCCGCCTGCTGGAACACCAGCATGCCCAGGCCGCTGTCCACCCGCGCCTTGCTATCCCAGTCGGCCAGGGCGCCGCAGGCACGGCTCAGGTCCGCTTCGCCGGCGTGGGCCTTGCACAGCGCCAGCAGTTCCGGCAGCAGCTCGCCGGCCAGGCCCACCTGGTTGTCGGTGACCATTGCCGCCAGGTCGTCCGCCCGCAGCGGCTGCTGGCCTTGCAAGCGCCCCAGGGCGAAGCGGGCACGGGGAGAGATCGGCGTTTCCCGGCTCACCAGGGGCGAGTAGCCCACCAGGGGGCTCGCCGGGTTGGTCAGCCAGGCGCTGTCGTTGGAGTTCTGCACGAAGTCCTCGCGCAGCAGCACGGGCAACTGCGCGGCCGGGGTGATGCCGGCCTGGGCGGCCCCGGCTTCCCGTTGCCATTCGCAGGCGCTGCGATTGCCCTGCAGGGCAGGCAGGCCCTGCTCCGCCAGTTGCGGGATGACGCACTCGGCGAGCTGCCGGGGCTGTAGGTGCGGCACCACGGATTGGTTCATGTAGAGCGCGCGGCCCCGGTCATCCACCGCCAGGGTGTTGACCCAAGGAATGCCCTGCAGGCGCTCGACGCTGGCGCGCAGGGCGTTCACGTCGCGGGCCTGGTTCATCGCGTACCACTGCTGCAGCACGCGGGTGTTGCCGAGGTTGGCGTCACGCAGGGCCCAGGCCTCGCCGGCCGACCAGTCCAGCTTGCCGGGCCAGTTCAGCAGCGGGCCGAAACGGGATTCGTAGAGGTCGTGGGACTGGGTGACCAGCTCACCGGACGGCTGCCGCACCCGGATCTGCAAGCGCGTGCGGGTCATGGGCTCGTAGCGGCCGTCGACGCGGTAACGGGTCGGGTTCTTCGGGTCCAGCTCCAGGCGGTACAGCGTGAAGTGCGCGGAGGTGTCCACGGTGTGGGTCCAGGCCAGGTGCTGGCTAAATCCGATGTTGACCACCGGCAGGCCGGGCAGCGCGGCGCCCATCACGTCGAGCTTGCCGGGGATGGTCAGGTGCAGCTGCCAGAAACGCAGCGCCCCGCTCCAGGGGAAGTGCGGGTTGGCCAGCAGCATGGCCGGGCCGTCGGCGCTGCGCTGGCGGCCCACGGCCACGGCGTTGCTGCCCCGGTCCAGGCGGAAGCCTTCGACCCGCGCGAGGGTATGGCCGCTGTTCCGAGCAGCCTGTTGGCGCCCGGGCGGTGCAGCGCCCACCACGGCTTCGGCGAACTGGCCGACACCGCCTTCCACCAGCAGGCGCCGGGTCAGGCGGACCAGGTCATCCGCTTCGATGGGGCGCAGCCAGGCCTGCCCGAGGCAGTGAGTGCGGCCTGCGTCGGCTTCGCCCAGGTAGCGGTTGAAGCCCTCGGCATAGCCGACCAGCAGCTCGGTCACCTCGTCGGTCTGGGCACGGCGGAAGCTGGCGACCCGCTCGGGGGCGTTCAGCCAGGTGAAGAACAGGTCGGACGGGACGTTGGCCAGGCCGGAGGAGGACTGCCCGTCCGCGCCGAACCAGCGGGCCCGCTCACCTCGCGCGGTGATGATCTCTTCGGCCAGCAGGCAGGCATTGTCGCGGGCGTAGGCATAGCCGATGCCGCGCCCGAGGCCACGTTCGTCAGCCGCGCGGATATGCGGCACGCCGTGGGCGGTCCAGCGGATCAGGGTGTCGCCACCGGCATCGGCGGCATGGGACAGGCACGGCGCCAGCAGCAAGGCTGCGGCCCCGGCGACAAGGGTGCGCATGGGCATCGGGGGTTCTCGCGGAGAAAGTGAACGCGCCGGACGAAGCCGGCGCGGGGGTGGTCAGCCGGCGATCGCGTAGCTCGGCGCGGTACGCCCGGCAGCGCCGGCGGGCTCCAGGTGCTGGTGCAGGGAGGCGGCGATCTCGTCGGCACGGATCGGCAGCACCGACAGCAGGGTATCGCTGAGGCCGTGGCTGGCCTGGCAGAAGCCCTGCATGTACAGCGCGGGGCGGAAGGAGTCGTCGGTGCGCAGGCGGTAGTCGCGGGCCACCTCGAAATCGCCCAGCCAGGGCACCAGGGGTTCCAGCAGCTCGCGGTGGGCCTGGCGTTCGTACCCCGTAGCCAGCACCACCGCGTCGTAGCGGTGGCTGCTCTGCTCGCCGGTGGCGATGTGGCGCAGCACCAGTTCGATGCCATCGGTGGTGGCGGTGGCACGCTCCACGGCGCTGAGGTTGCGGAAGGCATGGCGGCGCGAGCCGGAGACCTTCTGCCGGTAGAAGATGCCGTAGATGCGCTCGATCAGGTCCAGGTCCACCACCGAGTAGTTGGTGTTGTGGTACTCGCGGATCAGCCGCTCACGCTCGGCGGTGGGCTGGCTGAAGATCAGGTCGGTGAACTCGGGGGAGAACACCTCGTTGACGAAGGGGCTGTCATCCGCCGGCTTGAGGGCGGAGCCCCGCAGGATCACGTCCACCTGCACGTTCGGGTAGCTGTCGTTGAGGTCGATGAAAGCCTCCGCAGCGCTCTGCCCGCCGCCGACGATGGCGATGCGCATCGGCTGGCCGCTGGCGCACGGCTGCTGCTGGATGCGCTCCAGGTACTGGGCGTGGTGGAACACCCGCGCATCGCCCTTGAGGTGGCGGAAGGCCTGGGGCACGCGCGGGGTGCCGCCGGCGCTGAGCACCACCGCGCGGGTGGTGCGTACCTGGGACTGGCCGTTGGCATCGCGGGAGACCACCCGCAGCGCCTGCACCTGGTTGCCCTCCAGCAGCGGCTCCACCGCCTGGACTTCTTCGCCATAGCGGCACTGGTCGGCGAACTGGCCGGCGACCCAGCGCAGGTAGTCGTTGTACTCCATGCGGCAGGGGTAGAAGGTGCCGAGGTTGATGAAGTCCACCAGGCGGTCGTGCTGGCGCAGGTAGTTGACGAAGGAGTACGGGCTGGTGGGGTTGCGCAGGGTCACCAGGTCCTTGAGGAAGGAAATCTGCAGCTCGCTCTGGTTCACCAGGGTGTTGCCGTGCCAGCGGTAGTCGGCCTGCTTGTCGAGGTACAGCGCGTCCAGGGCGCCCTGCCCGCTGGCGGCACGCTCCTGCAGGGCGATGGCCAGGGCCAGGTTGGAAGGGCCGAAGCCGATGCCGATCAGGTCGTGGATGGCGGTGTTGAGGGGCTGGGTCATGTCCTGTGTCCTCTGCTGGCGGGCCGTCGCGGACCGCGGCTGTCATGGGGGACGGCCCGGTGGCCGCCTGCTGACAAGGAACGAGGACTGGGCAGGGAAATTTACCGGCGGCTCAACCGGCCTCCCACTCGCGCATGCGCAGCCGGCAGTGCTTCATCGCATTGACGATGTGCTTCTCCACCAGGCTGCGGGAAATCGCCAGGCGCTCGGCGATCTCCCCGTGGGACAGGCCTTCCAGCTTGCGCAGCAGGAAGGCATCGCGGCAGGCCTGGGGCAGTTCGTCCAGGGCCCGCCCGAGCATCGACAGGCGCTGATCACGGGCCAGCAGGCGCTGCGGCGACGGCGCGTGGAAGCGCTCCTCCTCGTCCAGCACCTCCAGCGGCTCGTTGCGGCGGATGACGCTGCGCCGGTGTTCGTCCACCACCAGGTTGAGTGCCGTGCGGTAGAGAAAGGCCCGTGGCGATTCGATGCGCTCTTGACTCGCACGCTCCATCACCCGCAAATACGCGTCATGGGCGACATCCGCTGCTGCCTGGCGGTCTCCGAGCCTGGACTGTAGGAAACGCAGCAGCTCCCGATAGTAGTTTTCCAAGGCGTCCCCCGGCCGCGTTCCACGCGGCCACACCAGTTGAGCGAGATCAACGCCCATCGTCCTACGATGCTGGCAGTCTGAAATGAACTAAATTTATAATAATTCTCATCAAGATTTAAGCCTCAACGACGGATCGCCTTCAGATCACCATGGAACCCAGGTCAAACCGGTAAGCCCGATGAACAAAGCCACCTCCCCCGCCCCCAGCGATCCCCTGGTCGAAGTCGCCGCCCACTGGTGCATGCGACTGCACGCCGAGGATTGCACCGCCGAGGAGCGCGCCGAGTTCCAGGCCTGGATCGACAGCGACCCGGCCAACGCCCTGGAATACGCGGAAATGCTGGAGATCTGGGAGCTCAGCGCCCACCTGCCGCCCAGCACCGCACCTCTCGGCAAGGCTGCACGCCCGACGCCACCCCGGCCCGCCCCGGCCCCGCAGCAGCGCCCGGCCACACCCGTGCGGCGGCGCGGCTTCCTCGCCCGCCACGCCCGCGCCCTGGCATTGGCGGTGGTCGGCCTGCCCCTGGCGGCCTACAGCGGCTGGCTGGCCGGCTGGGTGCCGGACAGCTACCACCGCTACAGCGCCGATGCGAGCATCCAGCGCTTCACCCTGGGCGACGGCAGCGAAGTGGAGCTGAACCTCGGCAGCCGCCTGAGCTACGCCAGCTTCATCGACCAGCGCCGGGTGGACCTGTCCCGTGGCGAAGCCTACTTCCACGTCAGCCGCGACCCGCAGCACCCCTTCGTGGTGAATGCCGGGGCCGGCTCGATCACCGTCACCGGCACCCGCTTCAACGTCTGGACCTACCAGGACAACGTCGTGGTCACCGTCACCGAAGGCTCGGTCAAAGTGCGCAGCGCCCGCCACGGCAACGACAGCAACCTCTCCCCCGGCATGCAGGCCGCCTTCCGCCCTGGCGACCTGCAGCCCCGCGTCGGCGCGGCAGACCCCGGCAAGGCTCTGGCCTGGCGCGACGGCAAGCTGGTGCTGGACGACCTGCCCCTGGCCGACGCCCTGCCGCTGATCAACCGCTACCTCGACCACCCCCTGGTGCTCGGCGATGCCAGCGTCGGCGAGCAGCGCATCGGCGGCATCTACAGCACCCAGGACATCGGCAACCTGGTCAAGGCGCTGCCCAAGGTGCTGCCGATCCGCCTGGCCACCCAGGACGACGGCCGCGTGGTGATCCACGCCCGCTGAGCCGGCGCCCCTGGCCATCCCTCCGGACTAAATCCCCCGGACCTCCATCCGTTTCCCAGGCAGCCCTCCGTGGTCGTCACACCGGCGGTCGCGGGTCGTCAGCCAGCCCGGAAGCCCCGCATGCCCACACCTCGACAGCTGCTCGCCGCGCCCCTGCTCGCCCTCCCCCTGCTGGCCCTGGTGGCCTGGACCCAAGCCCCACGGCCGGCCCACCCGGACAGCGTCGCCGTCACCCTGGCGGACCTGGAGAGCAGCGTCAGCGCCCTCGGCACCCTGCAGCCCCGGCACTACGTCGATGTCGGCGCCCAGGCCTCCGGGCAGATCCTCAAGCTCCACGTGGAGCCCGGCGACAGCGTGCGCCAGGGCGACCTGCTGGTGGAGATCGACCCGTCCACCCAGCAGGCCAAGGTGGATGCCGGGCGCTACTCCATCCAGACCCTCGAAGCCCAGCTCGCCGAACAGCGCGCCCAGCACGACCTGGCCAACCAGCAGCACGCTCGCCAGCGCACCCTGCTCGCCGGCGGCGCCGGCCGTGAAGAAGACCTGCAGGTGGCCCAGGCCCAGGTCCGCGCCACCCGCGCCCGCATCGACATGATCCGCGCCCAGATCGACCAGGCCCGCGCCACCCTGCGCAGCGACGAAGCTGAGCTGGGCTACACGCGCATCTATGCGCCCCTCTCCGGCACCGTGGTGGCCCTGGACGCGCGGGTCGGCCAGACCCTCAATGCCCAGCAGCAGACCCCGCTCATCCTGCGCATCGCCCAGCTTTCGCCCATGACCCTCTGGGCCCAGGTATCCGAAGCCGACATCGGCCGCATCCAGGCCGGCATGCCCGCCTGGTTCAGCACCCTGGGCGGCGGCGGACGGCGCTGGGACGCGAAGGTGCGGCAGATCCTGCCGCTGCCGCCACGGCCCCTGGAGCAGCTCAGCCAGGGCGGCGGCAGCCCCACCGCCGGTGGCGGCCGCGTGGTGCTCTACACCGTACTGCTGGACGTGGACAACCCCGACGGCGCCCTGATGACCGACATGACCGCCCAGGTGCAGTTCGTCGAAGGCCATGCCCGCAACGCCCTGACCATCCCCCTGGCGGCCCTGCGCGACGGCGACCGTGTGCGGGTGGTGAACGAGCGCGGCGCCGTCGAGGAACGCCAGCTGCGCATCGGCCTGCGGGACCGCATGCGCGTCCAGGTGCTCACCGGCCTGGCCGAAGGCGAGCGGCTGCTGGTAGGCGACGAGGCCCACGAAGGATGAACGGCGAACCGCCCCTGCTGGAACTGCAGGACGTCCGCAAGCGCTACGGCGGCAACGGCGCCCCCGAAGTGGAGGTGCTGCGCGGCGTCTCCCTGCGCATCCAGGCCGGCGAATACGTAGCCATCGTCGGCGCCTCCGGCTCCGGCAAATCCACCCTGATGAACATCCTCGGCTGCCTGGACCGCCCCAGTGACGGGCACTACCGCTTCGCCGGGCGCGACGTGGCGCAGCTCGACGCCGACGCCCTGGCCTGGCTGCGCCGCGAAGCCTTCGGCTTCGTCTTCCAGGGCTACCACCTGATCCCCGCCGCCTCCGCCCGCGAGAACGTCGAAGTGCCCGCCCTCTACGCCGGCACCCCCGCCCCGCAACGCGCCGCCCGCGCCCGTGACCTGCTGCAGCGCCTGGGCCTGGGCAGCCGCAGCGACAACCGCCCGCACCAGCTCTCCGGGGGCCAGCAGCAGCGGGTCTCGATCGCCCGTGCGCTGATGAACGGCGGCCACGTGATCCTTGCCGACGAACCCACCGGCGCACTGGACAGCCAGAGCGGCGAAGACGTCATGCACCTGCTCGACGCCCTGTCCGCCGAAGGCCACACCCTGCTGCTCATCACCCATGACCGCCAGGTGGCGGCACGGGCCCGCCGGGTGATCGAAGTGCGCGACGGGCAGATCCTCAGCGACAGCGGCACCGCCCCCGCCATCAGCCCCCGGGCACGGCCCGCCAGCCAGCTGCGCGAACGCCTGGAGCAACCCAGTCTCGCCCCGGCCGGCGCCTGGGCCGGCGAATTGCTCGATGCCCTGCGCGCCGCCTGGCGGATGATGGGCGTCAACCGCTTCCGCACCGTACTGACCCTGCTCGGCATCGTCATCGGCGTCGCCTCGGTGGTGGTCATGCTGGCCATCGGCGAGGGCAGCAAGCGCCAGGTCATGGCGCAGATGGGCGCCTTCGGTTCCAACATCATCTACCTCTCCGGCTACCCCCCAGCGCCTCGGCTGCCGGAGGGGATCATCACCCTCGACGACATCGCCGCGCTGTCCACTCTGCCCCAGGTGCGGCGGATCATGCCGGTGATCGGCGGCGAACTGCTGGTGCGCTACGGCAACCGCGACATCACCCCCTACGTGCGCGGCAACGGCGTGGACTTCCCCGAGATACTCAACTGGCCGGTGGCCAGCGGGCGCTACTTCGACGCCCGGGAGGAAGCCGAAGCGGCGCCGGTGGCGGTGATCGGGCAGAAGGTGCGCGACACCCTGTTCCCCGGCCTCGACCCGGTGGGCCGTGACCTGCTCATCGGCCAGGTGCCGTTCCGCGTCATCGGCACCCTGGTGGCCAAGGGCGCCAGCTCCGGCGACGAAGACGCCGACAACCAGGTGGTGGTGCCCTACTCCGCCGCCAGCATCCGCCTGTTCGGCAAGCCCGACCCGGCGTTCGTCGTGGTCGCCGCTGCCGACGCCAGCCGGGTGCAGGCCACCGAAGCGGCGCTGGACCGCTTGCTGCTGCGCCTGCACCGGGGCGTACGGGACTTCGAGCTGACCAACAACGCCGCCCTGATCCAGGCCGAGGCCAGCACCCGCAACAGCCTCTCGCTGATGCTCGCCGCCATCGCCGCCATCTCCCTGCTGGTGGGTGGCATCGGCGTGATGAACGTGATGCTCATGACCGTGCGCGAACGCACCCGCGAGATCGGCATCCGCATCGCCACCGGCGCCCGCCAGCGCGACATCCTCCGCCAGTTCCTCACCGAGGCCTCGCTGCTCTCCATCACCGGCGGCGGGCTCGGCCTGCTGCTGGCCGGCCTGGTGGGCGGCCTGCTGCTGCTCACCGACGTGGCCCTGGGCTTCTCCCTGCTCGCCGCCCTCGGCGCCTTCGGCTGCGCCCTGGCCACCGGCGTCCTGTTCGGCTACATGCCGGCCCGCAAGGCCGCGCGCCTCGACCCGGTAACCGCACTCACCCAACCATGACCGACGCCAAGCCCCTCCTCGCCCTGCTGTGCCTGACCCTGGCCGCCTGCACCCGCCAGGCGCCGGTCGAACCCGCCGCCCTCACTCCGCCGCCCCGGTGGCAGGCAGCCGTCCCGGATGCGGCCGTCAGCGCCCGCGACTGGTGGCGTCACTTCAACGACCCGGCCCTGGAGCGCCTGGTCCAGACGGCGCGCGCCGACAGCCACGACCTGGCCGCCGGCCGCGCCCGCCTGCGCCAGGCCCGGGCCGCCGTCACCCAGGCCCGCGCACCGCTGTTGCCTGAACTCAAGGCGGACCTCAGCGCCAACCAGCAACGCCTGCTGCGCGGCCCGGGTTACAGCCAGTTGGATGCCAGCCGCGAGCAGCCGCGCTACCACAGCTTCGGCGGCCTGCTGAACACCAGCTACGAACTCGACCTGTGGGGCGGCAAGGCCGCCGCCCTGGCCAGCGCCGAACAGGGCTACGCCGCCAGCCGCTTCGACCAGGCCGCCCTGGAGCTGACCCTGGAAAGCGCCGTGGCCAGCGCCTACCTCACGCTCCAGGCCCTGGCGGAGCAGCAGCGGATCGCCCGGCAGAACCGCGACAACGCCCGCCAGGTCCTGGCGCTGGTGCAGACCCGGCATGCCGCCGGTGCTGCCGGCACCGTGGAGCTGGCCCAACAGCAGGGCCTGCTGGCCGCCCGCGAACGCGAGCACGCACGCCTCCGGCAACAGCAGCAGGAGGCCCGGGTCGCCCTCGCCGCCCTGCTCGGCCAGCCCGTGCAGCAGTTGCAGGTCAGCGACCAGGGCTTCGAACGCCTCGCCAACCCAACCCTCGACCCCGGCCTGCCCAGCGCGCTGCTGGCCCGGCGCCCCGACATCGCCGCCGCCGAAGCCCGCCTGGCCGCCGCCGAGGCCGATATCACCGTGGCCCGCGCCGCCCTGCTGCCGAGCCTCAGCCTCACCGCCGCCCTCGGCAGCGGTGCCGACCAGTTCCCCGACCTGCTGCGCAACCCCTACACCAACCTGGGCGTGGCCCTCAGCGCGCCGATCTTCAACGCCGGTCGCCTGGACGCCGTGCACCAGCAACGCCAGGCGCGCCAGGCGGAGCTGCTGGCCACCTACCGGGGCGCCATCGTCAACGCCTTCGCCGACGTCGAACGCGCCCTGCTGGCCCTGGAGGGCAGCGCCCACCAGCAACGCTGGCAAGCCGAAGAGCGCGACCGCGCCCGGCAGGCGTTCGAACTGGCCGAACGCCGCTACCGGGCGGGAGCGGAGACCTGGCTGACGGTGCTGGAGACCCAACGCAGCCTGTTCCAGGCCGAAGACGCCGCCATTCAGGTGCGCCTCGCGCAACTGCAGGCCAGCGTCAGCCTCTACAAGGCCCTCGGCGGCGGCTGGCAGCCGCCCGAGGGCTGAGATGATCAGAACAGCGTCCAGGTGTAGGAAAGCACCAACCGGTTCTCGTCGATGTCGGTGCGGTAGTTGGAACGCGCCATCACATTGCGCACCCGCACGCCCAGTCCCTTGAGCACCCCGCCCTGCACGACGTAGCCCAGGTCCAGGTCCCGCTCCCGGTCCTTGCCCTCGTAGCCCTGCCCCGTATCGACGTTGCGACCGCTGATATAGCGGGCGCTGGCCACCAGGCCGGGGACGCCCAGGGCAGCGAAATCGTAGTCGTAGCGCAATTGCCACGAACGCTCATCGGTGTAGGCGAACTCGTAGGTGGGCACCTCGTTGCCCAGCGGGCTGACGTTGGCAAACACGCGCGGAAACGGGCTGTCGCCGTACATCGCCTGGTAGCCGACATAGAGGGTGTGCCCACCCTGCCTGGCCGAAAGCAGCGAGAAGAATGCCCGGTTGTCGAGCGCACCGATCAGCCGCTTACCGTCCTCGGTGGCGCCGAAGTAACCGAGGTTCGCCCCCAACACCCAGTCGCCCATGGGCTCGCTGTGCTTCAGCCCCAGGAAATGCTGCCGGTAGAGGTCTTCCAACTGGGCGTACCAGAGGCTGGCGGTGGTCTGCTTGCCATTGAAGGCATAGTCGGCGCCGGCATAGTTGAACGCGTCGCTGCGGGCCTGCCGCTGGGGCTTGTGGCCCAACATCGCCTGCAACTTGTCGTCGCCGGCCTCGTTACGCAGGTGGGTGCCGGTCAGGCGGCCGCCTTGCAGGGTGAGGCCGTCGATCTCGGTCGAGGTCAGGCTCGCACCCTGGTAGCTGGGCGGCAGCAGGCGGATGTCGCTGAATACCAGCACCGGCAGGTTGGGTTGCAACTCACCCACCTTCAGCTCGGTTCTGGACAGGCGCATCTTCGCTGCCACGCCCAGACGGCTGTAGTCATCTGCAGCGCGACCATCCTCGTGCACCGGCAGCAGGCCGGTATTGACCCGGCTGGGGCTGCTGTCGAGCTTGATGCCGAGGGTACCGACAGCATCCAGGCCGAAGCCGACCAGCCCCGGCGTGAAGCCGGACCTGAAGGCAAGGATGAAGCCTTGGGCCCACTCCTCCGCCTTGGACTGTTCCGGCCCCCGGATACCGGAGAAATCACGGCTGAAGTAATAGGTCCGGGCCTGCAGGGTAGCGCTGGAATCCTCAAGGAATCCCGGTTCCGCTTGGGCCAGGCTGGCACCCAGACCGGCGGCCAGCAGAACGTACAGCGTGCTCGATGGATGATTCATGTCGTCGCTCTTGTTGTTATTGGACAGGACGCCACGGCGCACCCCGTTTCCGGGGGCGCAACGCAGGCAAGGGACGTTGGGCGACACGGCGGCATCCGTGTCGGGTGGATCAGGGGTTGGGCTCGGGAATCGCATCCCGCGCCGTTCGGGAGCCTCGGCGGGCCGTCAGCAGCAGGTGGGCGACGATGCCGAAGATCAGCCCCCAGAATGCCGCCGACAGCCCCAGGAAGGACATGCCCGAAGCCGTCACCAGGAAGGTGATCAGCGCCGCCTCGCGGTCCTCCGGCACTGCCATGGAGCCCGCCAGGGACGTGGCGATGGCACCGAACAGCGCCAGGCCCGCCAGGGCCGCGATCAGCTCCTTGGGCAAGGCGCTGAAGACCGACACCAGGGTGGCACCGAAGACGCCCAGCAGCAGGTAGAACACCCCGCCAACCACACCGGACACGTAGCGCCGTGCCGGGTCTTCATGGGCCTCGTGGCTGGTGCAGATGGCGGCGGTGATCGCTGCCAGGGTCAGCCCGTGGCAACCGAACGGCGCCAGCAGCAGGCTGCCCAGGCCACTGGCGGTGATGAGCGGGCTGGCCGGGGTGGGGTAGCCGGCGTTGCGCAGCACCGCCACGCCAGGCACGAACTGCCCGGTCAGGGCCACCATCACCAGGGGCAGCGCGATGTTGAACAGGCCGTGCCAGCTGAAGGCCGGCGTCACCCACTCCGGGGTGGCGAAGCCGATCACCAGGGCCGAGGCCTGCAGCTGGCCGCTGCCGGCGGCGAAGAGGCAGCCCACCAGCAGCACGGCCATCACCGCGTAGCGCGGCGACAGGCGACGGACCACCAGGTAGGTGATGAACATCGCCATGACCATCGCCGGCTGGTCGTCCAGCGCGGTGAACAGGCGGGTGCCGAAGCTGAACAGGATGCCTGCCAGCATGGCTGCCGAAATGGCCGCCGGCAGCTTGCCGACGATGCGGTCGAAGGCGCCGGAGAGGCCCACCGCCAGGATCAGCGCATTGGCCATCACATAGGCCCCCACCGCCTCGGCGGCGCCCACGCCGGGCAGCATGGTCACCAGCAGTGCCGAGCCCGGCGCCGACCAGGCGATGATCACCGGCACCCGGTAGCGCAGGCTGAGCACGATGCCCAGCACCCCGCTGCCGATGGAGATGGCCCATACCCAGGAGGACAGCAGCTCTGCCGGTAGGCCGCCGCTTTCCGCCGCCTGGAACACGATCACCAGCGGGCCTGCGTAGGAGATCAGGGTGGCGATGAAGCCCGCCACCACGGCGGACAGGGAGCAATCCTTGAACAGGCTGGACATGGTGCCTCCGCTTCCGTTGCCGATCGACCGGGCGCGTCAGGCTGCCGGTGCCAGGGGCGCCGCCTTGGGCTGGCGCGGCTGGACGAAGCACATGGCCAGTGCGGCAATGGCACCGGGAATGGCGAACGCCATGAAGTTCAATGGCAGCGGCAGGTTGATGCCCAACAGCGCCCCACCCAGCAGCGGCCCGACGATGGCGCCGTTGCGGCCGATGCCCGAGGCCCAGCCGAGCCCCGTGGAGCGGAACGCCAGGCCGTAGAACTGGGCCGCCGTCGCATACAACAGGATCTGGGTGCCGATGGTGGTAGCCCCGGCGATGCCGATCAGCAGGTAGAGCACCGGGGTCGGGCTCTTGAAGCCCAACAGGCTGATGGACAGCGCCGCCACCACAAAGAAGGCCACCACCACCTTGGGCAGGTTGTAGCGATCCCCCAGCCAGCCGCCGGCAATGGCGCCGAACATGCCGCCGAAGTTCAGGGCCAGCAGGAAGGACAGGCTTGAGCCCAGACTGTAGCCGGCGTTGGCCATCAGCTTCGGCAGCCAGGAGCTGAGGGCGTAGACCATCAGCAGGCAGCAGAAGAACGCCACCCAGATCATCAAGGTGCGCAGGCCACGTCCCTCGCGGAACAGCTCCAGCACCGGGGTGCCCTGGGCCTTCTCGTCGTTGAGCACCAGGGTGTCGTGCTCACCGATGCCGGCCTGGGGGTCGATGCGCTGGAGGATGGCGCGGGCCTTGTCGACCCGCCCCTGGCGCAGGAGGAAGCCGACGGATTCCGGCAGGTACCAGAGGATCAGCGGCAACAGCAACAGGGGCAGCAGTGCTGCGAAGAACATCGCCTCCCAGCCGAAGCGCGGCAGCATGTAGATGCCGACACCGGCCGAGAGCATGCCCCCCAGGGAGTAGCCGCTGAACATCACCGCCACCAGGGTGCTGCGCAGGCGCTTGGGGGCGTACTCGTTCATCAGCGCCACCACGTTGGGCATCAGGCCGCCGATGCCGAGGCCGGCAACGAAACGGCACAGGCCGAATTCGGTGGGCGTATCGGCCAGGCCATTGAGCACAGTGAAGCTGGAGAACAGCACGAAGCAGAGGGCGATGCCCTTCTTGCGGCCGATCCGGTCGGCCAGGGAGCCGAACACCAGAGCGCCGAACATCATGCCGAACAGGGCGTAGCTGCCAAGGGCGCCGGCCTCCAGCGGCGTCAGGTTCCATTCCTTCATGAGCACCGGCAGGACCACGCCGTAGATGAACAGGTCGTAGCCGTCGAAGATCAGCAGCAGCGCGCACCAGCTCATCACCCTCCAGTGGAAGGGGCTGAAGCGCGCGTGGTCGATCACGGAGTGAACGTCGATGTTTCGCATGGCAAGGGTCTCTTGTTGTTTTTATCGTGCAGGGACTGCGCGGCCAGGCGCAGGGCGTCACCCGGCCGGGTTGTTCAGGCTGGGGCTGCTCAGCCCAGGTCACCTCCGCCCACCGGCAGGGTGGTGCCGGTGATGTAGGAGGCCTCGTCGGAGGCCAGGAACAGGATCGCCCCGACCTGCTCGTCGAGGGTGCCGTAGCGCCTCATCAGGCTGCTTTCGAGGGTCTGGTCGACGATCTGCTGGTACCAGGCCTTCTCCTGTTCGCTCTGCTCGGCGCTGTTGCGCGGGATACGCCGGGGCGGCGCCTCGGTGCCGCCGGGGGCGGTGGCGTTGACGCGAATGCCGCGTCCGGCGGTCTCGAAGGCCAGGCACGCGGTGAGTGCATTGACACCGCCCTTGGCGGCGCCGTAGGGGACGCGGTTGATGCCGCGGGTGGCAATGGAGGAGACGTTGACGATGGCCCCCGCCCCCTGCTCCAGCATGTACGGCAGCACCGCATGGCAGCACCACAGGGTGGGGAACAGCGAGCGGCGCACCTCTGCCTCGATCTCCTGTGCCTGGTAGTGCTCGTAGGGCTTGGCCCAGATGGTGCCGCCGACGTTGTTAACGAGGATGTCGAGACGGCCGAAGCGCTCAACGGCAGCGACCGCCACGCGGTGGCAGTCCTCGAAGCGCTCGAGGTCGGCGGTTAGGGTCAGTGCGCCCTGCAGTTCGTGGACCAGCTCGGAGCGATCCACCGCGACGACGCGGGCGCCCTCCTCGGCCAAGCGCTCGGCCACACGCCGGCCGATACCCTGTGCCGCGCCGGTTACCAGCGCGACCTTGTCCTGGAATCTCTGCTTCATGGCAATGCCCCTTCAGTTGGCTGTTCGTTCGCAGGCGCGAGTTCTCTTCACGAGCGATACCGCGCAGCAGCGCTCATGCCTGCCGTGAATCCCGTGGGATCAGGCCGCGCTGGCGGCGAACTTCTCGTAGTAGAAGTTCGCCGGGGTGATGCCCTGCTCGCGGATATACTGGCTGACCGCCTCCACCATCGGCGGCGGCCCGCACAGGTAGATGTCCACGTCGCCCTCGTTGAGGTGCCCGGGTTCGATGTGCTGGGTGACGTAGCCCTTGCGCGGGTAGCCGCTGTCGGGGCTGGCGACGCAGGCGCTGAAGGTGAACCTGGGGATGCGCGTGGCGAAGGCTTCCAGCTTGTCCAGCTCCACCAGGTCCTGGTCATGGGTGACGCCGTAGACCAGGTGCAGCGGGTAGGCGCTGCCCTCGGCGGCGATCTTCTCCAGCATCGCGGTGAAGGGCGCGAGCCCGGTGCCGCCGGCCAGCAGCAGCAAGGGGCGGCGGATGTCGCGCAGGTAGAAGCTGCCCAGCGGGCCGGCCAGCCGCAGGCTGTCGCCGGCCTTGGCCAGGCCGGTGAGGAAGCGGCTCATCAGCCCGCCCGGGACGTTGCGGATGAGGAAGCTGACCTCCCCGTCCTTCTGCAGGGAGCTGAAGGAGTAGGCACGGGTCTGGTCGCTGCCCGGCACCTGGAGGTTGACGTACTGCCCTGGCAGGAAGGCCAGCTGCGCCAGCGACTCGCCCTTGATGGACAGCGCGATGGTGCTGTCGGAGAGCTGGCGGATGTCGCTGATGGCCGCCTCGTAGGTGGCCTGCTGGGTCTTGCAGAGCTGGGAGGCAGCCGGTACGCGTACCACGCAATCGCTCCGGGCGCGCATCTGGCAGGTGAGCACGTAGCCCTGGGCCGCCTCGTCTTCGCTCAGGGCGTCCTCGATGTAGTCCTGCCCCAGGTCGTAGCGGCCGGCTTCGGCGAAGCACTTGCAGGTGCCGCAGGCACCGTCGCGGCAATCCAGGGGAATGTTGATGCCCTGGCGGTAGGCGGCATCGGCCACGGTTTCGCTGGGCGCGGCGTCGATGAAGCGGGTGACGCCGTCTTCGAAGGTCAGTGCGATCCGGTGGGTCATGGGAGGTCTCCGCTGGCCGTGGGTTCAGATGTGGTAGATGTCGATGACCTGGCGCACGTAGTCGTTCTTCAGGACCACCTTCTTCGCCTTGATCAGCGGCTGCCCGGCACGCAGGTCCAGCGTGTAGAAGCTGGTGCCGAAGTAGCTGTCCACGGTCTTGTAGCGAACGCTCAGGGTGTGCCAGTTGAAGCGCACCCGGCACTGGTCGTCGGCCGCGTCGAGGATCTCGATGTTGCTGATGTTGTGGGAGGTCCGGGTGTCCGGCGTGGTGGCGCTGGAGCGCTCGGTGCGGATGCGGAACACGCGGTCCTCCAGGCCGCCGCGGTTGCCGTACCAGATCAGCGAGATCTCGGCCTGCGGGTCGGTGGTCAACGCATCGTCATCGTCCCAGGACGGCATCCAGAAGGTGGCGTCGGCGGCATACAGCTCCAGCCAGTTATCCCACTCCTTGTCGTCCAGGTAGCGGGCCTCCCGGTAGAGGAAGTCGCGAACGGTCGCATAGAGGGCGCTCATTGCAGGTTCTCCACGGCAATCATCTGCTGCTCCGTCTCCAGGGCCTTGCGCAGGGCCTGCTGCCAGTAGCGGTGCTGCAGGACGAACAGGCCCTCGTCCTCGGTGCGCACGCCGGACAGTTCCGGCCTCAGGTCGATCTCCCGGGCCGCCTCGTCCGCCCCCGTCACCCAGTGGGCGGCCCCCCGGGACATGTCGTTCCAGCCCCGGCCGGCGCCGTAACCCTGCTGGCAGGAGCGGAACTCCTCCAGGTCGTCGGGCGTGGCCATGCCGCTGACGTTGAAGAAGTCCTCGTACTGGCGGATGCGTCGGGCGCGCGCCTCGGCGCTCTCGCCCTTGGGAGCGATGCAGTAGATGGTGATTTCGGTCTGGTTCACCGAGATGGGCCGGGCGATGCGGATCTGCGAGCTGAACTGGTCCATCAGGTAGACGTTCGGGTACAGGCAGAGGTTGCGCGAGTTCTGGATCATCCAGTCGGCGCGGGCCTGGCCGAAGTCGCGGGCCAGCGCATCGCGGCGCTCGTACAGCGGGCGGTCCTCGGGGTTGGCCCAGCGGGTCCAGAGCAGCAGGTGGCCGTGCTCGAAGGAGTAGAAGCCGCCCCCGCTCTTGGCCCAGCCGCTGGCGCTCATGGTCTTGACCTGTTCCCCGGCCTCGCGCTGCTTGCGCTGGTTCTGGGTGGCGGCGTAGTTCCAGTGCACGGAGCTGACGTGATAGCCGTCGGCGCCGTTCTCGGCGGTCAGTTTCCAGTTGCCCTCGTAGAGGTAGCTGCTGGCGCCGCGCAGCACTTCCAGGCCCTCGGGGGACTGGTCGACGATCATGTCGATGATCTTCGCCGACTCGCCCAGGTGCTCCACCAGGGGCTTCACGTCGGGGTTCAGGCTGCCGAACAGGAAGCCACGGTAGGACTCGAAGCGCGCGACCCGGGTCAGGTCGTGGGAACCCTCGCAGTTGAAGCCCTGCGGGTAGCCCGCCTCGGCCGGGTCCTTGACCTTGAGCAGCTTGCCGCTGTTGTTGAAGGTCCAGCCGTGGAACGGGCAGGTGTAGCTGGAGCGGTTGCCGCGCTTGTGCCGGCAGAGCATGGCGCCCCGGTGGCTGCAGGCGTTGAGGAAGGCGTTGAGTTGGCCGTCCTTGTTGCGTGTGATGAAGACCGGCTGTCGCCCCATGGTGAGGGTCAGGTAGTCGTTGACGTTGGGGATCTGGCTCTCGTGGGCCAGGTAGATCCAGTTGCCTTCGAAGATGTGCTTCATCTCCAGTTCGAACAGGCGCGGATCGGTGAACATCTCCCGCTTGCAGCGGTAGACGCCCCTCGCCTCGTCTTCTTCAAGCAGGGCATCAAGGAAATCGAATCCCAGGGACATGGCCGGGGCCTCCATTGTTAGGGTTCAGGCCAGGTCAGGTTAGGGATCGGGTGGGGGGCGCTCTATCCGCTTCCTGCAGACCGCTATCCGTTTCCTGCAGGGGCCGGCGTACGGCGTGATGCGGCCAGCCCCAGCCACTGGCGAGGTGCGCGGAAGGCGTGCAGGCAGAACCCCGCCGCGACGCATTCCGGGCGTCGCGGCGGGGTCCCGGTCAGCGCGTGCGGCGCTTGAGGGTGTCCGAAGGCAGTTCGCCGAACAGCGCCCTGTAGGTCTCGGCAAAGCGCCCCAGGTGGAGGAACCCGTAGTCCAGCGCCAGCTCGGTGACGCTGCGCACGGCGCAACTGGGGTCGGCCAGGCTGGCGCGAATGCGCTCCAGCTTCTTCTGGCGGATGTAGTTGAAGGGCGTGACGCCCAGGTGGCGCTCGAACAGGCCATAGAGCGTGCGGGGGCTCATGCTGGCCTGCCGGGCCAGGGAGGCGATGTCGATGTCCTGCTTCAGGTGCTGGTCGATGTGTTCGAGGATGCGCTCGAAGGACGCGGTCTGGGCGCACAGGCGCTGGCGGCTGACGTTGGTCTGCATCAGCGAGAGCATCTTGCTGGCGACGATCTGGGTGAAGTGGTCCTGCACCCTCGGCAGGCCGTCGTCGCTTTCCGCCTCCTCGCAGACCAGGGCAAGCAGGTTGACGAAGCCGTCCAGCTCCTCCGCCCGGTAGTGCTGCTTCAGGAAGCGCACGCCGCTGTCCGGGCGGCGCCAGCGCTGCTCGTCGCAGATGGACTCCAGCAGGTCACGGGGCAGCTTGAGGATGAACTTCTCGCAATCATCCGAGTAGGTCAGGTCCACCGGGTCATCGGGGTTGATCAGCAGCAGCTCCCCCGGCGCCAGGTAGTGCTCGCGCTCGCCGCCCCGGGACAGGCAGTGCCCCTGCAGCAGCACCTGCAGGTGGTAGATGGTTTCCAGCGCCGGCGAGGTGACCCGCACGCTGCCGCCGTAGCTGATGCGGCAGAGGTCGAGGCTGGCGAACTTGCGGTGCATGAGGCTGGCCTGGGGATGGCCGGTGGTGGGCAGGCGGATGCAATGCGAACCGACGTGCTGGTTCACGTATCCGGACACGGCATAGGGGTCGGCACGCTCGAAGACCCCACTGCGTTGACTCAGCAGACGACTCTTCATCAGACAGGCACTCTTGTCGTTGTTGTATGCCGCAGGCGTCATGCCGACTGGCAAGCGCCTGCGATCGTGCCGCGGGATACTAGCAGGTCGCTGGAAAATGCCTGGGCGCCTTCCAGGCGCCTCTTCAACGACCTGCGGGGCACCTGCGTCCGGTGCCCCGCGCGGTGAAACAGTGCCGGCGCCTCAGGTGGCGTCGGCGTGGCTGACCAGGCCCTTCACCAGCACGGCGGCGGTGGCCAGGGCGGCCGGCAGTACCAGGGCGGTGAGCACCTGCTCGAAGTTCCAGCCCAGGCCCAGCAGGGTGGCGCCGATCCAGGCACCGAGGATGGCACCGAAGCGGCCGATGCCGAGCATCCAGGACACGCCGGTGGCGCGGCCCTGGGTCGGGTAGAAGCGTGCCGCGAGGGACGGCATGGCCGACTGCGCGCCGTTGATGCACATGCCCGCCACCAGCACCAGGGTGGCCAGCAGGGTCATCTGGCCCAGGCTCTGGCCGACGAGCCAGGCGAAGACCCCGGCCAGCAGGTAGAACACGCCGATCACCCGGTGCGGGTCGAAACGGTCCATCGCCCAACCCACGCCCACCGCACTGAGCACCCCGCCCAGCTGGAACAGCGCACCGATGGAGGCGGCCTGCTCCAGGCTCGCGCCGCTGTCGCGCAGCAGGGTCGGCAGCCAGCTGGTGAGCAGGTAGACGATCACCAGCCCCATGAAGTAGGTCAGCCACAGCAGCAGGGTGCCGGCGCTGTAGGTGCCGGAGAAGATCACCCGGAACACGTTGCGGCTCTGCACCGTCTGCTGCTCCGGCACGCTGAAGCCGCTGGCCACGGCCACTTCGCTCGGGGCGATGGGCGCCAGCACGCGGCGAACGCGTTCATCGCCCTTGTTGCGCACCACCAGGTAGCGCGCCGACTCGGGCAGCCACAGCAGCAGCACCAGGGTCAGCAGCAGCGGCAACAGGCCGCCGATCAGCAGCAGGCTGTGCCAGCCGAACGCCGGGATCAGCTTGGCGGAGACGAAGCCACCACCGGCCATGCCCAGGTTGAAGCCGCAGAACATGCTGGTCACCAGCAGCGACTTGAGGCGCTCGGGGGTGTACTCGGAGAGCAGCGTGGTGGCGTTGGGCATAGCCGCCCCCAGCCCCAGGCCGGTGAGAAAGCGCAGCACCAGCAGCTGGTCGACGTTGGCGCTGAAGGCGGAGAACAGGCTGAACAGCCCGAACAGGAACACCGCCCCCACCAGCACCAGCTTGCGCCCGAAGCGGTCGGCCAGCGGGCCGGAGCCGAGGGCGCCGAAGACCATGCCGATCAGCGCGGCGCTCATCACCGGGCCCAGGCTGGCGCGGTCGATGCCCCATTCCTGGGTCAGGGCCGGGGCGATGAAGCCCATGGCGGCGGTGTCGAGGCCGTCGAGGAAGACGATGAGGAAGCACAGCAGGACGACGCGCCACTGGTAGGCGGACAACGGCTGGGCATTGATGAAGCGCTGGACATCGAGGGTGCCCGCAACGGGCACGTGGGCTTGGCTAGTCATGCAAGGATTCCTGCTGGGGCCTGGCACCCGCGACCTCTTGCAAGGTGACGACCGGGACCGGCTCGGACTGGACAGGAATGAGGGCGTGCACGGCCGCTCGGTGGCGGCAGGAACGGTCTCTCATTGTTCTTATGGGCCCGACCGCCAGGCGGCGGGCTGTGCAGACGTTACGGAGAGCGCCCCGGGGGTTCAATTCGATAATCGGCAAAGCGTTCGATAGTCGAACAGGTTCAGCCGGGTGGGCGCGGCCTTCCCGGCCGCGCAGCGTCACCTCAGTGGAACAGGCGGGTACTGAGTTCCTTGCTGGCTTCCAGCAGCACCGGCAGGAAGCGGTTCTCCAGCTCCTGGCGGGACACCCGGCCGGCGTGGGTGCCCACGTTCAGCGCGGCCAGCACCTGGCCGGCGGAGTCCTTCAGCGGCACCGCGACGGAGCGCAGGCCCATTTCCAGCTCCTGGTCGATGATCACCCAGCCCTGGCGGCGGATCTCCTCGACGCTGGCGCGCAGGCCGTCGGGGGTGCAGACGGTGCGACTGGTCTTCACCTGCAGGTCGGCGTGCTCCAGGTAGTCATCCAGGGCCGCGTCGTCCAGGGCGGCCAGCAGGATGCGGCCCATGGAGGTGCAGTAGGCCGGCAGGCGGCTGCCGACGCTGAGATCCACCGAGATGAGCCGCTGGGGCGTGGCGGAACGGGCGATGTAGAGGATCTCGTCGCCCTCCAGGGTGGCCATGGAGCAGGCCTCGTGCAGCTGCTCGCTGAGGCGGTCGAGGATCGGCTGGGCCGTCACCGCCAAGGGCGTCGAGGACAGGTAGGCGTGGCCCAGGGTCAGCACCTTGGGCAGCAGCGAATAGGTGCGCCCGTCGGTGGTGACGTAGCCCAGCTTCATCAGCGTGTGCAGGCACCGGCGCACGGCGGCGCGGGGAATCTCGGTGCGGTGGCTGATCTGGGCGATGGTCAGGTGGCGCTTGCGCTCCTGGAAGGCGTGGATCACCGCCAGGCCACGCGCCAGGGAGGTCATGAAGTTGGGGTCCCCGGTGAAGGCCTCGATGCGCTTGGCCGGCGAGGCGACGATGGGCGGCGCCAGGGGGGTCAGGGGAGCACGCGTTTCTTCGGTCATTGTTGTTGTCCTGTGTGGAGTCGCGGTCGCAGCAGGCGGTCGATTATCGAACCGAAGTTCGATAATCGCAATTGACCCCCGACGCAGCCGTCCGTACGTTCTGCGCCGCCGGGGAGCGCGCGGTTCGGTCAGGTGCCGCGCCCTTCCGGGCAGGGCCCTGCCCACAAGGCAGTGCCCACCTCCCCCCGCAGACGCCACCACCCCGGCGCGCTACCCGCGCGCCCGGGGCTGGCACTGTGCAGCGCTCAGTGCATCAGGCCGATGAACAGGCTGATGCTGCCAAAGGCCAGCACGGTGCAGGCCACCAGCGCCGCCGCGCAGCGCCCTTCCTGGCCGAAGCGCTGGCCGAGGATGGGGTAGATGCTCATCATCGGCGCGCTGGCGAAGAGCACCCCGGCCACCTTCAGCATCGGGTCCGTCGGCGGCAGCAGCTGGAAGCACAGCAGCACCACCAGCGGGTGCAGCACCAGCTTGCCGAGGCTCAGTTGCGCCACGTCCGCCAGCAGGCCGCCGGCACGCAAGCCGAGCAGGCTGGCGCCGATGACGAACAGCGCCACCGGGGCGGAGGCCGAGGCCAGCATGTCCACCACCCGCGCCGGCACCGCGGGCAGCCGCACCTCCAGCAGCGCCAGCAGCAGGCCGACGCTGATGCCGATGACCACCGGGTTGCGCAGCAGGCGCAGGAAGGTGTCGCGCAGCGCATCGCGCAGGCGGCTGCCGCCCTGCTGGCCCATCTCGGCCAGGCCCAGGGCCAGGGGGATCATCAGCAGGTTCTCCACCAGCATGTTCAGCGCCAGGGCCACCCCCGCCGAAGGGCCGACCACCAGGGCGACGATGGGGTAGCCGATGAAACCGCTGTTGGACACCGACATCCCCAGCGCGGTGATGGCCGATGCGCTCAACGGCTCACCCCGCACCAGCCGGGTGAACAGCAGGCCGCCCCAGAACACCAGTTGCGAGCCCAGCCCGTAGGCCAGCAGGTAGCCCAGGTCGAGGACCTCGCCCAGGGGCCGCTGCAGCAGCGCGTGGACCACCAGCGCCGGCAGCGCGAAGGTGATGACGAAGCGGCCCATGCCCTGGGCCTGGACCTGGGTCACCAGGCCGAAGCGTGCGGAGAGAAAGCCCAGGCCGATGAGGATGAAGATCGGCGCGGTGATGGCGAGTATCTGCAGCATGTTCAATCCGGAAGGTCGGGGTGCAGCGGGCGCAGTTGCCGGAGCCGGCTGCGGGTTCGTGAGAAGTCCATGTGCGGCTTGCCCCGGCACAGGGCGTCGAGGTCCGCCTCGCTGGTCAGCAGCAGGCGCGTGCCGGCGTCGTAGGCGATGTCCACCAGGTTGACGAAGCGCTGCTGGACGTCGATGGCCTCCTCGCCCAGGCACGGCACCTCGCTGATGGCGAGGTGGCGGAACTGCCGGCACAGCCAGAGGAAATCGGCACTGGAGCGCGGGTCCCGGCAGAGCCTGTCGAAGGCGATCCAGGCCCGGTCAGCGCTTGCAGCCCGGACCGGCAGCGGCCGGTGGTTGACCGTCAGCACCTGGCCATCCGCCGCCTCCAGCCCCAGGCGGGCGGCGATCCAGCCCTCGCCAAAGGCCGACTGCGGCCAGGCGTATTCGCCCCAGGCCTCCCGCTCGCCGCCACGCTGGCGGTAGTCCTCGCCGCCGTCCAGGTGGATCACCTCGAAGCGCTTCTCGATCAGGGCGATGGCGGGTTTGAAGCGCTCCCGGTACAGCGGGTTCGGGCACAGGCCGTCCGGGTGGTAGTTGGAGGTGCACACCAGGCCGACGCCCTCCTCCACCAGCACCTTGAGCAGGCGCCCGAGCAGCACCGCATCGCCAATGTCATGGACGTGGAACTCGTCGAAGCACAGCAGCGGGGCCTCCCCGGCCAGCGCGCGGGCCGCCAGGGCCAGCGGGTCCGGCTGGCCGGCGAAGGCGGCGATGCGCCCCTGCAACTCCTGCAGGAAGGCGTGGAAATGCACCCGCCGCTTGCCCGGCACCGGGGCCGCGTCGAAGAAGGCGTCCATCACGAAGCTCTTGCCGCGCCCCACGCCGCCCCACAGGTAGAGGCCGGCTGGCAGCCGCCGCAGCCAGCCGCTGCGCCCCGCCACAAACGCCTCCAGCCATTGGCCGAGACGGGCAATGGCGGTGCGTTGCGCGGGGTCGGCCCGGTAACCCCGGGCCTCCAGCGCCGACTCGAAGTGCCGCTGGATGCGCTGGCCGATGGGTTCGGTCAGCGCATCGGGCACGGGGGCCGGTTCCCTAGAAGTCAAAGAACACCGTTTCCCCTTCACCCTGGATGCGGATGTCGAAGCGGTAGGCCAGGCGCCCCTCCACCTCGCAGCGGCGCGCCACCAGCGTCTCGCGGCGTTGCGGCTGCTCAATCAGGTTGAGCACCGGGTCCGCCGCGTTGGCCTGGGCCTCGTCCTCGAAGTACAGGCGGGTCTGCAGGTGGATGTTGATGCCCCGGGCGAACAGCGACACGTTGATGTGCGGCGCCATGGGCACCCCGGCGGCGTTCTTCACCACGCCGGGCTTGATGGTGTGCAGGGTCCACTCGCCGGCGTCGAAGGTGGTGGCGGTGCGGCCGAAGCTGTTGAACGGCTTCTCCAGGTCGAAGGCGGTGTCGTACACCCCCTCGTGGTTGGCCTGCCAGAACTCCAGGAAGGAGTCGCGCACCAGGTGGCCGTTGCCGTCGTAGACGTGGCCGATCAGCACGATGTGTTCACCCGGCGCGCCGGGCTTGGCCATGTGGTTCCAGATCTCCTGGTCGCGGGTCGGGTTGCCGGCGGCTTCGAGGGCCAGGCCGATGTGCACGTAGGGGCCGGCGGTCTGGGAAGGGGTTTCCGGCAGCAGTTCGATGGGCATGCGGGTGTCTCCTCAGCGGTTCTCGAAGTGGGTCTTGCGCTGGCCGCGCAGCACGATGTCGAAGCGGTAGGCCAGGCAGTCCATGGGGTTGGCGTTGCCCATGTCCAGCTTGGCGATCAGCGTCTGCACGGCATCGGGGTTGGCGATGCTCTTGACGATGGGGCACAGCGGGATGAGCGGGTCGCCTTCGAAATACAGCTGGGTGATCAGCCGGGTGGAGATGGACGGGCCGCTGATGGAGAAGTGGATGTGCGCGGGGCGCCAGTCGTTCGGGCCGTTGCGCCAGGGGTACGGGCCCGGCTTGACGGTGCGGAAGATGTAGCGGCCCTCGCTGTCGGTCAGGGCACGGCCGACACCGCCGAAGTTGGGGTCCAGGGGCGCCAGGTAGCGGTCGTTCTTGTGACGGTAGCGGCCGCCGGCGTTGGCCTGCCACATCTCCACCAGGGTGTGGGGGATCGGCTTGCCGTACTGGTCCATGACCCGGCCGGAGACGACGATGCGCTCACCGATGGGCAGGCCGCCGTGGTTGAAGTTCAGCAGCAGGTCGTTGTCGTGCTCGCCCATCTTCAGGTGGGAGAAGTCCGGGCCGGTGGTTTCCGACAGTGATTGCGGGATGCTCACCAGCGCCTGGCGCGGGGAGCGCGGCACGGAAGTCTTGTAGTCGGGGGTCAGGGCCTTGGGGTGCCAATTACGGTCGCGGATGACAAAGCGGCTTTCCGAGGGAAGATCGGCCATGTCGGTCTCCTGTTGTTCGAGTTGTGGAGGCTGCCAGGCAGCGGGCGGTTGGCAGTCTCGCCGCTGGGACACGGCCCGTGAACTGAAAAGAACACCGCCAGGCATAACCGCTGGGTTATGGGCGAATCAGGCACCGCCCGACTCCGGGTAGTGGCCGTCCCGGTAGTCCTGCCCCAGCTCGCGCAGCACCTCCACGCACCAGTGGGCGGCCAGGGGCAGCGGCAGCGCGGCGTTGCTGCAGATGCCCACCGAGCCGCCGGGCTCGCGGATGCCCAGGTCCAGCTCCACCAGCTCGCCGCGCCGCAGGTCCAGCTGCACCGCGTCGTAGGGGGCGATCCAGATCGCCTCGCCGGTCTGCACGTAGCGCCGGCTCAGGGCCACCGACAGGGTCTCCAGGCGCTGGCGCGGCTGCGCCACGCCGCACTGCACGAAGAAGGCATCGGCGTACTTGCGGATGGTGGTCCCGGCCAGCGGCAGCACCAGCGGGAAGCCCTGCAGGGCCTCGCGCACCACGGGTTCCGCCAGCAGCGGGTGGCCGGGGCGCACCACCAGGGTCATCGACTCGCTGTACAGGTGCTCGAACACCAGCCCCTGGATCTGCGGGCTGTCGGTCATGCGCCCCACCACCAGGTCCAGCTCGCCCAGGTGCAGCTGCGACAGCAGCCAGGCGCTGGGGCCGGTGATCACGCTGGCCACCAGGGACGGGTGGCGCGCATGCAGGCGGCGCACCGCTTCGGGCACCAGCAGGCTCTCCACGGTGGACAGCACCCCCAGGCGCAGCGTGGCCGACTCATGCTCGCCGCTGCGCAGGCTGTTCACCCCGTCCCGCAGGGCCTGCACGCAGGGCCCGGCATAACGCATGAAGGCCACCCCCGCCTCGCTCAGGGTGACCCCGCCATGGCCACGCACGAACAGGCTGGCGCCCAGCAGGTCCTCCAGCTCGCGCAGGGTCTTGGAGATGGCCGGCTGGCTGACCGCCAGCTTGTCCGCCGCGCGCGCCAAAGTGCCCTGGCGCGCCACTTCGAGGAAGCACACCAGGTGACGGAACTTGATGCGGGTGTCGATGTTCACGGGCAGGTCCAGGCAGGGCAATGCGCGCAAGCCTAGCGTCAGATGCGATGCAGGCCAACCAGATGGTTATGGCTCATGCCTGCTTTGGCGGCGCGATCAGTCGTAGAACAGGGTGACCTCGCCGATGGCCGTCACGCCGCCCGGGGACACCTGGGCCGCGGTCTGGTAGTAACGCGCTATCAGCGGCACCTTGATCGCTCCGCTCTCCTCGGTCTTGCCGGCAACCAGACGCTGGCCGATGGGCAGCACAACACCGCTCCCCGCCTGGACCAGTTGCACACCGACGCCCTGAGCCCCGCCCTGAGCGCGGTTTACCAGCACGTTGGGGACAGAGGTCTCACCGGTAACCACGTAGGACACGCTCAAGCCGCCGTCGCAGTTCAACTCCAGGTTGAACGACCTTGCCAACACGTCCAGCGGCCCCACACCGTGGAAGCGATCCGTGCCCACCGGAGGCAACGACACCAGCGGGCTGACCACCCGGCAACTGCCCCGCACTTGGTTGACGGCCAGGGTGTTGAACAGCAGGCGGTTGGACAGGTGGCTGCCATAGCGGATCTCCACGGGAGGCAATACAACCGAACCGCCAGGCAGTGGGCCACTCTTCAGTTTTACCAGTTGAATCCGGAACAGTTGGGGAGGACTCAACGTGCCAGGCTGGACACTTGAGGCTTCACTGGGCCAGGTAATCGGGCGCGTACCGTTGAGGATACCGGCTGGCTGCAAGCTCGGATCGTAGGACCAGGCCACCCTCACCCCAAGCCCCTCTATACCCGCTTGGTAGACATAGGGACCGGCGTTAATTGAAGACATCGCGCCGCTGTACCCGAAGCGGATGGTAATCGGTGTCGTGCCGCTGCAAGTGACGTGACTGGCCCCCATGTCCATCCACCCGGAGTCAAAAGGGATGGAGCCACTACCCAATGACGCAGAAATCTTCAGGTCCGGAGGAAAAGAGTAAACACTCTGTCGGAGCGTGCCGGTGCAATCCGCCCACGCCGTTGCCGCGCCCCACATGCCCAGCACGCCCACCACATGGGCCAGCAGCACCCCGATACAGCCTCTAGGCTTCGATCTCATAAACCACATTGCTCGTAGGGTTTTAGAGCCAGCGATTCTAGAGAGTTGGCGAGGCCAAAGGCAGTCGACGGAATCGACGGAAAAAGCCACCACCAGCAGACGACTCACGTCAGCACATGCCTACACGCCACCGATCAGCCCCAGGCACGCCGACAGGAACAACAGCACAGCCATGAGGCGGTTGAACCGCCGTTGCGCCTGGCGACCCGGCAGCAGCCGTGCGCTACCCGCCCCCAGCAAGGCCCAGGCCGCCATGCACGGGACCGATACCAGCAGGAACACCAGCCCCAGTTGCAGCACCCGGGTGCCCGGATCGCTGGCCCCCGGCAGGAACACGCCCATCACCACCAGGGCCGTCATCCATACCTTGGGGTTGATCGATTGCAGGCCCATGGCGCCGAGCACACCCAGGGGACGCCCGGCATTCGGATCGAGGTCGCTGCCGGCACTGCGATACAGGCCCCAGGCCAACCAGCAGAGCCAGGCGAAACCCACCGTGCTCATCACATGCTGCAGCACGGGCAGGCGCAGCAGCACCTCCCCAAGGCCAAGGCCGACCAGCACCAGGATGGCCGTGGCCGCGGCGCACGCGCCCAGCACGACAGGCCAGACCCGGCGCAGGCCGAAGCGCGCAGCGTTACCCAGCACCAGCAGGTTGGTGGGGCCGGGGGTGATGGAGGCGACGAAGGCGAAGAGTGCGAAGGGTGACAGCGTGTCCATGGCGGGCTCCAGGGTGGGGAGCCCCCATCTTCCGGCCCGCCGGCCGCTCAGTCTGGAAGGCCCGTGCAGCGTCGGCGGTAGTCCGCCGGGGTCAGCCGGTAGGCCCGGCGGAACCAGCGCCCCAGGTGGCTCTGGTCGGCAAAGCCGAGGGCGCTGGCCACCTCGGCGGGCGTCTGCCCACGAGCCAGCAGCCGCCGCGCCCGGCTCAGGCGCAGCTGGATCAGGTAGGCGTGGGGCGCCAGGCCGAAGGCGGCCTTGAAGGCGCGGCTGAGGCGGAAGCGGTCCACCCCCACGGCCAGCGCCAGGTCGTCCAGGCCGATGTCCTCACCCAGGTGGGCCTGCAGGTAGTCCCGCGCCCGCAACGCCACCAGGGGCAGGCGCGGGTCCTGGCGCTGCTGGCTGCGCCAGTGCAGGTGGTCGGTCATGCGTACCAGCAACTGGTCCACCGCGGCCTGGCGCAGCATGCGCAGCTCCTGCTGGTGCAGGGCGCGAAAGGCGGTCAGGGTCGCCAGCGCCAGCTGCGGATCGCTGGCCAGGGTGTCGGCGAAGCTCGGTTGGCAATGGGCAGGGGCGTCCTCGAACAGGCTGCGCAGCTCGCGTTCCAGCCAGTCCGGCTCCAGGTAGAGCATGGAATAGGTGAAGCCATCCTCGGTGGGCGCATGCCCGTCATGGACCTCCCCCGGCTCCAGCAGGAACACCTGGCCGGGAGTGCTGGTGTGCCGGGCACGCCGGCAATGGAACTGCTGCACGCCCTGCTCGGTGACGCCCACCAGGTAGCTGTCGTGCCAGTGCGGGTCGTAGGCGTGCCCGCGAAAATGCGCGCGCAACGTCTCGATGCCGGTGCCGGCATCCTGCTTGAGGTCGATCCAGTTGCCATCCGCCATGGGCGCGCTCCGCTCAGCCAGGGGGCCATCCTGCACCGCAGGGGGTGCGGCCCGCCATTATCGGCCGCCCAGCGGCGCTGTCTGGAAGATTCGTGCAACTCAGTCGGCGGCCTGGGCGTGCCAGGCGCGGATCTGTTCCAGGCTGGCGGTCACCCCGCCGCAGACCACCACCAGCACGTCGTCGACATCTTCCAGTGCCGGGCATTCCCCGTAGAGCGCCGCCAAAGCCGCGCCGCAGGCCGGCTCCACCAGCAGGCGGTGATCGTCGAGGAAGCGCTCGCAGGCCCGCAGTGCCTCGCGGTCGCTGACCTGGTGGCTGCGCACCGGGTGCAGCCGGGCCAGCTCGGCCGCGCGGTCGCACACGCGGCGCGCAGCCAGGGAGCCGGCGCAGGTGGCCAGCGTGTCCAGGGTCACCGCCGTGCCGGCCTCCCGCGCAGCGGCGAAGGACGCGGCGCCCCGGGTTTCCACCGTCACCACCGGCACATCGTCCCAGCCGTTGCGGCGCAGGCCCTCCACCACGCCGCTGAACAGGCCGCCACCGCCCACCGAGAGCACCACGGCGCCGGGCCGGGGGCCCTGGCGCACGGCCTCGTCCACCAGGCTGGCGTGGCCGCTCCAGAGCAGCGGGTCATCGAAGGGGTGGATGAAGGCGTCTTCCGGGCCCACCAGGGACAGCGCCAGTTCGTTGGCCTCGTGCCAGGCGGCGCCGTGCACCCGCAGGTCCGCGCCTTCGCGGCGCAGGGCTTCGCGGGCGCGCTCCGGTGTGTTCTCCGGCACCACCACCGTCACCGGGACGCCCAACTGGCGCCCGGCAAAGGCCATCGCCAGCCCGGCATTGCCCCCGGAGGAGCAGATGAAGCGCCGCTTGCCCGCCCGCGCGTGCACCTCGCAGGCGGCACCGACGCCACGGATCTTGAACGAACCGGGCGGCTGCAACGCCTCCAGCTTGAGCCGGACGCGCCGCCCGGCGGCTGCGGAGAGCGGGTGGGAGTGGATCAACGGGGTTTCGATGTGCAAAGCCATGGCAACGCTCGGGCAGGAAGGACCCGCCGAAGGTGCCGCCCGCCAGCGGGCCGGTCTTGTACGTTATTGCGCTCAGGCCCGGCGACGCAGGGTGCCGAAGCACAGGCGCGCGCCCACGGCGCCTTCGAATTCCTCCGCCAGGACCCGGCTGAGGGCCCGCACCGCCGGGGCGCCATCCAGCTCGCGGGCCGGTACGCAGAGGGTGAACACGTCGCCCAGGGCGCGGTGGGTGAATTGCAGGGCCAGCTCCGCCACGCCGTGGCGGGAGACCTCACAGCGGTAGTCCGGCAAATGGAGGGTGAACAAGCGGGCTATGTCGTCCTTGGCCAGTTTCATCGGTTCGCTCCCTGCGATCGTTTCAAGAGCCGACCCGGCGGGTCGGGATACAGGAGCCTAGGCCAGCCGGCAGCGGAATGTTGTCGGCTGGTTCAAGGAAAATCCGCTGGCACTGGTCCGCCAGTCAGACGGGGGTCACCCGTGGCCGGCCCACCAGGGCGAAGGCCAGCAGCGCCAGCGCCGGCAGCCCCGCACCAAGCCCGGCAACCAGCAACCAGCCGCCCTGTTCGTAGGCCAGGCTGGCCACCGCCGAGCCGAGGGCGCCGCCGATGAAGATGCTGGTCATGTACAGCGCGTTGAGGCGTCCGCGGCTGCTGGCATCCAGGGCGTAGACCTCGCGCTGGCCGAGCACCATGTTCATCTGCACGGCGAAGTCCAGCAGCACCCCGGTCAGCGCCAGCCCCACCACGCCCAGGGGCAGGCCCGGCAAGCCGGGGATGAAGCTCAGCACCGCCAGCCCCATCGCCAGGAACGACAGGCGCTGGGTGTGCCCGGCGTCCGCCAGGCGCCCGGCGATGGGGGCCGCGATGGCGCCGATGGCCCCCACCAGGGCGAACAGGGCGATCTGCGACTGCGAAAGGCCGTGGACCCGCGCCAGTTCCACGGGCGCCGTGGTCCAGAACAGGCTGAACGCGGCGAACAGCAACGCCTGGTACAACGCCCGGCGACGCAGCACCGGCTCGCGCTGGAGCAGGTGCCAGAGGGAGGCCAGCAACTGGCCGTAGCTGGCCTTGTGGGCCGGGCGATGATCGGGCAGCGCCACGCGCACCACTCCGGCGATCAGCAGCATCAGGCCCGCCGCCGCGAAGAATACCGTGCGCCAGCCGAAGTGGTCCGCCACCAGGCTGGACAGCGGCCGCGCCAGCAGGATGCCCAGCAGCAGGCCGCCCATGATGCCGCCCACCACCCGGCCACGACTGGCCTCGGGTGCCAGGTGCGCCGCCAGGGGGATCAGCATCTGCACCGACACCGAGCTGAAGCCGATCAGCGCCGAAGCCAGCAGCAGCCCGCCCGGCCGCTCGGTGAAACCCACCGCCAGCAGGCTGAAGAAGGTCACCGCCAGGGTCGCCAGCACCAGCCGGCGGTTCTCCAGCAGGTCCGCCAGGGGCACCAGGAAGAACAGCCCCAGGGCATAGCCGACCTGGGTCAGGGAGACGATCAGGCTGGCGCCGTGGCTGGACAGCCCCACATCCGGGGCGATCAGCTCGATGATCGGCTGGGCGTAGTAGATGTTCGCCACGATGGCGCCGCAGCACAGCGCGAAGAGCATCACCAACCCGCGCCCCAGGGCATGGGCAACGGGTGAGTGGGCAAGGGTCTGGGTGTTCATCGCAATCCTCGGGTTGGCAGGGAACCTGGCGCCAAGGTTATGCGCCCCGCCCCAGCGACTGAATCCGCCCCCGCCGCAACATGGCGTTGCGTGCGGCGCAACGGAGCTTCACAACTGCTCCGCCACGAACGCCATGAACGCGGCGATGCGCCGCGAACCCCGGTGATTGGGCAGGTACAGGGCAGTCACCTGGGGCTGCGAGTCGTCCGGGTTGACCGACCAACCGGGCAGCAGCTCGCACAGGCGCCCGTCCGCCAGCTCCGCCTCGGCGAGCCAGTCGGGCAGCAGCGCCAGGCCGGCGCCGGCCAGGGCCGCATCACGCAACACGTCGATGTTGTTACTGCGCAGACGGCCGTGCACCGGCACCGGCAGGCGCGTCCCGGCGGCGTCGTGGAAGGTCCAGCACTGCCGGGCGCGGCCGAAGTCGAAGCGCAGGCAGTCATGCCCGGCCAGCTCCCGGGGGTGCTCCGGCGTGCCGCGCTGGGCCAGGTAGCCGGGGCTGGCCACCACGCGGCGACGGAACTGCCCGAGGGGCCGCGCCACCACGCCGTCCATGGGCGCCGGCACGCCGAGGCGGATGGACACGTCGACACGCTCCCCCAGCAGGTCGACGATCTCGTCGGTCAGGGCCAGGTCCAGCTCCAGGCGCGGGTACTGCTGCAGCCAGGCGCCCAGGCGCGGCGACAGCCGGTGGCGGCCGAAGGACACCGGCGCGGAGACCCGCAGCGGCCCGCTGGGCTCGTCCCCGCCATCGCTCACGGCGGCGTCGGCCTCGGCCAGCTGTTCGAGGATCTGCCGCGCGCTGAGGTAATAGTTGGTGCCCGCCTCGGTCACCGTGACCTGGCGCGGCGAACGGTTCAGCAGCACTGCGCCCAGCTCGCGCTCCAGCCCGTCCACCGCGCGGGTCACCGAGGAGGTGGCCAGCCCCAGCTGGCGGGCAGCGGCGGAAAAGCCCCGGCAATCGACGGTGGCGACGAACAGCTTGAGGGCCAGCAACTTGTCCATCTCAGGCTCCTTGGGACGGGGTCAGGGGGAAGCAGTCCTCGATGGCCTCGCGGACCAGCGCCACGGCGCGGTCCTCCAGGGCGCGGGATCGCCAGCCCAGCTCGATGGGGTAGCGCCGCAGCGCCAGCGGGCAGGCCAGCACCCGCAGGCCGCTGACGCGGGCCACCGCTTCGGCGGCATGGGCCGGCACCGTGGCCAGGGCCGGCGTGCCCTTGAGCAGGTAGGGCAAGGCGGCGAAGTGGGTGGTGGAGGCCAGCACCCGGCGGCTGCGCCCGAGGGCGGCCAGGGCCTCGTCGACGATGCCGATGAAGCCGCCGGAGGAAATCAGCAGGTGCGGGCTGGCGACGAAGCGTTCCAGGTCCAGCGCCCCGGCATCGCCGAACCCCTCGGGGTCGACCACGCAGGCGTAGCCGCCCTCCCCCAGCAAGGCGCGGCTCAGGCCCTGGCTGGTGATGCCGCCGGAGGTGATCGCCAGGTCCACCTGGCGCTCCATCAGCGCGGCGTTGACGATCTGGCTGTGGGTCTGGCGGAAGATCAGCCGCAGCTGCGGCGCCCGCCGCGCCACCTGGGCCAGCAGCCGGGGTGCGAGGGCGATCTCGAAGTCGTCGGAGAGCCCCACCGTCACCGAGCGTCCGCTGAAGTCGCCGTCCTCCGGGGCCACCAGGTCCAGGCTCTGGCGCACCCGGTCCAGGGCCTCGCTGATCACCGGCTTGAGCTGGTCTGCCAGCAGGGTCGGCGCCAGGCCGCGCCCGGTGCGCTGGAACAGCGCATCGCCGTAGAGCAGGCGCAGGCGCCCGAGGGCCGCGCTGACCGCCGACTGGGTCAGCCCCAGGCGCACCGAGGCGCGGCTGGCGCTGCCTTCTTCGTGGAGGGCCTCGAAGACCTTGAGCAGGTTCAGGTCGGCCTGTTCGATATTCATGCGCTTCATATCGATTAGCAGCGAATCGCCATTCATTGCGGGAAGCGGGGCTTATAGCATCCCCGCCATCCCTCACCAAGCAAGGACCCACGCCATGCCCCGCCGCACCGTCGCCGCCCTGCAGATCGGCTCCCTGCCGGAAGGCAAGCAGGCCACCCTGGACCTCATCCTCTCCTACGAACAAGCCATCCGCGACGCCGGCGCCGCCCTGGTGGTGATGCCCGAGGCGCTGCTGGGCGGCTACCCCAAGGGCGAGATCTTCGGCACCCGCCTGGGCTATCGCCTGCCGGAGGGGCGCGAGGCCTTCGCCCGCTACCACGCCAACGCCATCGACGTGCCGGGCGCCGAGACCGAGGCCCTGGCCGGCCTCTCCGCCCGCACCGGCGCCAGCCTGGTGCTGGGGGTGATCGAGCGCGCGGGCAGCTCGCTGTACTGCACGGCGCTGTTCTTCGAGCCTGGCGAAGGCCTGGTGGCACGGCACCGCAAACTGATGCCCACGGGCACCGAGCGGCTGATCTGGGCCAAGGGCGACGGCTCCACCCTGCCGGTGGTGGACAGCGCCGCCGGCCGCCTGGGCGCCGCCATCTGCTGGGAGAACCACATGCCGCTGCTGCGCACCGCCATGTACGCCAAGGGCGTGGAACTGTGGTGCGCACCGACGGTGGACGAGCGCGAGGTGTGGCAATGCTCCATGCGCCACATCGCCCATGAGGGCCGCTGCTTCGTGATCAGCGCCTGCCAGGTGCAGCCCTCGCCCCGCGAGCTGGGCATCGAGGTGCCGGGCTGGGATGACGACCGCCCGCTGATCCAGGGCGGCAGCGTGATCGTCGACCCGCTGGGCGAGGTGCTCGCCGGCCCGCTGCGCAACGCCACCGGCCTGCTCTGCGCCGAGGTGGACACCGACCAGCTGACCCGCGCCCGCTACGACTTCGACGTGGTCGGCCACTACGCCCGCCCCGACGTCTTCGAACTGCGGGTGGACGAACGCGCCAAGCCCGGCGTGCGTTTCGAACGGGACCAGTGAGGCGCAGGAGGCGTGCTTGACTCTGTAGCCACTCCAGGCTTGATGATGCCGCCTCCCCCACCTCGCAAGGACAGCCCCATGACCCAGACACCCACCGCGCTCCCCCGTGCCCGCTGGCTGGAGCGACGCATCCCGCCGCCGCTGGTGGGGCTGGCCTGCGCCGCGCTGATGTACGGCCTGGCCCAGGTTACGCCGGGCCTGCCCTTCGCCCTGCCCCCGGCGCTGTGGCTGCTGCTCGCGCTGCTGGTGCTGGCCGCCGGCGTGGCGGTCTGCCTGGCCGGTGCCCTGGCCTTCCGCCAGGCCCGCACCACGGTCAACCCGATCCACCCCGAGCGCACCTCGGCCCTGGTCATCCGCGGCATCTACCACCGCACCCGCAACCCCATGTACCTGGGCTTCGCCCTGATGCTGCTGGGCTGGGGCCTGTGGCTCGCCGCGCCCTTCGCCCTGGCGGGCGTGGTGCTGTTCATGCTGTACATCGAGCGCTACCAGATCCCGCCGGAGGAACGCATGCTCGAACAGCTCTTCGGCGCCGACTACCTGGCCTACCGCGAGCAGGTCCGACGCTGGCTTTAGCCCCGTGAAAAGGCGCTCGCGAGGCGATGGACGGCATCGCGGGCGCCCCCTAAACTGGCCGCTCGCCATCACTCCCGCGCGGCCCATGACCCGACTCGAACCCTTCGAATCCCCTGCCCGGCCGCGTACGCGCCACATTCCTCCCGGCCAGATGCCGGCCTTCCGCCGCTACGTGCTCGAACGCCACGGGCGCTTCCTGCTGGCGATCAATTTCATCGCGATGATCGCCTACGACTCCTACGTCCTGGCCGACGCGCTGCTGATCCCGGACATGGCCTGGAACTCGCTGCTGCTGCGCGGCGGCCTGAGCCTGGTCGGGCTGCTCAACATCTTCCTGGTGTTCCGCTACTGCCGGAGCGTGCTGGTGCGGGACATGCTGATGCCGTTCCACGACATCGTCTCCACCGTCGCCTGGTTCGAGCTGCTCAAGGCCAGCAGCTCGCCGGACGTGCCCACCTTCCTCTACGCCTCGGTGGTGTTCATCGTCCTCGGCAACCTGGGGGTGCGCTATTCGTTCCGGGGCATCCTCACCTGCTCGATGATCATCACCGGGGTGATCTTCTGGAACGTTTGGCTGCTCCACCCGGGGAACCCCAAGGCGGTGATGATCTTCGCCCTGGTGTTCGTGCCGGTGCTGATCTTCAGCCTGGCCATCAGCTGGACCAACATCGCCGGGGTGCGCCAGGCCTTCCTGTCCGAGCAGGAGGAGCGCCGCCAGCGCGAGGAGCTGGCGCTGCTCAACCAGCGCCTGCAGGAGATGGCCAGCACCGACGCCCTCACCCGGGTCGGCAACCGCCGCGCCTTCGACCAGCACCTGGACGAGCACTGGCAGCAGATGGGCCGCAACGGCCGCCCCTTCGCCCTGCTGATGGCCGACATCGACTACTTCAAGCCCTACAACGACCACTACGGCCACCCGGCCGGGGACCAGTGCCTGCGCCAGGTGGCGGAGGCCATGGGCAGTGCGCTGCGCAGTGGGCAGGCGGAGATCTTCCGCTACGGCGGTGAGGAGTTCGTGGTGCTGCTGCAGGTCAGCGACGCACAGGAGCTGCTGGCCATCGCCGAGCGCCTGCGCCGCGAGGTGGCGGACCTGGGGATCGACCATGCCCACCGCCCGGACGGCCTGGACCACCTCACCATCAGCCTCGGCGGCGGCCTCTCCAGCGCGCCAGGGCTGGCCCATCCCCAGGACCTGCTGGCGCGCTGCGACCAGCTGCTCTACCAGGCCAAGCAGGCCGGTCGCAACCAGGCCCGCCTCGCCTCCCACGCCTGAAGCGCCCGGCGCCTCAGGTGTGCGACCAGCGCTGGTAGAGCCCCCGCGCGGCGGCATCCAGGGCAAAGCCCAGCACGCCGATCAGCAGCACCATGGCCATCAGCTCCGAATAGGCCAGGCGGTCGCGGGTGTCGAGGATGTAGTAGCCGAGCCCGGCACTGACCCCGAGCATTTCGCAGGGCACCAGCACGATCCAGAGGATGCCGATGGCCAGGCGCACGCCGGTCAGCACGTGGCCGAGCACGCCGGGCACGATCACCTTCAGCAGCATTTCCCGGCGGGTGGCGCTCAGGCTGCGGGCCAGCTGCAGCCAGCGCGGGTCCAACTGGCGCACCCCGGCCGCGGTGTTGAGCAGGATCGGCCAGACGGCGGCGAAGGCCAGCAGGAAGTAGATGGGCTGGTCGCCCACCCCCATCAGCATCACCGCGATGGGCATCCAGGACAGCGGCGAGATCATCCGCAGGAACTGGAAGGCCGGCGTGGTGGCGGCCTCCAGGTTGCGCGAGCTGCCCACCAGCAGCCCCAGGGGCACGCCCACCAGCAGCGCCAGGGACAGCCCGACGAGGATGCGCTTGAGGCTCACCCACACGTGCTCGTACAGCTCGCCACGGTGCAGCAGCTCCTGCAGGCTGGCCAGGGTCTGCTGGGGCGAGAAGCGCGCGGCCAGGCCGTCGTCCCCGCCCCCGGCCGCCACGCCGAGCCACCACAGCAGGCCCAGGGCGGCCAGGCCGCCGAGACCAAGGAACAGGCGGTTCAGGTTCAAACGGCGATCTCCTCGGTGCGCTCGAAGCCGCCGCCCAGGCCGAACGCCTCCAGCCCGCCGACGCCGGCCAGGGCCGCCCGCACGAAGCGGTCGTCCACCAGGTCGGCGGCGGTGGCCTTGGGGTCGAGCCCGGCGAGGAAGGACTTGTCGCCCTGGATCAGGGTGTCCTTCAGGCGGCTGACCAGCTCCTCGGTGTAGCTGGGGAAGGGATAGGGCTGGAAATCGATGCGCTGCTCGTCCCACGCGGCATGGCGGATGGCACCGCTCTTCACGTAGCCGTCGCGCTCGCCGGCCGCCGGGGCCAGCACCTTGCCCAGCACCTCGGGGGCGTGGGGGGTGTAGCGGTTGGCGCCGTCCTTGGACAGCAGCTTCGCCGCCTCGGCACGGTTCTCGCGGGTCCAGAGCTGCGCCTTGACGATGGCGTTGACCACCTTCTGCGACCACTCGGGGCGGTTGTTCAGGTCGTGCTCGTGCATGAACACCACGCAGCAGGCGTGGTTGCGCCAGACGTCCCCGGTGAAGCGCTGCACCCGGCCGACCTTGAGGTTCTCCGCCAGGGCGTTGAACGGCTCGGCGACGATGTAGCCGTCGATGCGCTTGCTGGCCAGGGCCGGCGGCATGTCCGAGGGCGGCAGCACCACCAGGTTGACTTCGTTGGCGGCCAGGGCCGCGCCCACCGGCTTGCTCACCGGCACCAGGCCACTGTCGCGCAGCAACTGCTGCACCACCACGTTGTGGATGGAGTACCAGAAGGGAATCGCCACGGTGCGCCCGCCCAGCTGGGCCACCTGCTCGATGCCCGGCGCCACGGTGAGGCCGGAGCCGCCGACGTGGTTCCAGGCCACCACCTTGGCCGGCACCTTGCTGCCGTAGCGGGCCCAGACGGTCATCGGCGACAGCAGGTGGATGACGTTCACCTGGCCGGAGATGAAGGCCTCGATCACCTGCGCCCAGCTGCGCAGCAGCACCGGGCGCTCGGCCTTGATGCCCTCGGCCTCGAACAGGCCGTTGGCGTGGGCCACCAGCAGCGGCGTGGCGTCTGTGATCGGCAGGTAGCCGATGCGCACCGGCGCGTCCGGCTCGGCGGCCGCGCGGGCCTGCAGGCTGGTGAGCAGCGGCAGCGCGCCGGCGGCGGTCAGCAGCGCGCCGAGCTTGAGGATGTCACGTCGGGAATGAGAGGGATCGTCCAGGCACATCGTGGGCCTCCGTATCAGGGGTTGGGGTTCCGTTTCCGCGGCTGGCCCGCCGTAGGGTCTTGAGGATGTCGACGCGCAAGGCCCCCAGTTCCTCCACCCGCTCCGCCCGTGGCTGGGGCAGGTCCGGGGTCCACTCGCCGAGGATCCGCGCCGGGGTGTCGCCCAGTAGCAGGATGCGGTCGGAGAGCAGCAGGGCCTCGTCGATGTCATGGGTGATCAGCACGGCGGCGGTGCGCTGCTCGTGGATCAGTCGCAGCAGCAGTTGCTGCATGTCGGCGCGGGTCACCTCGTCCAGCGCGCCGAAGGGTTCGTCCAGCAGCAGCACCTCGGGGCGCCGCGCCAGGCAGCGGGCCAGCGCGGTGCGCTGGGCCATGCCGCCGGAGAGCTGCGCTGGGAAGTGGCCACGGGCGTGGGCCAGGCCCACGGCGGCGATGGCCTGCTCCACCCGCGCCTTGCGTTCGGCGGCAGCCAGCTTGGGCTGGCGGGCGAAATCCAGGCCGAAGGCCACGTTCTTCTCCAGGTTCAGCCAGGGCAGCAGGCTCGGGTCCTGGAAGGCCACCGCCACGCGCGGGTGGGGGCCGTCCAGCGGCTCGCCGTGGAGCCGCACCTGCCCGCCGCAGGGCTGCTGCAGGCCCGCCAGCACCCGCAGCAGGCTGGATTTGCCGACGCCGCTGGGGCCGAGGATGGACACCACCTCCCCCGGCGCCAGCTGCAAGTCGAAGCGCGCCAGCACCTCCTGGCGCTGGTTGCCGCGCAGGTAGCCGAGGCGGATGCCCTCGGCCGTCAGCAACCCGTCGCTCACGCCACCACCTCGCGGGCCTGGCGGTTCAGTTCGGTACGCAGCTGCACCAGGCTGGGGGTGACGATGGGCACGAAGGCCGACTCCCGCCAGCGCCGCGCGAAGCCCGCACCGTGCTCGCTCAGGTAGGCCTTGCCACCGCTGGCCTGCAGCTCAAGCTGGATGGCGTCGGCGACGCTCTCCGCCAGGCCGATGCGCAGGCGGAACTGCGCAGCCGGCTGGGCGAGGAAGCGGCCTTCGTCCAGCCCCTGGTGCAGTTCGCCGGCCAGGGCCTCCAGGCGGGTGCGCTGCGTGCCCAGCTCGGCCTCCAGCAGGGCCCGGCCACCGCCGTCGCCGAGGTGCGCCTGCACCTCGTCCAGGCAGCGCCGCGCCAGGCCGAGGGCCATGCCGCACTGCAGGCCGAGGAAGGCCGGGCGTACCCCGGGGAGGAAACGCCGGGCGTCTTCGTGCAGCAGCCAGGCGCGGTCGAGCGCCACCCCGGCCAGGTCGAGGGCGGCGGTGTTGCTGCTCTGCAGGCCGAGCAGGTCGAGGTCGGCGGAGCGCGCCAGGCCCGCCAGCCCGTCGGGGATCGCCAGCACCAGCGGCGGCTGGCCCTCCCCGGCCTCCACGGCGGCGGCCACCAGGAAGCCCTGGCGGCGCAGGTTGGTCACCCAGGGCAGGCGCCCGTCCAGGCGCCAGCCGCTCTCGGTGGCCTGGCTGCGCACCTGCAGCGCCTCGACGCCGCTGAGGAACTTCATGGCGTTGGACAGGCCCGTGGCACCGGCCACGCGGCCAGCCAGCAGGTCGCCCAGCAGGCGCTCGCGCAGGGCCTCGTTGGGGGTGTGCAGCACGTACTCGATGAAGGCGCGCTGCCCCCACAGCACGAAGGCGGCGGTGAGCGAGTGGCCAGCCACGGCGGCGACCGTCTCGATGGCGTCGTGCAGGGTGCCGCCATCGCCGCCCAGGGCGCGGTCCACGCCGACCTTGGGCAGGCCGGCCTGGCTGAGCGCGTGCAGCAGGGTGTCGGGGTCGCAGGCGCCGGTGTCGAGCGCCTCGGCCTGGCTGTCGAGCCAGTGGCTCAGGTTGGGGTCCAGCATGTCGATCTCCTGATCATCGGCGTCCGGGGCTCAGGCCCCCGGACGTTGCCAGCGGTACCTGGCCAGCTCGTCATTGAGCGGCGTACGGGCGAAGACGTTGGCGAAGTTGCAAAGCGTAGCCAGGCTCACGCCGAGGATCACCTCCAGGGCGTTGCCGTCGGTGAAGCCGGCTGCGCGGAAGGCGGCGAAGTCAGCGTCGCTGACATCGCCCCGTGTAGCGATCACGGCCTGGGTGAAGGCCGCCAGGGCCTCCAGGCGCGCCTCGGGCAGGGGCGCCATTTCCCGCAGGGCACTGACCACCTCGGCCGGCAGTTTGGCCTTGTTGGTGGCGACGGCAGTGTGCCCGGCTACGCAGAAATCGCAGCCGTGGCGAGTTGCCGCAACCAGTTGCACCACTTCCCTTTCGGCCAGGTTCAGCTCAGCCTTGCCGTTCAGCGCCGAGACGGTGACGTAGGTTTCCAGGGCCGCCGGCGCATTGGCCAGCACCCCCAGCAGGTTGGGGATGAAGCCGGAGTTCTTCAGGGCGTTTTCGAGGAACGGGCGCGCCGCTTCGGGGGCGCTGTCTAGGGTCTGTACGGGCACACGGGACATGGAGTCTTCTCCTGGGTCGGTTCGGGTGCCGAAAAGTCTGTTGGTAATAAGAAACCCGTTCAATATTCTAAAGTCGCTATCACTTGCTCCTGAGTCTTTCCCTTAGATGAATTCATCCAGCCCCCTGGTCGATTGGTTATTAGAGAACCTCGAACTCGACACCAGCCTCTTCCACGTCGGCCGTTACTGCGGCGGCTGGCACGCCAGCACCCAGGGCCTGGCCCGTGCCAGCTTCCACCTGGTGGTGCAGGGGCATTGCTGGCTGCACCTGGACGACGGCAGCGAGGCCCTGCGCCTGGAGAGCGGCGACGCGGTGTTCCTGCTGCGCGACCTGGCCTACCGGCTTTCCGGCGAGGCGACGGCGGAGGCCGCCCGCGCCCAGCCGAAGGGCACCATGCAGGCCCTGGAGCCGGCCGCCGGGGATGGCGTGGGGCTGGTGTGCGGATTCTTCCACTTCCGCCAGGGCTTGTCGGCGCTGATCGTCGAGTCGCTGCCGCCGTGGATCGTGCTGCGCAGGGGCGACCCCTCCCTGGCTGCTGCGCGCAGCCTGTTCGAGCTGATCCTGCAGGAGTGCGCGCGCCTTCCGGCGCCCTCGCCGGCCCTGCTGGAGCGCCTCAGCCACCTGCTGTTCCTCTACGTGCTGCGCCAGCAGGTGACGGACAACACCCGCCTCGGCGGGCTTGCCGCGCTGGCGCGCCAGCCGGCCTTCGCCGGGCTGCTGGAACAGCTGATCGCCCAGCCCGGCCGGGCCTGGAGCCTGGAGGAGATGGCGGCCTGCACCGGGCTGTCGCGCTCGGCGTTCTTCAAGCGCTTCCAGGAGCTGGCGGGGGAATCACCGGGCCACGTGCTGCTGGCATTGCGCATGCGCCAGGCGTGCCGCCTGCTGGACAGCGGGCGGATGGTGGCCGAGGTGGCGGATGCCGTCGGCTACCAGTCGGTGGCGGCCTTCACCCGCGCCTTTCACAAGGTCACCGGGGTGCAGCCGGGGGCGTACCGCAAATCGTCGGGGCAGCGCGGCTAGGCGACCACCCGGCGGCCGGCTGAAACCTCGCGCCAGCCCGGCGGCTCTACCGTTCGGACCCGCCACGCCGAGAGGAGCCGCCCCATGGATCAGCCCCCGCACGACCTGCATGCCCTACTGCAACAGATCGCCCGCCCGCTGTTCGAAGACGCCGCGCGCCACGCCCGCCAGGCGGGGCTGGAAGCGGTGGTGCGCGACGAAGCCAACAGCGTGGGGCCCGCCCTGTGCCTGGAGGTGGCACGCCCCGGCGAGCGGCCCAGCCGCTACCGCCTGCTGGGCGACACGGCGGCCGCACGGGTACGCCATGAGTGCTTCTTCACCGACACAGGGGAAACCCGGCGCCTGGAAGCGGCGCCGGCCTCGGTCAACGAGACGGTGCTGGATACCCGCCTGGCGGCCTTCTTCCGCGAGGCCTTCGGGCTGTCCCTGGACTACACGGCCGAGCGGCGCCAGGCGGGCTTCTGGTAACACCCGCAGGAATCAATCCCGCCGGGTCGGCACCTGCCAGATGTCCGCTGCGTACTCACCGATGGCGCGATCGGAGGAGAACCACCCGGCACGCGCGGTGTTCAGCACCGCCGAGCGCCACCAGCGGTCCGGGTCCTGCCAGGCGGCGTCGACCCGGCGCTGGGCGTGCCAGTAGGCGCTGAAGTCCGCGCAGAGCATGAAGCGGTCGTGGTGCACCAGGCCGTCCACCAGGCCCTGGTAGCGGCTCGGGTCGTCCGGTGAGAAGACCCCGCTGCGGATCGCCTCCAGGGCAGCGGCGAGGCGGTCGTCGGCGGCGACCACGGCCTGCATGTCCAGGTCGCCCGCGCGCACCCGCTGCTCCACCTGGCTGGCAGTGAGGCCGAAGATGAACATGTGCTCGGCGCCGATCAGCTGGCTCATCTCCACGTTGGCGCCGTCCAGGGTACCGATGGTGAGCGCGCCGTTGAGGGCGAACTTCATGTTGCTGGTGCCGGAGGCTTCCAGCCCGGCGGTGGAGATCTGCTCCGACAGGTCGGCGGCGGGGATGATGGTCTCCGCCAGGCTGACGTTGTAGTTGGGCAGGAACACCACCTTCAGCAGGCCACGCACCGTGGGGTCGGCGTTGACCGTGCGGGCGATGTCGTTGGCCAGCTTGATGATCAGCTTGGCCTGCTGGTAGCTGGCGGCGGCCTTACCGGCGAACACCTTGACCCGGGGCACCCAGTCGGTGGCCGGCTCGTTGCGGATGGCCTGGTACAGAGCCACGGTGTGCAGCAGGTTGAGCAGCTGGCGCTTGTACTCGTGGATGCGCTTGACCTGCACGTCGAACAGCGCGGTGGTGTCCAGGGTGATGCCCAGGCGCTCCTGCACCTGGGCCGCCAGCGCGGCCTTGCTCTGCTGCCGCTGGGCGGCGAAGCGCTTGCGCAGGCCCGGCTTGGCGGCCCAGGGCTCGAGGTTGCGCAATTGGTGCTCGGGCTGGTCAAGGAGGGATTCGCCGAGGGTTTCCACCAGCAGCGCGGTGAGCCCGGGGTTCACCTGGTAGAGCCAGCGGCGGAAGGTGATGCCGTTGGTCTTGTTGCTGATGCGCTCGGGGTAGAGCCGGTGCAGGTCGCGGAACACCGTCTCGCGCATGAGGTCGGTGTGCAGCGCCGAAACGCCGTTGACGCTGTGGGAGCCGAGGAACGCCAGGTTGCCCATGCGCACCCGCCGGCCGTGCTCCTCGTCGATCAGCGAGACCGCGCGCAGCAGCGCGAAATCATGCTCGCCGGCGGCGCGCAGGGCGTCGATGTGGAAGGCGTTGACCAGGTAGATGATCTGCATGTGGCGCGGCAGCAGCCGCTCCATCAGCGACACGGGCCAGGTTTCCAGCGCTTCGGGCAACAGGGTGTGGTTGGTGTAGGACAACGTCGCCACCGTCATGCCCCAGGCCTCGTTCCAGGGCAGGCGGTGCTCGTCCACCAGCTGGCGCATCAGCTCGGCCACGGCGATGGCCGGGTGGGTGTCGTTGAGCTGGATCGCGGCCTTCTGCGGCAGGCTGCGGATCTCGCCGTGGGCCTGCATGTGGCGGTGCAGCAGGTCCTGCAGGGAGGCGGAGACGAAGAAGAACTCCTGGCGCAGGCGCAGCTCCTGGCCGGCCTCGGTGCTGTCGGCCGGGTACAGCACCCGCGAGATGCTCTCGGCGCGCACCACGTCGGCCACGGCGCCGAAGTGGTCGCCGGCATTGAAGCGTTCCAGCTGCAGGTCCTCCATGGCCCGGGCCCGCCACAGGCGCAGGGTGTTGACGCTGGCGCCGCGCCAGCCCACCACGGGGGTGTCGTAGGCGATGGCACGCAGGGTCTCGGCGGGCTGCCAGACCTGGCGGGTGGCGCCGCCCTCCTCTTCGAGGGTCGTCACGCTGCCGCCGAAACCGATGCCGTAACTCACCTCGGGCCGTTCGAACTCCCAGGGGTTGCCGAAGTCCAGCCAGGTCTCGGTCTGCTCCTGCTGCCAGCCGTCGGTGATGACCTGGCGGAACAGCCCGTGCTCGTAGCGGATGCCGTAGCCGTGGGCGGCCAGGCCGAGGGTGGCCATGCTCTCCATGAAGCACGCGGCCAGCCGGCCGAGGCCGCCGTTGCCCAGTGCGGCGTCGGGCTCCACCTGGCGCACTTCGTCGAAGGACACGCCGAGCCCGTCCAGGGCTTCGCGGGCGGTCTGCAGCAAGCCGAGGTTGCTCAGGCAGTCCACCAGCAGGCGGCCGATGAGGAACTCCAGGGAAAGGTAGTAGACGCGCTTGTGGTCCCGGCGCGCCTGCCCGGTGCCGGCTTCCTCCCAGTTGTCCACCAGGTGGTCGCGGGCGGCCAGGGCCAGGGCCTCGAACCAGTCGTGGCGGTAGGCGCTGCCGGGGTCCTTGCCCACGGCGTAGCGCAGCTTGTCGAGGATGCGTTGGCGAAAGGCGTCCACCTCCGGGCGGGTGGCCGGGGCGTCCTGTTCTGCACTCATGGGGGCTCTCCCGGGTCAGTCGATGCGGGCGTCGGCGTGGGCCACGCGCAGGCGGCGGGCCTCGGGGATACGGGGCGGCAAGCCCTGGGCCAGCAGGCCGTCGAGGGTGATGGCGCCTTCGCGGGCCAGCAGGTCGGCCTTGCGCGCCGCCCAGGTGGCGTCGTCACCCAGGCGGTCGAGCAGGTCGTGCCCGGCCAGGGTCAGGCCGGTGGCGATCATCACCGGCTCGCCATTCCAGGGGTGGTGCGTGGCGCATTCCACCAGCCCGCCCTGGGCCAGCAGGTGCAGGTGATGGGCCACCTGCGCGGCCGAGTGCCCGTCCCAGGCACGCGGCGCGAAGTGCCGCCCGCCCTCCAGCGCCTCGACGGCCATCAGCAGGCTGCGGATGAGGTCCCAGTCTCGTTTCATGGTGAAGTTCCTTCTGCCGAATCACGGGGTTTCGCGGCTCCCTTGGGTGAGTCCCCCTGCAGCGCCGGAAGGTTCAACCTGCTTTCAGGGCGGCGGGACCATCGGTCGAGCGGCGCCGCAGATCACCGGAACTCGCCCGCAGCGCCACCGCTCCCACCCTGTAGCGGGCCTCGCCCCGGAGGCCCGGAAACAGGAGGAGACCGCCATGCCACGCGGCAGCAAAGACGCCTACACCGACAAGCAGAAGCGCAAGGCCGAGCACATCGAGCAGAGCTACGAGGACAAGGGCGTGGCGCCCAGGGAGGCCGAGGCCCGCGCCTGGGCCACGGTGAACAAGCAGTCCGGCGGCGGCGAGAAGTCCGGCGCCGGCACCCGCAAACCGGCTACGGCCAAGCGCGCTGCGCGGCAATCCTCGGCCCGCCAGGCGGCCGCCACCCGCCAGGGCGCGCCGCGTCCGGGCCAGTCCCTGGAAGACAGCACCCGTGCGGACCTGATGATGCGCGCCCGGGACCTGGGCATCGCCGGGCGCTCGCGCATGCGCAAGGCCGAGCTGATCCAGGCGATCCGCCATGCGGCCTGAGCCGCGCCGCCCATCACCGGCTGGCCGCCTGGCGCTGTGCGGCGCCGGTGGCTGGCTGCTGCTGCGCGGCGCCCTGCGTGGCGGCCCGCTGGGGCTGCTGCAGGCCGTGCTGGGCGCCGCCGCGCTCTATCGGGCGGCCACCCCGCCAACCCGGCCGGCCCGGCCAGCGGGTGACCACCCCGTGCTGGACCCGCGCCAGGGCATCCGTACCCCGTTCCAGAGCCGCCCACAGCCGGTGCGGCTCCCAGGCCTGCTGAAGGAGGCTCCCATGAGCATCAGTTACGACGTCGACGCCGGTACCTGTTCCATCGAACTCAACGGCAACCATTGCGAACTGCCGATCCGCGACGTGGTGGTCACCACCGACGAAGGGCTGCGCGCCTCGGTGATCCACTGCACGGCGGGCACCGCCCTGCTCACCGAAGACCAGGCCCAGGCGCTGATCGGCGCCGGGGCCCGGGACGAGCGCTTCAACCTGCTGGCGGACTGACCCGCCCTGCCCCCGCCGGCACGCCGCCAGGGCGACGTGCCGGCAGGCTCAGGCCGGCTTGAGCACCAGGCTGCCCAGGGGCGGCAGGTCCAGCACCAGCGCATGGGCCTGGCCGTGGCTGCCGCCCTCCACGGTGGCGGCTTCGGCCAGGGTGCCGGCATGGGAGCCGGCGAAGGCATCCGCATCGCTGTTGAGCAGCACCCGCCAGCGCCCGCCCACGGGCACGCCGATCCGGTAGCCCGGGCGCGGCACCGGGGTGAAGTTGTGCACCACCAGCAGCGGGCCGCCCTCGCGGTCGCGGCGCAGCCAGGCGTACACGCTGTTGACCGAGTCGTCGCCGATCAGCCACTGGAAGCCTTCGGCCTGGCCGTCCAGCTGGTGCAGGGCCGGCTCCTCGCGGTGCAGGCGGTTGAGGGCGGCCACCAGGTCGCGCACGCCCTGGTGCTCGGCATAGCGCAGCAGGTACCAGTCCAGCTCGCCGTCGTGGCTCCATTCCCGCCACTGGCCGAACTCGCAGCCCATGAACAGCAGCTTCTTGCCCGGGTGGGTCCACATGAAGCTGAGGTACAGCCGCAGGTTGGCGAACTTCTGCCAGCGGTCGCCGGGCATCTTGTCCAGCAGCGAGCGTTTGCCGTGGACCACCTCGTCGTGGGAGATGGGCAGGATGAACTGCTCGGAGAAGGCGTAGAGCAGGCCGAAGGTGAGCTGGTGGTGATGGTGGCTGCGGTGCAGCGGGTCTTCGGCGATGTAGCGCAGGCTGTCGTGCATCCAGCCCATGTTCCACTTGTAGGCGAAGCCCAGGCCGCCTTCGCGCACCGGGCGGCTCACGCCCGGCCAGGCGGTGGACTCCTCGGCGATGACCAGCGCACCGGGCGCCTCGGTGGCGACCACGTCATTGAGGTGGCGGAGGAAGTCGATGGCCTCCAGGTTCTCCCGCCCGCCGTGGCGGTTGGGGATCCATTCGCCCTGCTTGCGCGAGTAGTCGCGGTAGAGCATGGAGGCCACCGCATCCACCCGCAGGCCGTCGATGTGGTAGACGCGCAGCCAGTGCAGCGCGGAGGCGATCATGAAGCCGTGCACCTCGTGGCGACCGAGGTTGTAGATGTAGGTATCCCAGTCCTGGTGGAAGCCCTCGAAGGGGTGCGCGTACTCGTAGAGCGCGGTGCCGTCGAAGCGCGCCAGGCCGTGCTCGTCGGTGGGGAAATGCGCCGGCACCCAGTCGAGGATCACCCCCAGGCCGGCCTGGTGGCAGGCGTCGACGAAGGCGGCGAAGTCCGCCGGGCTGCCGTGGCGGGCGGTGGGCGCGAACAGCGACAGCGGCTGGTAGCCCCAGGAACCGCCGAAGGGGTGCTCCATGATCGGCAGCAGTTCGAGGTGGGTGAAGCCCATCTTCAGGGCATAGGGGATCAGCTGCTCGGCCAGGGCCTGCCAGTGCAGCACCGGCCCTTCAGGCCCGCCCTCGCGGCGCCAGGAGCCGACGTGGACCTCGTAGATCGACAGCGGCCGGTCATGGGCCTGTGCGCGGCTGCGCTCGGCCATCCAGGCCTCGTCGTGCCAGTGGAAGGCCAGGGGCTCGGCCACCACCGAGCCGCTGGCGGGCGGGTGCTCGGTGGCCAGGGCCAGCGGGTCGGCCTTCAGCGGCAGCACGCCATGGCTGCCGAGGATCTCGTACTTGTAGACCTCCCCCGGTTGCAGGCGCGGCACGAACAGCTCCCACACGCCCGTGGGGTGACGCAGGCGCATGGGGTGGCGACGGCCATCCCAGCCGTTGAACCCGCCCACCACCGAGACGCGCCGGGCATTGGGCGCCCACACGGCGAAACGCACGCCCTCGACGCCTTCGTGCTCCACCCGCTGGGCGCCGAAGACCTGGCCGAGTTCGCGGTGGTTGCCTTCGGCGAACAGGTAGAGGTCCATCTCGCCCAGGCAGGGGCCGAAGCTGTAGGGGTCCTCGGTCTCCTGCACGCCGCCGGCCCAGTGGATGCGCAGGCGGTAGCGGCCCTGGCCGCTCCAGGGGGCGCTGAACAGGCCGGGGGTGGCGGCCGGCTGCATGGGCACGGCGCCCTGCTCGTCCAGCAGCTCCACCTGCAGGGCGCCGGGCAGGTAGGCCCGCACCCGCCAGCCATCGGCCACGGGGTGCGGGCCGAGCCAGGCGAAGGGGTCGCCCTGCTCGGCCCGCACCAGGGCCTGGATGGCGTTGCGTTCGGCATCCGCGCCGACAAGGGTCTCACTCATGGGTCACTCCGGGGTCTTGGGTCAGCGCCACCAGGCCGCGCAGCGGCACGGCGAGCCAGTGCGGGCGGTAATGGGCTTCGTAAAGGATTTCGTAGGCGGCCTTCTCGATGCCGAACAGCGCGAGGGCGGCCTGCTCGCCGTCCCGTTCGAACCAGGCGTGGGGCAGCCCGGCGGCGGCGATGCGGTAGGCCTCCAGGCAGGCGCGGCCGGCTTGCTGCCGGTAGCGCTCGGCCAGTTGCCGGCGCAGGGCTGCGGCCTGGGGCGCGTGGTCCGCCACCCCGTCACCCCGCACCAGCATGGCGGCGGCGTAGTCGAACGAGCGCAGCAGGCCGGCGACGTCCTTGAAGGGGCTGTGGCGGGCCCGGCGTTCGGCCAGGCTGCGGGTGGGTTCGCCTTCGAAATCGATGAAACAGGCGTCGCCGTCCTCCACCAGCACCTGGCCCAGGTGCAGGTCGCCATGGACGCGGATCAGCAGCCCGCCGGCGCTGCGCCGGGCGAGGGTCTCCACCTGCTGGCGCAGGGCATCGCGACGCTGCAACAGCCCTGCGGCCAGGGCCGCCGCCTCGGGATCGAGGGCGGCGCGGTGGTCCTCCAGCGCCGCCAGCGCGGCGTCCAGCTGGGCCACCACGCTGCGGGCCCAGGCCTCGGTGGTGGCGGCATCGCTTTCCAGCGGGCCGAAGTCGGCCTCGTCGGCGGGGCGTGCCAGCACACTGTGAAGCTCGCCCAAGCGCCGGCCGAGCACCCCGGCGAAGGCCTGCAGGGTGCGCAGTTCGGTTTCGGCGGCCTGCTCACCCCCGGCATCCGCCGCCAGGGCGTTGCGCAGGGCGCGGTCGAGGTGCTCCAGGGTCCATTGCCAGGCATCGCCCTGGTTCGGCCGGAAGGCCTGCAGCACGGCCAGGGTCCGAGCAGCGCCGTCAGCGTCCACCCGGCGCACCTGGCCCAGSAGCGCCGGGACGTGGGCGAAGCCCTGGGCGGTGAGGTAGGCACCCATCTCCGCCTCTGGGTGCAGGCCGGGCAGCACCCGGCGCAGCAGCTTGAACATGTAGCGCCCGTCGATCACCGCCGAGCTGTTGGACTGTTCCGCCGAGAGCACCTTGACCGGCGCCCCCTGCCAGCCGGGCAAGGCGCCGGCGGCGGCCACCGGCAGCCAGTGCAGCTCGCCGCTGGCCACGGCGCGCACGGGCTCGCGGGCCAGGTCATCGAGCCAGCGGGTGATGAACGCCGGCACGCCGAAGCCCTCCATCAGCACGCCGTCGCGCCCGTCCAGGCGCAGGCGGGCCACGGCGCCGCGCAGGGCATCGGAGGCGCCGGCGGCCTGTTCCAACGGCACGAAGACCAGGGGCACGGGGTAGCTGGCAGGGTCGCCGGGCACCTCCACTTCCGCCAGCACGGCCGGCAGCTCTGCGTCGCCACAGGGCAACAGGTACAGCAACCGGGCGGCATCGGCACGGGTACCGGGGTACCAGCGGCGGCTCGGCAGCCAGCCTTGCAGGGCCGCCTCCAGGGCAGCCGGTGGGAGGTCGGCCAGGCTGCCGTCCAGGGTCAGGGTGGGCAGGTCGGGCGGGGTCGCGGGAGCCGGTTCGGGCCTGGGCATGGCGGTGTCCTCAGTCCTGGGGGCGGATGCGCCAGATGCCGAATGGCAGGCGCCAGGGTTCGATGCGCATCCACTGGACCTTGCCGTGCCAGGTCCAGGTGTGGCCGTTCATCAGGTCTTCGCCCTGGGTCATGGCGTCGTCGGGCAGGCCCATCTCCCACAGCGGCAGCTCGAAGTGCGCCTCCTGGGCCTGGTGCGGGTCGAGGCTGATGGCCACCAGAACGAAGTTCTCGCCGTCGGCGCTGCGCTTGCCGAAGTAGAGGATCTGGTCGTTCCAGGCGTTGTAGACCTGCAGGCCGAGGTGGCTCTGCAGGGCCGGGTTCTCCCGGCGGATGCGGTTGAGCTGGGCGATCTCGGCGACGATGTTGCCGGGCGCCTGGTAGTCCCGGGCGCGCAGCTGGTACTTCTCCGAGTCGAGGTACTCCTCCTTGCCGGGCACGGGGGCGGACTCGCAGACCTCGAAGCCGGAATACAGCCCCCACAACCCCGAGCCCATGGCCGCCAGCGCGGCACGGATGAGGAACGCCGCACGCCCCTGGCCCTGCAGGTGGAAGGGGTTGATGTCCGGGGTGTTGACGAAGAAGTTGGGCCGGTAGCAGTCCCGCAGCGGCGGCTGGTTGAGTTCGAGCAGGTACTCGGCCAGCTCGGCCTTGGTGGTGCGCCAGGTGAAGTAGGTGTAGCTCTGGGAGAAGCCCAGCTTGCCCAGGCGCGCCATCATCGCCGGGCGGGTGAAGGCCTCGGCGAGGAAGATCACCTCCGGGTGGCGACCGCGCACTTCGGCAATCAGCCATTCCCAGAACGGCAGCGGCTTGGTGTGGGGGTTGTCGACGCGGAACAGCGTGACGCCCGCCTCCACCCAGCCCAGCACCACGTCGCGCAGGGCCAGCCAGAGGTCGGGCTGGGCCTCGCGGGCATAGAAGTCGACGTTGACGATGTCCTCGTACTTCTTCGGCGGGTTCTCGGCGTGGCGGATGGTGCCGTCGGGGCGCCAGCTGAACCAGCCGGGGTGCTGCGCCAGCCAGGGATGGTCGGGGGAGCACTGGATGGCGAAGTCGAGGGCGATCTCCAGGCCGTGTTCACGGGCCACCTGCACCAGCGCGAGGAAGTCGTCGCGGCTGCCGAGCTGGGGGTGGATGGCCTCGTGCCCGCCCTCGGCGCTGCCGATGGCATAGGGGCTGCCGGGGTCGTCCGGGCCGGCCTCCAGGGCGTTGTTCGGCCCTTTGCGGTGGGTGCGCCCGATGGGGTGGATGGGCGGGAAGTAGAGCACGTCGAAGCCCATGGCCTGGATCGCCGGCAGCCGCTCGATGACGTCGCGGAAGGTGCCGTGGCGCTGGCCGTCGTTGGCGGCGGAGCGCGGGAACAGCTCGTACCAGCTGGCGAACTCCGCCCGCTTGCGCTCCACCTCCAGGGGGAACAGCGGGCTGCACACCCGGTGCGGGTGGGCCTGGACCCGGTCCACGGCCGCGCGGGTTTCCGGTGCCAGCAGCAGCGCCACGCGCTCCTCCACCGACTGGGTGGCCTCCACCGCCTCGATCAGCGTGCGCAGCGCTTCCACCTGCTCCGGCGGGGCCTGGGCCACGACCCGCTCCAGGTGGGCCACTCCTTCGCGCAGCTCCAGCGCGATGGAGACGCCGGCGGCGTGCTTCTTCGCCAGTTCGTCGCAATAGCTGGCGTACAGGTCCCACCAGGCCTCTACGGCGAACACCACGCGGCCGACACCGGGCGGCACGAAGCGGGCCTGCCAGTGGTCGTTGCCCAGCGGCCGCATGGGCACCCGCTGCCATTGGGCCTCGCGGGACTCGCGCCACAGCAGGTGGGCCGCCAGCTTGTCGTGGCCATCGGCGAAGATCACCGCGCTCACCGTGCGCGGCTCGCCGGCGATGGCTTTTGCGGCAAAACGGCCACCATCCACCACCGGCTCCACCGCCTCGATGGCGATGCGTGGGCAGGCCAGGGCTTCTTCCAGGGACAGCGCGCCGGTCAGGCGCGCCACGGATTCGGCAGGGTGCATGGGAAACATGGACGGGCTCCTTGTGGCCGGCGCGCAGCGGGCCGACCCACGGCCGCGCCGGTTGGCGGGAATCTGCTAGTTCCGAGCCTGGGCCGTCGGCAAAGTTCGAACTGATTGCGCCACCCCGGCACCACCCGGGCATGGCTCCGGCCCGGCGGGAGCGGCATAATCCCCGCTCCTTCGTACGGCCCGGTTTCCATGCGCATTCACGTCACCTTCATCGATCGCGTCGGCATCACCCAGGAAGTGCTCGCCCTGCTCGGCGGACGCAACCTCAACCTGGATGCGGTGGAGATGGTGCCGCCGAACGTCTACATCGACGCGCCGACCCTGAGCCCCGAGGTGCTGGACGAGCTGCGCGAGGCCCTGCACAAGGTGCACGGCGTGCAGGACGTGACGGTGGTGGACATCCTCCCCGGCCAGCGCCACCGCCTGCAGCTGGATGCGCTGCTGGCGGCGATGACCGACCCGGTGCTGGCGGTGGACGGCAATGGCCGCGTGCTGCTGGCCAACCCGGCGCTGGTGGCGCTGTACGGCGAGGAACCGGCCGGCATCACCCTGGCCCAGCTGTTCGGCGACGAGAGCCTGCACGAGGTGCTGCGCGAGCAGGGCTTCCGCCTGCCGCTGCGGGAAATCCAGCTCAAGGGCCAGGCGCTGCTGCTGGACGCGGTGCCGATCAACGAGGGCGAGCGCCTCACCGGGGCGCTGCTGACGCTCTACCTGCCCAACCGCATCGGCGAGCGGCTCTCGGCCCTGCACCACGACCACGCCGAGGGCTTCGACTCGCTGTTGGGCGACTCCCAGCCCATCCGCACCCTCAAGGCCCGTGCCCTGCGGGTGGCGGCCCTGGATGCGCCCCTGCTGATCACCGGCGAGACCGGTACCGGCAAGGAGCTGGTGGCCCGGGCCTGCCACGCCGTCAGCGCCCGGCGCAACCAGCCGTTCCTGGCGCTGAACTGCGCGGCCCTGCCGGAGAACCTCGCCGAGAGCGAGCTGTTCGGCTATGCCCCGGGCGCCTTCACCGGTGCCCAGCGCGGCGGCAAGCCGGGCCTGCTGGAGCTGGCCAACCAGGGCACGGTGTTCCTCGACGAGATCGGCGAGATGTCACCCTACCTGCAGGCCAAGCTGCTGCGCTTCCTCAGCGATGGCTGCTTCCGCCGGGTGGGCGGCGACCGCGAGGTGAAGGTGGACGTGCGCATCCTCAGCGCCACCCACCGCAACCTGGAGAAGATGGTGGCCGAGGGCAGCTTCCGCGAGGACCTGTTCTACCGCCTCAACGTGCTCAGCCTGGACGTGCCGCCGCTGCGCGAGCGGGAGCAGGACATCCTCCTGCTGGCGCGCTTCTTCATGCAGCAGGCCTGCACCCAGATCCAGCGGCCGCCGTGCCGGCTGGCACCCGGCACCTACCCGGCACTGCTGGGCAACCGCTGGCCGGGCAACGTGCGCCAGCTGCAGAACGTGATCTTCCGTGCGGCCGCCATCTGCGAGAGCAACATCGTGGAGATCGGCGACCTGGACATCGCCGGCACCGCCGTGGCCCGGCAGAGCGATGGGGAAGTGAACAGCCTGGAAGAGGCCGTGGAGAACTTCGAGCGCGGCCTGCTGGAGAAGCTCTTCGCCAGCTACCCCTCCACCCGCCAGTTGGCCGCCCGCCTCAAGACCTCCCACACCGCCATTGCCCACCGACTGCGCAAGTACGGCATCCCGGGCAAGAACGCATGAGCGACCTTGCGAATCACTCGTAAGCGATTGATTTTCAAAAAATAAAACCGCCATTCAAGAGCGGCCTTCGCCTCCGCTGGCGGCCGCTGCCTGGGGCTGCGAGCGCGCGCCTGGCAGCCTCGGGGGGCTCGCAGCGCTCCAAACCAACAACTCACATCAGATAAACATTCTATCTAATTGTTTTTATTGGATTTTATTTAGGTTTTCGCGCGAACGTATCGATTTCGCTACAGCGTATCGAATTCGCAACAATTCCTTTGAAAGCCCCATCACACCTGGATTGCGCGCACATGGCCGGTCGGTCACCGCGAGAGCCGTAGCGATTTCGCTACACGCACAAAAAGATTTCACATCAATAAAACATTATATCTCTTTGTTTTTATTGAATTTTTATTCGATGGCATCCGCCTTGCTATGAGGCGCCCAGACAGCACGGGGTAACGCTCCGTGCCGGGGTCCCTAATCAGCGCCCGGCAAAGTACCGGGTTATCGCATCGAGGAGTTATCAATGAGCCAATTGCGCTTTACCGCTGATCACGAATGGCTGCGCCTGGACGCAGACGGCCTGGTCACCGTCGGCATCACCGACTTCGCCCAGGACGCCCTCGGCGACGTGGTCTTCGTTCAACTCCCCGAACTGCAACGCTACGCCAAGGGCGAGGAAGTCGCCGTGCTGGAGTCAGTCAAGGCCGCCAGCAACATCGTCATGCCGCTGGACGGCGAGGTGGTGGAAGTCAACGGCGAGCTGCCCGACACCCCCGAGCAGGTCAACGAGGACCCGCAAGGCAAGGCCTGGTTCTTCCGCATGCGCCTGGACGATGCCGGTGCACTGGATGGCCTGCTCGACCAGGCCGGCTACGATGCTTTGGTGAAGAACGCCTGAGGAACACCCGCCATGCCCATCCAGACCCGTTCCCTCGACACCGCCAACGAGTTCATCGCCCGCCACATCGGCCCGCGTGAGGCCGACATCCAGGCCATGCTGGACCTGCTCGGCCACAGCGACCTGGAAGCCCTGACCGCCAGCGTCATCCCCGAGTCCATCAAGGACAGCAGCGTGCTCGACCTGGCCCTGCCCGGCCAGGGCGAAGCCGAGGCCCTCGCGGCCATCAAGGCCATCGCCGCCAAGAACCAGCTGCTGCGCAACCACATCGGCCAGGGCTACTACCCCTGCCACACGCCGAGCCCGATCCTGCGCAACCTGCTGGAAAACCCGGCCTGGTACACCGCCTACACCCCCTACCAGCCGGAGATCTCCCAGGGCCGCCTGGAATCCCTGCTGAACTTCCAGACGCTGATCAGCGACCTCACCGGCCTGCCCATCGCCAACGCCTCCCTGCTGGACGAAGGCACCGCCGCCGCCGAGGCCATGACCTTCTGCAAGCGCCTGTCGAAGAACAAGGCCAGCAACGCCTTCTTCGCCTCCCGTCATTGCCACCCGCAGACCCTGGACGTGCTGCGCACCCGCGCCGAGCCCCTGGGCATCGAGGTGGTGGTGGGCGATGAGCGCGAGATCAGCGACGTTTCCGCCTACTTCGGCGCGCTGCTGCAGTACCCCGCCACCGACGGTGACATCCATGACTACCGCGATCTGGTGGAGCGCCTGCACGGCGCCAACGCCCTGGTGGCGGTCGCGGCCGACCTGCTGGCCCTGACCCTGCTGACCCCGCCCGGTGAGTTCGGTGCCGACGTGGCCCTGGGCAGCGCCCAGCGCTTCGGCGTGCCGCTGGGCTTCGGCGGCCCGCACGCGGCCTACTTCGCCACCCGCGATGCGTTCAAGCGCGACATGCCCGGCCGCCTGGTGGGCGTGTCCATCGACCGCCACGGCAAGCCGGCCCTGCGCCTGGCCATGCAGACCCGCGAGCAGCACATCCGCCGCGAGAAGGCCACCAGCAACATCTGCACCGCCCAGGTGCTGCTGGCCAACATCGCCAGCATGTACGCCGTCTACCACGGGCCCCAGGGCCTGACCCGCGTCGCCAAGCGCGTGCACCAGCTCACCGCCATCCTCGCCGAGGGCCTGGCCCAACTGGGCCACAGCGTCGAGCAGCAGCACTTCTTCGACACCCTGACCCTGGCCACCGGCGCCCGTACCGCCGAGCTGCACGCCAAGGCCCGCGCCCGGGGCATCAACCTGCGCGAGATCGATGACCAGCGCCTGGGCCTGTCCCTGGACGAAACCACCACCCAGGCCCATGTGGAAGAGCTCTGGGCGCTGTTCAGCGACAGCCAGGCCATACCGGCGTTCGACGCCCTGGCCGGCACCGCCGCCAGCCGCCTGCCCGCCGCCCTGCTGCGCCAGTCGCCGATCCTCAGCCACCCGGTGTTCAACCGCTACCACTCGGAAACCGAGCTGATGCGCTACATGCGCAAGCTGGCCGACAAGGACCTGGCCCTGGACCGCAGCATGATCCCGCTGGGCTCCTGCACCATGAAGCTGAACGCCGCCAGCGAGATGATCCCGATCACCTGGGCCGAGTTCGGCAACCTGCACCCCTTCGCCCCGGCCGAGCAGTCCCAGGGCTACCAGCAGTTGACCCAGGAGCTGGAAGCCATGCTCTGCGCCGCCACCGGCTATGACGCCGTGTCGCTGCAGCCCAACGCCGGCTCCCAGGGCGAGTACGCCGGCCTGCTGGCCATCCGCGCCTACCACCTGAGCCGTGGCGACGACCAGCGCGACATCTGCCTGATCCCGCAATCGGCCCACGGCACCAACCCGGCCACCGCCAACATGGCCGGCATGCGCGTGGTGGTCACCGCCTGCGACGCCCGTGGCAACGTCGACATCGCCGACCTCAAGGCCAAGGCCGAAGAGCACCGCGAGCGCCTCGCCGCGATCATGATCACCTACCCCTCCACCCACGGCGTGTTCGAGGAAGGCATCCGCGAGATCTGCGAGATCATCCACGCCAACGGCGGCCAGGTGTACATCGACGGTGCCAACATGAACGCCATGGTCGGCCTCTGCGCCCCGGGCCAGTTCGGCGGCGACGTGTCCCACCTGAACCTGCACAAGACCTTCTGCATCCCCCACGGCGGTGGCGGCCCGGGCGTCGGCCCGATCGGCGTCAAGGCCCACCTGGCTCCCTTCCTGCCCGGCCACGGCCATCTGGCGCGCAAGGAAGGCGCGGTCAGCGCCGCGCCCTTCGGCAGCGCCAGCATCCTGCCCATCACCTGGATGTACATCCGCATGATGGGTGGCGCCGGCCTGCGTCGTGCCTCGCAGCTGGCGATCCTCAACGCCAACTACATCGCCCGTCGCCTGGAAGAGCACTACCCGGTGCTCTACACCGGCACCAACGGCCTGGTGGCCCACGAGTGCATCCTCGACCTGCGCCCGCTCAAGGACAGCAGCGGCATCAGCGTCGATGACGTGGCCAAGCGCCTGATCGACTTCGGCTTCCACGCCCCCACCATGTCCTTCCCGGTGGCCGGCACGCTGATGATCGAGCCCACCGAGAGCGAGTCCAAGGAAGAGCTGGACCGCTTCTGCGACGCGATGATCCGCATCCGCAACGAGATCCGCGCGGTGGAGACCGGCGCGCTCGACGCCGAGGACAATCCGCTGAAGAACGCCCCGCACACCGCGGCGGAGCTGGTCGGCGAGTGGACCCACCCCTACAGCCGCGAACAGGCCGTGTACCCGACCGCCAGCCTGGTGGAAGGCAAGTACTGGCCGCCGGTGGGCCGGGTCGACAACGTCTATGGCGACCGCAACCTGGTCTGTGCCTGCCCGTCCATCGAGGCCTACCAGGACGCCTGACCGGCCCGTGAAGGTGGGAGCGAGTTCATTCGCGAATGAATTCGCTCCCACGCACCGCCTTGCGCTTCAACGGTCGGGCCGCACGGCCCGGCCACCCCGAGTGTCTACGCTGACCCAATAACAACGAGCACGAACCAGGCTCAGGAGCGACACCATGTCCCTCAGCGTCTTCGACCTGTTCAAGATCGGCATAGGCCCTTCCAGCTCCCACACCGTCGGCCCGATGCGGGCGGCCGCCCGCTTCGTCGAGGGCCTGCGGCGGGAGCACCTGCTGGCCAGCACCACCAGCCTCAAGGTGGAGCTGTACGGCTCCCTGGGCGCCACCGGCAAGGGCCACGGCAGCGACAAGGCCGTGCTGCTCGGCCTGGAGGGCGAGCAACCGGACAGCGTCGACACCGAAGCCGTGGAGGCCCGCCTGAAGGCCATCCGCGACAGCGGCGAGCTGCGCCTGGGTGGCGAGAAGCCCATCCGCTTCGTGGAGAAAGAGCACCTGGCGCTGATCCGCAAACCCCTCGACTTCCACCCCAACGGCATGATCTTCCGCGCCTTCGACGCGGCCGGCCTGCAGTTGCGTGCCCGCGAGTACTACTCGGTGGGCGGCGGTTTCGTGGTGGACGACGAGGCCGCCGGGCGCGACCGCATCGTCGAGGACCAGACGCCCCTCGCCTACCCCTTCAAGACCGGCAAGGAACTGCTCGCCCACTGCGCCGCCAGCGGCCACTCCATCAGCGCGCTGATGCGCGAGAACGAGAAAGCCTGGCGCAGCCCCGAGGAGACCAGCGCCGGGCTGCAGCGCATCTGGCAGGTGATGCAGGACTGCGTGAAGGCCGGCTGCCGCAAGGAGGGCATCATGCCCGGCGGGCTCAAGGTCAAGCGCCGCGCCGCCGCGCTGTTCCGCCAGCTCAGCGAGCGCCCGGAAGCCGCCCTGCGCGACAGCCTGACGGTACTGGACTGGGTCAACCTCTACGCCCTGGCGGTGAACGAGGAGAACGCCACCGGCGGGCGCGTGGTCACCGCACCCACCAATGGCGCGGCGGGCATCGTCCCGGCGGTGCTGCACTACTACACGCGCTTCGTCCCGGGCGCCAATGACGAGGGCGTGGAGCGCTTCCTGCTCACCGCCGCCGCCATCGGCATCCTCTACAAGGAGAACGCCTCCATCTCCGGCGCCGAAGTGGGCTGCCAGGGCGAAGTGGGCGTGGCCTGCTCCATGGCCGCCGGCGCGCTCTGCGAAGTCATGGGCGGCAGCGTGCAACAGGTGGAGAACGCTGCCGAGATCGGCATGGAACACAACCTGGGGCTGACCTGCGACCCGGTCGGCGGCCTGGTCCAGGTGCCCTGCATCGAACGCAACGCCATGGGCTCGGTGAAGGCCATCAACGCCGCACGCATGGCCCTGCGCGGCGACGGCCAGCACTTCATCTCCCTCGACAAGGTGATCCGCACCATGCGCCAGACCGGGGCCGACATGAAGAGCAAGTACAAGGAAACCGCTCGCGGCGGCCTCGCCGTGAACATCATCGAATGCTGAGTGCCGGTCCGTCGGGCGCCCAGCGCCCACGGACCCTCAATCGGTGCGCGCGGCGCACCTACAGGAAGACGGAATGACCACTGAAACCCTCGCCAAGACCCCGCTGCACGCACTGCACCTCGAACTCGGCGCGAAGATGGTGCCCTTCGCCGGCTACGACATGCCGGTGCAGTACCCCCTGGGCGTGCTCAAGGAGCACCTGCACACCCGCGACCAGGCCGGGCTGTTCGACGTCTCCCACATGGGTCAGATCCGCCTGCGCGGCAACCACGCCGGCCAGGCCCTGGAAACCCTGGTGCCGGTGGACATCATCGACCTGCCGGTGGGCCTGCAGCGCTACGCGGTGTTCATCGATGCCAACGGCGGCATCCTCGACGACCTGATGGTGGCGCGCCTGGCCCCGGATGAGCTGATGCTGGTGGTCAACGCCGCCTGCAAGGACCAGGACCTGGCCCACCTGCGCCAGCACATCGGTGACCAGTGCGAGATCGAACCGCTGTTCGAGGCCCGCGCCCTGCTGGCCCTCCAGGGCCCGGCTGCCGCCGACGTGCTGGGCCGCCTGGCCCCGGAAGTGAAGAAGATGACCTTCATGCAGTTCGGCAGCGTGCGCCTGGAAGGCGTGGAGTGCTACGTCAGCCGCTCCGGCTACACCGGCGAGGATGGCTACGAGATCTCCGTGCCCGCCGACAAGGCCGAGGCCCTCGCCCGTACCCTGCTGGCCCAGCCCGAAGTCCAGCCCATCGGCCTCGGCGCCCGCGATTCGCTGCGCCTGGAAGCCGGCCTGTGCCTGTACGGCCACGACATGAGCAGCGCCACCACCCCCATCGAAGCCAGCCTCGGCTGGGCCCTCTCCAAGGTGCGCCGTGCCGATGGCGCCCGCGCCGGCGGCTTCCCGGGCGCCGAGCGCATCTACGCCCAGCAGCGCGATGGCGTGGCGCAGAAGCGCGTCGGGCTGCTGCCCCAGGAACGCGTACCGGTGCGTGAAGGCGCGGAAATCGTCGATGCCGACGGCGCGGTGATCGGCCGCGTCACCAGCGGCGGCTTCGGCCCCAGCCTGGGCGGCCCCGTGGCCATGGGCTACCTGCCCGCCGACAAGGCCACGCTGGACACCGACGTCTGGGCCATGGTGCGCGGCAAGCGCGTGCCCATGAAGGTCGCCCGCACCCCCTTCGTGCCGCAGCGCTACTACCGCGGCTGACGCTTTACCCTCGATGCCCCACCGGCGGCCCCTCGCCGGCCCGGGGCCTTCAGGCGGCGGGTCTACCGCCGCCTTTTCTTGACCCTCTCCTTTCCCGTAAACACCCCTGAATCCGGTACGTGTGCCCAGCGACAATCGCCTGGCCTCTGGCATATCGTATGTGCCGGTCATCGCCCCGCCGTTCAAGGAGAGCCCTATGGGCAAGGAAAGAACCAAGAAGGACCGGATACGCTCCACGCCCCTGCTGGGCGGCACCCTCCAGAACGCCTCCGCCGACCATGCGTACGAGCGTATCCGCCACTGCTTCCTATTCTGCTTTTACGTGGAAATCACCTGCGACTACCTCAATACGCTTTATGGGACGACCCACGATCCCGCTACCGTCATCGCCGACAGCGCCACCCATCAGATCGATGAGGGCTACAAGAACCTGAAGGCGGACGAGTTCGACAAGTCCTCAAGTGCCCCTCAGGACCTGTCCATTACCGGCTACAGCAAGATGGATGCTGCGCACTTCAATAACCTGGGGCTTAACAGCGCATTCGTCGGCACGCTGGCCAAATACGCCAAGACAGACCCGATGGTGGCGCGCCTCAAGGAGTACTGCGAGACCACCTGCGGAAACACGCGACTGATGCCAAAGGCCATCAACATTGGCCCGGACAAGGCTGTGGACAGCGCCCAGACAGACTTCAAGAAGCTCCTGTTCGCCAGCAAGGTCATCGGCAGCCCCTGCGTCTCCATCAAGAGCATCAGCAGCTACATCCGCCTGGTCACCATCAGGCTGTCGATCTACAAGGCCCGCTACAAGCAAAAGAATCAACACGCACTGGTAGCCGCCATTCGGGGCTACAAACACGGTTTCGCGAGGGCGGAAGTCACTACGACCAGCACAGGCGCAAGCCAGCACGGTTCACTGCTGAGAACCCTGCGTGACGAAATCGAGTGGGTCGTGCGGGAGGTCAACGATCACCTCAGTCAGTTCACGTCACTGCCGAGCACGATCTCCAGGACTAAACGAATGCCCGGTAGCCCCCTGAAGGACCCTCAGGGTCTGTTCGACACCCGCTACTACCTGGACGACTCGCTCTAGCGGTCGGGGCCACCCTCAGCGCGTCAACGGCAACGCCAGCCCCGCCATCCCGAACAGCCCGCCGCACACCTGGTTGAAGCGCCGGCCGCTGCGCGCCAGCCAGGGGCGGACGCGGTGGGCCAGGCGGGCGAGCAGGTACTCCACCACGCATTCGATGATCACGAAGGTCAGGGTCATGACCACGCACTGCAGCCACAGGGGCCGTGCGGGATCGAGGAACTGGGAGACGAAGGCGCCGAAGAACAGGATCACCTTGGGGTTGGACAGAGCCGAGAACATGCCCTGGCGGAACAGGCTGAGGTTGCTGCGCCGGCCGACCTCGGTGCCGGCGTCCAGCTGGATGCCGGGCGAGCGCCAGAGCTGGATGCCGAGCCAGATCAGGTACAGGCCGCCGGCCACCTTGAGCAGGGTCAGTGCCTGGGCGGAGGCCTTGAGCAGCGCGCCGATGCCGAACATGGACAGCGCCATCAGCAGGGCGAAGCCGAGCGCGCCGCCGCTGATGGTGAACAGCGCCCGACGGTGCCCATGGAGGGCGCCATGGGACAGTGCCAGCAAGGCGTTGGGGCCGGGTGTGAGGGACAGGCCGAGGACGGCCAGCAGGTAGATCAGCCAGGTATGCAAGGCCATCGGGCGGGGCTCCAGGGCAGGCGCGAGGCGCCAGTCTAGCGAGCCGCCCCGGGCTGCGCGAGGCCGGCGTTCACTCCCGGTAGCGTTGCTGGAAGTCGGCGAGCATCTTCTGGTAGCGCCCCGTGCTGCGCAGGGCCTGCAGGCCCTTCTCGAACACTGCCGCGAGCCGCGCCCCATCCGGGTTGACCTTGGAGAAGGCCAGCCAGAAACCGTCCTCCTGCATCAACCCCACCTGTTTCACCCTGCCCCGAAATTCACCGCTCTGCTGGATGCGCATCAAGCCGGGCATGGTGTTCATCAGGATGTAGTCGACACGCCCCGCCGCCAGCATCTGCAGCAGCTGCGCATCGGAGTTGGCGGTGAAGCGCTCGATGGCCGGGTTCTCCATGAAGGCCGTCGGGTAGGTGTAGCCATTGGTGATGCCGACGCTGTGGCCGTCGAGGTCGGCGGTCTTCAGGTCCTGCCGGGGTTCGTCGGCGCGACCGAAGATGGCCAGGCCCTCCTTGAACAGCGGAGTCGGGTGCCAGACGTATTGGTCGCGGTTGGCGTCGGTGATGGTGACGTCGAAGCAGGCCACGGCCTGCTGGCCCACCTCTGCCAGCAGCAGGCAGCGGGAAAACGGCACGGTGAGGAACTGCACCTCCACGCCCTGGGTGGCAAACGCCTCGCGTACCAGCTCTGGTGCAAAGCCTTCGGGCTCGTTGCTGTCGAAACGCTTGGAAGAATAAGGTGCCCAGTCGTCCTCGGCGGCGATCACCACCGTTTCGGCCGCTACCGACCCAACACAGGCCGCCAGCACGACGGCCAGGAGCCATGCTTTCATCACGCCCCTCCTCTATTGGCGCGGGCCGGCGGGCCCGCCATTGGCCTCCACCAGTTGGCTCGGCAGCTCGCGGGGCATCCAGATCTGGAAGTGCACGCCGGCGCCGGGAGCGGACTCGAACTTCAACCGGCCATTGAGCTTGCGGGTGATCAGGTTGAAGACGATGTTCAGGCCCAGGCCGGTCCCACCCTCGCCGCGCTTGGTGGTGAAGAAGGGTTCGAAGATGCGCTCGTGCAGCTCCGCCGCTACGCCGCTGCCGTTGTCACGGTAGTCCAGCAGCACCTCGTCGCCCTCAGCCTTCAGGGACAGGACGATGCGCGCGGCCTGGGTCTCGGAGAAGGCGTGGCGCACGCTGTTCATGATGAGGTTGGCCACCACCTGGGTGAGCACGCCGGGCAGGCTCTGCATGGTCAGCTCGGCGTCGCAGTCCAGCACCGGCTCCACCGGCACCTTGCGGGTCTCGGGGTGCAGGCTGGTTATCAGGGCCTCCAGCACCTGGCGCACCTGGAACTGGCAGCGGGCTTCGGACACCTGGTCCACGGCGGTCTGCTTGAAGTTGGCGATCAGCCGCGCGGCGCGGCCGATGTTGTGGTCGAGCATGGTGCTGCTGTCCTGGGCGCGCTGCAGCAGGCTGCGGAAGGCGTCGCTGGTCAGGGTCTGGGCCTGGAACTGGCTCTGCAACTCGCCCAGCACCTCTCCCAGCACCGAGGAGGCGGTGACGGCGATGCCCAGCGGGGTGTTCACCTCATGGGCCACCCCTGCCACCAGGCCGCCCAGTGCCGCCAGCTTCTCGGACTGGATCAGCTGCCCCTGGGCTTCGCGCAGCTGGCACACGCTTTCAGTCAGCTCGCGGGTCCGCTCGGCGACGGTGGACTCCAGCTGGTCGGAGTAGGCCTTGAGCTTCTCCTCCCCTTCGCGCACCTGCCGCAGGTTGTCGCCCAGGGCCTGCAGGTGCTGGTTGGTGGCGCGCACCAGCACGCCGATCTCGTTCTCGGCGTGTCCGGCGGGCTCGCTGAGGCGGGCGTTCTCCGGGGCGGCGATGTCCACCCGGGCAATGGAGAAGATCAGCTGGCGCAACGGGCGGGTGACCCAGATATAGAAGATCAGCAGCAGGATCAGCGAGATGGCCAGGGCATAGACCAGGCCGCTGACCAGGGTCACCACGGCGCGGTGGAGGAACTCGCCGCCGTAGGGGAAGGTGTCCACTTCCACCAGCAGATCGCCCAGCCAACCGGCAGCGCCGATGCCGAGCTTCTCGGTGGACAGGCGCAGTTGGTAGTGGCGCGTCATGCCGAACAGCATGTCGTTGAGGGCGCGGCCTTCGGTCTGCGTCAGGCTGCGGGAACGGTCGGCGAACAGCTTGCCTTCCGGCAGCATGATCCGTGCGCCGACCACGCCGCGCTGCTCGAGCATGCCCTTGAGCAGGTCGTCGGCGGTGCTCTGGTCGAGGCTGAACACCACGGTGGTGGCCGGGTCGCGTACCAGGCCGAACAGGGCCTGCACGTCCGCGTCCGGCAGGTCACGGCTGCGCTCGTAGTCCAGCGCGATCTGCACCAGGCTGACCACCAGGCCCAGCGCCACCGCACAGACCAGGGTCAGGCGCAGCAGGCTGGCGGAAAGGCTGCGCCCGACAACGACCTGGCCTTGCTCGGGGCCGACAGGTGGCGCGGCGGTCATGAGTGGTGCTCGTCCGGGTCGTCGGGGTACTGGTCACGAATGGCGAAGAAGGCGTCCTGGTGCTCCAGCAGCAAATCCACCAGCTGCGGCTCGAAATGCCGGCCACGCTCGGAGCGGATCAGGTCCAGCACCTGCTCACGGGGCCAGGGCTCCTTGTAGGCGCGCCGCGAACAGAGGGCGTCGAAGACATCCGCCAGGGCGATGATCCGCCCCGACAGGGGAATGGCGTCCCCGGCCAGGCCCTGGGGGTAGCCGTTGCCGTCCCAGCGCTCGTGGTGGTTGCCGGCGATTTGCGCGCCCACCTGCATCAGCAACCGGCGGGAGCGCTGGAGGATGGCCACGCCGTAGTCGACGTGCTTCTTCATCACCACCCACTCGTCGGGGTCGAGCTTGCCGGGCTTGTGCAGGATGGCGTCGGGAATCGCCACCTTGCCGATGTCATGCAGCGGCGAGGCATGCTGGATCAGGTACACCTCGCGCTCCGGCAGGCCGTAGAGCCGCGCCAGCATTTCGCTGAACAGCGAGACCCGCTGCACGTGGGCGCCGGTCTCCTTGCTGCGCACCTCCACGGCATTGGCCAGGGTGTAGACCAGCTCCTTGGAGGTTTCCTGCAGGTCTTCCAGCAGGTTGATGTTCTCGAAGGTGATGGCCACGTTGCGCATGTAGATTTCCAGCAACTGCCGGTCCAGCTCGCTCAGCGGCTCCAGGTGGGTGACGTAGAGCAGGCTGGCACCACCGCGCTCGTTGCTGTGGTAGAGCACGTAGGCGTCGTCGTAGTGGCACGAAACCTTGGCCTCCAGCACCTGGCGGAAGCGCTCGGCGACATCACCAGGCAGGGTTTGCAGCGAGTCGTCGGCCTGGTAGCTGTGGAACTCGCCGGTGGCGGCCAGGGTGCGGGTCTGTTCGTGCCCTTCCCCGGGGCAGACCATGCAGTACAGCGCCGACTGCCCCAGGTGCAGCAGGGTGGTCAGTTGCTCCAGCACCGTGGAGGAGAACACCTTGAGGGTCGCGGCGTTCTGCACCTTGGCGCAGGCCTCCAGCACATGGCTCAGGCCCCGGCGCTGGGCCTCGATCACCCCCAGGTCGCGGTAGGAGCGCAGCATTGAATACAGCAGCGTGCGCAGCTTCTGGGTGGTGAGCTCGGTCTTTTCCTTGTAGTCATCCACCTCGTACTCGCGGATGACCCGGTCCTCCGGCGCCTGGCCGGCCTGCCCGGTGCGCAGCACCAGGCGCGTCATGCGGTTGTTGCAGGTTTCCCGCAGGTAGCGCACCAGGTCCAGCCCGGCGTGCTCGGTTTCCATCACCACGTCGATCAGCGCCAGGGCGATGTCGTCCCGTGACTTGAAAATGTCACGGGCCTGGGCGGCGGAATAGGCGGGAACCAGCTCCAGGGGTCGCCCCTGGAACTCGAAGCCGCTCAAGGCGAGCCGGGTGACGGCGTGTACCTCGGCATCATCGTCCACCACCAGCACGCACCACGGCGGGATCGACCGGGGGGCGGGCTGCGGCGAACTGGATGGGGAGGGGGAGTCGGCAAAAAAGTCCATAGCGCTCATCCTGGACAAGGCCCAATGCCAGCAGCATAGACGGCCCGGATGAAGCGACTGGATTTTTTGCGTGTAAGCCGCTGCGCGGCGGCCTTAGGACGCCCCGGAAGCCGCCTGGCTCCCGGGGCGCGAGGGGTCAGGCGAGGTCGCCGGCCTGCTCGCGCAGGGCCCAACCGCCCTGCCCGTCCACGTCCAGGCGGTGGGTATGGAACTGCGCCAGGGTGGCGCGGTGGCCGACGCTGACCAGCAGCGTCTCGTCCAGGTGCTCGCGCAGCAGCGAGTAGAGGGCGTGCTCCAGGCCTTCGTCCATGGCCGAGGTGGACTCGTCGAGGAACACCACACGGGGCCGGTTGAACAGCACCCGGGCGAAGGCCAGGCGCTGCTGCTCACCGATGGAGAGGATGCGCGTCCAGTCCTGGCTCAGCTCCAGCCGCTCGGCCAGGTGCGCGAGGTTGACCTGGCGCAGCGCCTGCTTCAGGCGTTCGTCATCCTCGGCCACGGCAGTGTTGGGGTAGGCGATGGCGGTGCGCAGGTCGCCCAGGGGCAGGTACGGGCGCTGGGAGAGGAACAGCGCCTGGTGCCCGCCGGGGCGGTACACGGTGCCTTCGGCATAGGGCCAGAGCCCCGCCAGCGCCCGCAGCAGGGTGGTCTTGCCGCTGCCCGAGGGCCCCTTGATCAGCAGCGCCTGGCCCGGCACCAGCTCCAACGCCAGGTCGGCCAGCAGGCGGTGCCCGTCGGGGCGCAGCACGTCGAGACTCTCGATGCGCAGGCCATCGGCGGCCTCGTGGGTGTCCACCTTGGGCAGCTCGCGGGCCTGCTGGTTGGCGTCGAGGAAGCCGGTGAGACGGTCCAGGGTCGCGCGGTACTGGGCGAAGGTGTCGTAGGAGGTGCGGAAGAACGACAACGAATCCTGCACCTGGCCGAAGGCCTGGGAGGTCTGCATCACGTCACCCAGCTTGATCGCCCCGCTGAAGAAGCGCGGCGCCTGGAGAATGAACGGGAAGACCACCGCCACCTGGCTCACCACCAGGTTGAAGCCGTCGAACTTCAGGCTCCGGTAGACCATGGCCCAGACGTTGCCGATCAGCGCACTGAAGCGCCCCAGCAATGTGCCGCGCTCGATGGCGGTGCCCTGGTAGAAGGCCACGTTCTCGGCGTACTCGCGCAGGCGCATCAGCGCATAACGGAAGTTCGCCGTGAGCTTTTCGTTGAGGAAGTTCAGCCGGATCAGCGGCCGGCCGAGGCGGAAGGCGATCCAGGTGGCGATGATCACGTAGATGTACACCGCGAAGACCATCGCCCGGGGGATCTCCACCCCGCCCACCGTCAGCGGTGCCGACAGGCCCCAGAGGATGCCGGTGAAGGCCACCAGCGACACCAGGGCACTCACCGCCCCCAGGGCCAGGGATACCGAGCCGGTAACGAAGGCGTTGACGTCCAGCTCGATGCGCTGGTCGGGGTTGTCCACCGGCTCGTCGAGGAACTGCCCGCGGTAGTAGGCATCGCCGTTCATCCAGTCGCCGGTCAGGCGCTCGGTGAGCCAGACCCGCCAGCGGATGTTGAAGGCCTGGGTGAGGTAGTAATTGAACAGCGCCCGCAGCACGTGGATGGCCGCCAGCACCGCGAAAATGCCGAGGAAGTACCAGAACGCCGTCTGGTCCAGGCCCTGCAACGCGCTGTAGAAGCCGTTGTACCAGAACGAGAACAGCACGTTCATGCGCACCGAGAACAGCGCCATCACCAGCAGCAGGGTGAAGACCAGCAGTGGCTTCCAGCTGCGCTTGGGGCTGAGGTAGGGGCCGGCGACCTGCCAGAACTGACTGCCCCAACGGGTGAATCGAACCGCCAGCGCAGCGGCGGCGGAGAACGCAACGATGGTGACCAGGGACGCGACAGCGAGCCAGCTCAGGCTCTCCTGCAGGGCCTTGCTCCAATCCATTTCCATGCTGGGTATCCGTGCTTCGGGGGAAGGGAACGACGCGGTCGGGCCGGAGCCCACCCCAGGCCACCGAAGCGAGGCGGTGGCGCTGTGTCGGCGCGCAGTATAAACAGCACCGGCCGCGTCGGAACATCCATCAGGGGCGGTGTCAGCCGGCGTTCAGCTGACCACCGCCCTGCCCGCCTCAGCCCTGGGCGGGCTGGCCGATGCAGGTGTAGCCGAAGGGGTTGTGGCGGATATCGCCCAGTTCGTAGCCGAAGTCCGGCCGCGCCAGGTACGGGCTCGACGGCTCGGCGGCGGGCTCGACCCCGAACGCGGCCAGGAAGGCCTGCTCGAAGCGCGCCACCGCCGCCTCCTGGGCCTCCAGGTCGACGGCTTCGTCCTCGGCGAAGCGGATCACGAAGTCCGGCAGGCCCAGGTGCTGCATGCCACAGGTGTAGAGCAGGTTCTCGTGGCCGATGGGCTTGCGCACGAACAGGCGGTACAGCGTCAGCAGCATGCGCCGCTGGTCACGGGTCTCCACCGACGCCTCCAGCGCGTCGATCAGCTCCTTCCAGCGCGCCAGGCCATGGGCCAGGCCCGCCGTCTCGACCTTGGCGGCCGTGACCAGCCCCTGCTCGATCAGGCGCCCCAGGGCCCGCGCCGCCGCCATCGCCGCAACGATGCGGGTGCGCTCGTGGTGAATGCGCGGCATCACGAAATAGGCGGTGGCGGTATGCGCCTCGATGGCCGCCTCGTCCTCCTCGGTCATGGAGGGCTCCGTGCGGTCGGCACAGATGCGGTAGGAGCGCGGCATGCGGTCGTCGTGCTCCAGCTCGCTGAAGGCCTCGTCCAGGCGGAAGGTCTCCAGCCCCATGGAGGCCGTCATCGACTCGAAGGTCTCGCGCAGCGCGTCGAAGCGTTCGAAGGTGCCCAGCACATTGAGAATGATGTCCGGCGGCAGGTCGGCCTTCAGCTCGGCCAGGCGCTGGTCCGCCGCACGGATGTAGGCCTCCAGCATCCCCAGGTAACGCACCGCGCTGGCCTGGACGGCCGGCGCCTGTTCCGCGAGCGGGAAGGTATCCAGGCAGTCCGCCCCCTCGCCATCCACCTCCATGGGCTGGAAGAGCAGCTCGTGGCGCTGCGCCTCGGCATCCGCCAGTTTGAAGATGAAATGCCGGTGGTCATCGAAGCCGTTGTCCGGCCCGGGGCCCGACTCGTTGGCCACCGCGATGCGGAATCGGTCCGGGAGGAATTCGACGTACAGCTCGACACTGTCGCCCTCCCCGTCCTCCAGCTCCAGCCAGTCATAGCTGTCGCCACCGGCCTCGTAGCGCAGGTAGTGCTCCTGCACGTAGTCGGTCTCCAGCAGCGCCTGGATACGGGCGTAATCGATTGCACTCAAGGGGTTCATGGCGGCCTCTGGCGGTCCTGGGATGGGGGCCGGGATCGACACGGCCCAAAGCCCGGCATCCTAAGGCAAAGCTGCCGCCGCGCCTGAGAAGCAAGTCGCGGCGGTTGAATGCGGTGGGAGGTCAGTGCTGGGGAAGCAGGATGGCGGGCCGGAATACGGTCGCCGGATAGCACAGCGCAGCCACGAACCACCCAAGAGCAGCGCAGGATACGTCGAGAAAATCCCCTGTCAGTTGAATGCTGCAACGGGCAGGGGATCACCCATGACGCTCAATTCCGCCAGCAGCCGGCGTAGCGTTCGCATACGCCAAAGCGGCGATCCAGTTCAGCCATTCGGCTCAAATGCGCGGCCAGCCCTTCCTTGCGAGCGACCGTGCGCCAGTTGTAGTAGCGCTTGAGCATCAAGGCGTTCAAAGCAGCCGCCTTGGAACGGTCCAGCTCCGGACCGTCCGGGACATAGGTGCGCAACTCGTCGGTTTCCAACGAGCTCAAGCGGGCACTGTAGTCGTCCTTGTACTTCTTCAATACGGTTTCGCCCATCGCCAAGGTGTCCTGCAGGAAGCTCATCAAGGCGGCCTGGTACTGCACCCAATACTCGTCAGGCAACGTCAGCCCCATCAACGTCTTGCGCTCCGCCACCATTCCTTCGGTCACTTTGAGCTGATCGGCCTTTGATAGGGGTTGGACGCTTCGCTGCATTTCAGGCGTGAGGCTGTCGGCGATGATCTGGTCGATCATCACCGTTCGTTCAAGTGTGGCCGGTAGGGCGGCCGGCGCCTCGGGGAAAATCGCGTTGCTTCCAGTGCAACCGGGAAGCCCCTTTCTCAGCAGCACCAGCGGATGACGCATGACTCGCCCACCGTCCTGACTGAGGCGGGCCATCGACGAGATGCACTGCCGCCCGTTGGAAGAAAAGGTCAGTTCGTATTCGGCACCCGCCTCAGGCGTGAAGTTGAAGCCGGTGGAGCACGCGTAGGAACTGCCGGTGGAGCTGTTCCATAGGAAAACTTCCTTGCCGGGTTTCAAGCGTATTTCCAGGTATGCATCCGATTCCTTCGCAGGAGCGATGGCCATGCCTGCCCGACGATGGGTGTTACCCGTGAGCAGATTATTGAGGATTCCCGTCGTCAGCCCGTCGCAATGAGCCTCATCGAAGACGCCCAGGGTCGCGTTCTCCATGCCGCTGACGAAGCGCAGCTTGGCTGCATCGGGCTGCGTGGCGTCAGGGTAAGTACCGTTGATGCTGCAGCCCGTGAGCAGAAGCGCGAACGAAGTCAGCGCCATCAATGAACGAAATGAGGGAAAATCTGGCGAAATCACGGTTCATCCTTGAGGCAAGCGCAAAGGCGGCGATCCTAATGAAGCCCCCTCCCAGCGTCCAGCCACTCGACTGCCAATCACTTCACCTATTGATCACCTGAGGCTCTCAATGTTCGTTTTCCGCTCGCTCACCATTGGAGGGCTTCTCGCCCTGCTGGTCGGTTGCGCCCCCATGCCAGCAGAGATGTCCCTGGACAGCAGCCCTCGCTCCGCCCGGTACGCGGGCCTGATTGTCGGCTCCCTGGTCGACGGCGGCCCCTACGGCACCTGGATCGGCTTCCGTCACCTGCAGACAGGCCAGGTCATGGGGTGGGGAGCCAAGGATCTCTATTCAGCCTGGCTGCCGGCTGGCGACTACGAAGTGCAGGAAATGGGCTCTCGCCGAGGCACGATGGGCCCGTTTGGCGCGCCCCTGCGTTTCACCGTGAAGCAGGGTGAAATCAACTACCTGGGAGAGCTGCTCTACAACTGCCCGGAGCCCATCGAATCGGCAGCACGTTACGGCGTCATGCAGTGCGGCCTCTTTGCCTTGGGCACTTGCAAAGTCACTTACGCCTCAGCGCGCATCTGCATCGTGAACCGTCAGGAATCGGCTCTACGCAGCTTCCTCAAAGAGCATCCTGAACACTCGGCCCTACCGGTACGCTCGGCACTCATGTCCGGAGGCAATCGCTGACGCCGGGGCCGTTCCCCGGTACGTCGAGACAAACCCAGTACAAACAGCCCATGCACTACTGGAACCAGGACAACTTCCAGAGCCTCACGGCCATCGCCGAAGCCTACGCCGACAAGCCCGGCTACGAAGGCTTCGCCGCGTACTGCCAATTGCGCGAGCGCGGCTTGAAGAAGCCAGCCCTGCAGGCCCTGGCCAGCTTCATTGCCGCCTGCCGCCACGCGCCCCTGGACGTGCAGCGCGAGCGTGCCTGCGAGCTGGCGGCGCTGCACTACCACACGCCTGCCGCCCACCAGCTCCTGGCGCAGCCGCTGCGGGTGTACCTCGGTCAGATACTGGAAGCCTGGTGCCAGGAAGCGCCGCCCTCACCCGTGCCCTATCGCTGGGCCGCGGTGATCAAGGAAGACACCGCCTACTTCCACCAGGCGCTGGCACAGGACCCCAACGACGCCATCGCCCTCTACCGGCTGGCGGTCGCCTACCTGGGCCAGGTGGACTACCAGACCCACCACCTCGGCGAATCGTTCTTCATCGGTGACGAGGCCCATGCCGAAACCGCCCTCGCCCAGGCCGGCGAGCTGATCGCCCGGCTCGCCCCCGAGCAGACGCCGAAATGGCTGGAAGAGGAGCAACGCCACTGCCGCGCCCTGCTGGACGCCTGGAACCGCTACCGCTCAGCCGACGCGGCAGCGTCCTTCCCGGAGTGGTGCGAGGCGCAAGGGCTGGTGTTCGGTTTCAGCCAGGCGTTCTATTACCGCCGCTGAGCAACCGTCCAGCCTACTCAGCCACCCGCAACCAGATCACCGAGGCATCGTCGCTGGCCTTGAAGCGCGGGTAGCGCAGGCAGGCCGCGTCCTCGCGCTCGATGCGGCGCAGCTCCTCCGCCAGCGGCAGCAGGCCGCTTTCCAGTACCTGGGCCATCAGGGTCGCGGCATCGTAGTGGTGGTAGGTGTCGATCAATGCGGCGAAGCCGTCGCTCATCAGCAGCAGGTCGTCGCCGGCGGCCAGGGGCGCCTGGGCGTATTGCAGGGCGGCCCTCGCCTGCTCGGCGTCGACGCTCAGCACCGCCTTGGGCCGCTCGCGGGCGGCACGGCGGTCGGCCAGGACATGGGCGCTGCGGACGTTGTCGGCGCCAATGCCGGGGCCCAGGGCCTCGGCTTCGGCCTGCTCCTGCCGGCGATCCGGCTGCGGCGTGAGGAAGGCCACGCCCTGGGCGCCGCGGTGGATCACGGTGCAGTCACCGAGAAAGCCGCAGGCCAGCCGGTCGCCTTCCAGGGCGATGGCGGCGAGGGAGGCACGGGGCAATTCCCAGGCCGCGACGGGCTCGCGCTGGCGATCACGCCGGTAGTCGGCAGCAACGGCCTGGAACACCTGCTCGCACAGCGAGGCCAGGGGGCCCGAGGCGGCCATGAAGCCGCGATGGGCCGCATCGGCCAGCCAGGCCGCGCCACCCCGCTGCCCCATCAGGCCCGGCTCACCCAGGTCGGTGGCACCGTCGATGACCCAGGCATGCCGCCCGGCGCAGCCGACGCGGTCATCGTTGGGAACGGCGGCCTTGCCGGCGAGGCTGAGTGTCTGGATCAGGTCGAGGTGCATGGCGGTTCCTTCGTGTGCGTAGTACGGGCGGCGCCCATTCTAGTCCGGGCAGTGAATCCTGAATCAGAAATGCTTATCCCTGCGTCCGAGCAAATACAGCACCTGCCCGCCGTGAGTGTTCTTGGCCAACAGAGCGATCCCGTCAGCACCGGAAAAGGCCTTCAACAAACTCCTCCCTGCTTCCCTGGCACTTTTACCCCGGCAAATGGTTGCATCAAACAACCATTTGGCTAGGGAGTACAAACATGGAGCACCAGTCCGCATTGGTAGAAAGGGTTCGCCACGCCTCGCGGGCGATTGTCCGTGAGCTTGGCTTCATGGACTCGACGCTGGCTCAAACGCGCTACCCGGCTTTGTCCGTGCATGCCCTGCTGGAAGTCGGAGTGCAAGGCCAAAGCACAGCCGCACAGATCGCCCAAAGATTGAACCTGGACAAATCCAGCGTCAGCCGGCTGCTGAAGAAGCTGATAGCGGCAGGAGAGCTACAGGAAGCAGATTGTCAGCGGGATGCCCGAATCAAATTACTGTCATTGACAGCCAAGGGACGCCACACCCTTGAGGCCATCAACCGCCATGCCGAGGCACAGGTCGGATCAGCATTGGAGCGCCTTCCCAGCCATGACCGAGGCACCGTGGCCGCAGGGCTCGCCCTGTATGCACGGGCCCTCGGTTCAATGCGGGATGAGCACGCAGGTGCAACCCTTCCCTCGCCGCAGCTCTACCCAGGCTACAGACCGGGGGTGATCGGCCGAATCACCCAGATGCATGCAGACTTCTACGCCCGTAACTCAGGCTTCGGGCAGTTCTTCGAAAGCCAGGTTGCCAGCGGCCTCGCCGACTTCTGCGAACGACTGGTGCACCCCAGCAATCAACTCTGGACCGCCGTCGCCGGGGAGCACATCGTGGGCTCGATCGCCATCGACGGCCAGTCCATGGGCGATAACGAAGCCCATCTGCGCTGGTTCATGCTTGAGGAGGCGTATCACGGACATGGCCTGGGACGGCGCCTGTTGGAGACCGCATTGGAATTCTGCGATACGAATGGCTTTGACGCGGTCCATCTATGGACATTCAGCGGACTGGACGCCGCCCGCCACCTCTACGAAAAGCAGGGGTTTGTGTTGAGGCAAGCGCAGGAGGGAAGTCAATGGGGCACTTCCGTCATTGAGCAGCACTTCATTCGCACCCGCAGTTGAAGAAACACTCTCAACCAGCGGTCAGCAAACTCAGGGCCGGTAGCCCTGCGCCAGCAGCCACCCCTGCACCTTGCGCCGTGGTTCGGGCGCCAGCGCGGCCAGGGCCGCGTCCAGCCGACCGGCCTGCAGGGCGCGAACGATGGGCGCCAGCTCGGTGCCGTCCAGGTGCCAGACACCCAGGGGCTGGTCGGCGGTGATGACCACCTCCCGGGCCTCGATCAGCTCGCCCTGGATCACCGGTGCCGACTCCACCCGCACCTGGTGGATGTCCGCCTCGGCATGCAGCGGCGCGGCATCGGGCCAGGTGCGGCGATCATGCCAGAACGGCTGCTCCGGCCAGCGCTGCTCCAGGGCATAGAAGTCACGGCCGGTACGGGCGAAACGCTGGAACAGGTGCTCGACCCGGCGCTGGTGGAAGGTTCGGGCCAGGGCGGCGCGCTCCGGGTGACGCAACAGGGTGTTGATCACCGCCGGGGCCTGCAGCGCGGAGGACAGGGACTGGAAGATGCCGTTGCCGGACAGCGGGTCCACCGCCATCGCCGCATCCCCGACCCGCAGCCAGTCGGGGCCGCTGGCCTCGTGGAAGAGGATCGCGGTGCTGCTGCGGGCATGCAGGCTGGCGGGTTGCAGTGCAGCCTCGCCAAACAGCTCGCGCACCCGAGCGGACTGCCGACGACGTTCGGCGCACCAGGTCGGCAGCCGGTCCCGGGGCGGCAGGTCGCTGGCGGTGGCGTCGAGGGTGATCTGCCAATAGCAGCGGCCGTCGGCCAGCCGCGCCATCCAGGCCCAGCCGTCGGCCAGGCTTTCAACCGCCGAGCCGGCCAGGCCGGGGGCGTCGTGCCACTGGTTGAGCAGGCTGAGGGTCTCCGGCCCGCGCAGCCGTCCGCCGGCCAGGGGGGCAGAGCGTCCGCGTGCTTCCACCAGGAAGCCAGCCCGCAGCACCTCGCCGCCTTCCAGGTGCACGGCGTGGCCGTCGGGGCCGTGCGCCACCTTGAGCACCCGCGCTTCCAGCACCTCGATACCGGCAGCCTGCAGGTCGTCACGCAGGGCGGCGTCGAAGACCGGGCGATCCAGCAGGCATTCCTGGTTGATGGATTGCCCCTCGCCGTTCCACTGCACCCGACGCGGCGAGGGTGCCGCTGCAGTGGCCAGCGCCCGGTGCAACCCGGCCTGGCGCAGCCCCTCCAGCACCCGCTGGGAGACGCCTTCAACCGCCGCGAAACGACGCCACTCGCTGACCACCCGCACCGGGTAACCCAGGCGCGTGAGGCCCAGGGCGACGGCGGCACCGGCCGGGCCGGCGCCGAGGATGAGGATTTCAGTCATGGCCGCGCCGCTCCGGCCCGTGGTAGGCGGCGCCCTGGCGCAGCGCCTGCAGCAGTGCGTCCCGGCTGATGCCCGGCTGGCGCGCCAGGTGCGCAGCCAGGGTGCCGGCCAGGGCCGCGCAGGCGACGCTGGCACCGGCGACGCCGTTGTGGGCTGCCACATGGGCACCGAAGTCGGCCTGGCGGGTGCCGAGCCAGGACCACTGCCCCGGCGCGCAACGGGCATCGCCGGTGATGCGGATGACGCCCGGGTAGCTGGCCGGGTACACCGGCTCGCCCTGGGCCGGACTGGAGGCACAGAGCAGCACGCCAGCGGCCTGGAGCCGGGCGCAGGCGTCACGCAATACCGGCCGGTCCGTGCGCAGGCCCAGGCTCATGCTCACCAGGCTCACCTCCTGCTCCAGCAGCCAGCAGAGGGCGGCGGCAATCTGCAGCGGGCTGGTCTGTCCCCGCTCGCCAAATACCTGGGCCATGCAGACGCCCACCGGGCCGGCCTGGCGGCGGAAGGTGTCGAGCACCACCTGGCCGTGGCCGAGGCTGTCGGGCTGGACGTCGCCTTCGCGCAGTTCGCCGTCCTCCAGCCAGAAGCGCCGGGACACTTTGACACCGTCGGCCTGCGCCGGAGCGAAGCCGCTGTCGATCAGGCCGATGCGCACGTCAGCGGCCATCGAGGGCGACCTCGGCTGCCAGCGGACGCAGGCGCCCCTGCTCCAGGCGCAGGTGCAGGTCCGCCTCGGCGAGGGTGGACGGTCGGTGGCTGATGAGGATGCGCGTGCGCCCGGCGAACAACTGGTCGATGGCGGCGATCACCTCGCGCTCGGTGGCTTCGTCCACTGCCGAGGTAGCTTCGTCCAACACCAGGATCAGCGGGGCCTGCAGCAGCGCGCGGGCGATGGCGATGCGCTGTTTCTGCCCGCCGGAGAGCTGCTGCCCCCGCTCGCCCAGGGGGTTGTCCAACCCCAGCGGCAGGGAGGCCACCAGGCCGTCCAGCCGGGCCAGGCGCACCCCCCGTTCCAGGGCCTCGCGGCTGGCGTCGGGGGCGCTGTAGGCGAGGTTCTCCGCCAGGGTGCCGCGGAACAGGACGATGTCCTGGCTGACCACGGCAATGCGCCGGCGCAGGGCCAGCAAGTCCAGCTCACGCAGGTCGACACCGTCCAGCAGGATGCGCCCCTGGTCGGGGTCGTAGAAGCGCTGCAGCAGGTCGATCAGGGTGGACTTGCCGACGCCCGAGGCGCCGCTGATGGCCACCTTGAGCCCGGCGGGAATCTCCGCGTCCACGCCTTCCAGCACGGCGCCGGCACGCTGTTCGTGGGCGAAGTGCACGCCCTCCAGGCGCAGGGTGCCGGGACCGTCCGGCAGGGGCACGGGCGTGACGGGCGGGCGCACCGGCACCGGCTCCTGCTGCAGCTCCATGACCCGCCCGAGGCTGACCGTCATGCGCTGCAGTGCGACGTAGAGGCCTAGCAGGCTCTGCACCGGCCCTACGGCCATACCGAGGTAGGTGGAGAAGGCGATCAGCGCGCCCAGTTGCCAGGTGCCCTGGATGACCCAGTAGCCGCCGATGAGAAAGGCGCAGGCGCGGGACAACGAGGTGAGCGTGCCCGGCACCGCGTGGGTGAAGAACTCGGTGACCTGCACCCGCAGCAGCTGGCGCATGTAGCCCTGCCCCAGGCCCTCCAGGCGGCGGGCTTCGCGGGCCTGCTGGCCAGCAGCCTGGATGAACTTCATCGCCGGCAGGGTTTCCACCAGGAAGGACGACACATCCGCCGAACGTTCCCGCAGGCTGCGCACCTCGCGCTCGACCTTGCGGCGCATCCAGCGCAGCCAGAGCACTTCCACGGGGATCAGCAGCGCCAGCAGCAGGGACAGCTGCCAGGACAGCAGCAGCATCAGGCTCACCGCGCCGATCAGCCCGATGAGACTGGAGACGGCGGAAAACAGCGAATCCACGGCGAAACGCTGGATTTCCGCCACGTCGCCATCCAGGCGCGACAGGATGTCGCCGATGCGCTTGCGCCCGTAGAAGGCCGGCGAGAGCTGCTGCAGGTGGCGGTAGAGGTCGTCGCGCAGGGCGAAGAGGATGCGCCCGGAAAGCCGGGTGTGCAGGTAGCGGTTGATGCCCGACAGCGCGGTGCCGATCAGGCCGACGGCGATCATCGCCACCGCCACCTGCACCAGCAGGCCGAAGTCCTTGGCCAGCAGGCCCTCGTCGATCAGCGTCTTGGTCAGCCAGGGCTGGGCCAGCACCAGCAGCGATGCCCCGAGGGACAACCCCAGCAACACGGCGATGGCGCGCAGCTGCGGGCGCACGAAGCCGTAGAGCCAGGCCAGGGCGCGGCGCAGCAGCTCGGGGTCGTGGGCGTCGACGAGCTTGAGCAGGAGGCGGATCATGCCGTCACCCGGGCATACCGGAACGTTGTAGGTGCAGCCGTAGCCCGGGCTTCAGCCCGGGTCTGCCCAGGCACACGGCATCGCGAATGAATTCGCTCCCACAGCGCCTTCAAGGGCGTCATCCCCTGAGCTGCTTGAGCTTGCGGTACAGGGTGGCGCGGCTGATGCCCAGGGCATCGGCGGCAGCGGAGACATTGCCCTGGTGCCGCTCCAGGGCGGCGCGGATCAGCTCCAGTTCGTTCTCGCGGATGCTGCCGGGCTGGCGGGTGGTGGCGGTGAGGTCGTCCAGCAGGCTGTCGGTGAGGTGGTCCAGCCCCAGCACGGTCTCCCCCGGTTCGCGCATGGCCAGGGCCGCGCGCAGGACCATTTCCAGCTGGCGGATGTTGCCCGGCCAGTCGTAGCCGCTGAACAGCTCGGCGAGGTCCTTGTCCAGGCTGACGTCGCAGGCACCGAAGCGGGCCAGCACGCTGGCGATCATCCCGGCCAGGTCGTCCCGCTCACGCAGGGCCGGCAGGCGCAGGCTGACGCCGTTGATGCGGTAGTAGAGGTCTTCGCGGAAATGCTGGTCCTGCACCAGCCGGCGCAGGTCGCGGTGGGTGGCGCAGATCACCGCCACGTCGATGGCCTGCTCCTCGGCGGCGCCGAGGGGGGCCACCCGGCGCTCCTGCAGCACCCGCAGCAGGCGGGCCTGGAGCGCGAGGGGCATGTCGCCGATCTCGTCGAGGAACAGGGTGCCGCCGTGGGCCTGCATCAACCGACCGACCATGCCGCCACGGCGGGAGCCGGTGAAGGCGCCTTCGCGATAACCGAACAGCTCGGACTCGATCAGCCCCTCGGGAATAGCCGCGCAGTTCACCGCCACGAAGGGCTTCTCGGCACGCGGGCTGGCCTGGTGCAGGGCGCGGGCAACCACCTCCTTGCCGGTGCCGGTTTCCCCCAGCAGCAGCACGGGCAGGTCGCTGGCCAGGGCCTGGCGGGCCATGCGCAAGGCGCGGGCGAAGCGGCCATCGTGGCCGGCCAGGGCATCCAGGGCCTGGGATGTTGCATGGCTGGGCACCTTGGCCGCCGCCGGGGCGGTGTGGCCGAGGGGGCTGTGGCGGGGCACCTGGAGCGCGCGGAAGAAGAACTCGCCCTGGGCGGTCTGCACGCTGCTGACGCCGCCCTTGAGCATGCGGGCAATGAATGGAGCGGCGCGCTCGCCGATGAGGTCACTGCCACGGCGGCCCACCAGGGCATCCCGCCCGACCCGCAGCAGTTCGCAGGCCCGCTCGTTGGCGGCGACCACCTCGCCCTCCAGGCTCAGGGCCAGCAGCCCGTGCCAGGCGCTGCCCAGGTACTGCGGACGGTTGTGGAAGGCCACCACCAGGTGATCGCCGTAGGTCAGGGCGAACAGGCGGCTCTCGATGTTGCCGGCGGCCAGCATCAGGGTGGCGAGGTTGTCCTCGGGCTGGGCCATGACGCCTTGCCGGGTCAGGTCCAGCACGCCCACCACCTGCCCCTGGGGATCGCGCAGCGGCACCGAGGTGCAGGAGAACGGGCTGAGTCGGTCGAGATAATGCTCGCCGCAGTTGATCAGGGTCGGCCGGCCTTCCACCACCGCCGTGCCGATGGCATTGGTGCCCCGGCTCGATTCGCTCCAGCAGCTGCCGGGGCGCAGGTCACGCAGGCCGGAGCCCTTGAGGAATTCGGTCTGGCCTTCGATGGCCAGCAGGTTGGCCTGGGCGTCGCCGAGGATGATCAACCCGCCCTTGCCCTGCTGGCTGACCAGGTACTCCAGCTCGGGGGTGGCGGCATCGATCAGCAGGCGGTTGCCTTCCAGCAACAGGCCGAGGTCGTGATGACGGAGTTCGGGCTGCTCGCCTTCGAGGCAGTTGAGCCCGTGACCAAGGCTGCGCCGCCATGAGGCATCGATCTCCTCGCGGAGCACGCCACGGGGCAGTTCGCCTTCGTTGAGCAGCTTCAGCCGTGCCTGGTACGACTGGTGAAGTGGATCGGTCGCCATTTTTATTCGAATGTCCTGCGCCATCTCTCGCTCCAGCAACCGCCCGGTCTGGCCGTGGCGGACTGCACGCCCTGACTGTCTACACCCCCCGGCCGATGCCGTAAAGAGCGCCGGTTCCGCAGGCTGGAAGCCAGCAAGTATCGGGCCACAGGGGCGAATTCCCGCTGCCTGGCGCCGAGTTGACAGCGAGTTTACCCAGGTTTACGTTAACGTAAAGGTAAACAAGCCGAGCCCCCTCCCCCATGTCCAAGACCTACAGCATTTCCGACCTGGCCCGCGAACTGGATGTGACCACCCGCGCCATCCGCTTCTACGAGGAGCAGGAGATGCTCTTCCCCGAGCGCCGGGGCCAGGAGCGCATCTACAGCCCCAAGGACCTGGTGGCCCTCAAGCTCATCCTGCGTGGCAAGCGCATCGGCTTTTCCCTGGCCGAGTGCAAGGAGCTGATCGACCTCTACGACCCCAGCAGCGGCAACCGCAAGCAGCTGGAAACCTTCATGGAGAAGATCGCCGCCCGCCGCGCACAACTCGAACAGCAGTTGCTGGACATCCAGCAGATGCAGCTGGAACTGGATACGGCCGAGGAACGCTGCCTGGCGGCCCTGGCCGAGACCGAACGCAAGCAGGCCGCCAAGGCCTGATCCCCTACACGACTCACCGACAATCACAAGCACAGGTGGAACCATGACCTACTCGAGCCTGAACTTCGCCCTCGGCGACACCCTCGACATGCTGCGCGAACAGGTGCAAGCCTTCGTCGCAGCCGAACTGGCACCCCGCGCCGCCGAGATCGACCGCGACAACGCCTTCCCCATGGACCTGTGGAAGAAGTTCGGCGACATGGGCCTGCTGGGCGTGACCGTCGGCGAGGAATACGGCGGCGCTGGCCTGGGCTACATGGCCCACGTCATCGCCATGGAGGAGATCAGCCGCGGCTCGGCCTCGGTGGCCCTCTCCTACGGCGCCCACTCCAACCTGTGCGTCAACCAGATCAAGCGCAACGGCACCCACGAGCAGAAGCAGAAGTACCTGCCCAGGCTGATCAGCGGCGAGCACGTCGGCGCCCTGGCCATGAGCGAGCCCAACGCCGGCTCCGACGTGGTTTCCATGAAGCTGCGCGCCGACCGCAAGGGCGACCGCTTCGTCCTCAATGGCAGCAAGACCTGGATCACCAACGGCCCCGACGCCAACACCTACGTGATCTACGCCAAGACCGACCTGGACAAGGGCCCCCACGGCATCACCGCCTTCATCGTCGAGCGCGACTGGAAGGGTTTCTCCCGTGGCAGCAAGTTCGACAAGCTCGGCATGCGCGGCTCCAACACCTGCGAGCTGTTCTTCGACGACGTGGAAGTGCCGGAGGAGAACGTCCTCGGCGCGGTCAACGGCGGCGTCAAGGTGCTGATGAGCGGCCTGGACTACGAGCGCGTGGTGCTGGCCGGCGGCCCGGTGGGCATCATGCAGGCCTGCCTGGACGTGGTGGTGCCCTACATCCACGACCGCAAGCAGTTCGGCCAAAGCATCGGCGAGTTCCAGTTCATCCAGGGCAAGGTGGCCGACATGTACACCCAGCTGGCCGCCAGCCGCGCCTACCTGTACGCCGTGGCCCAGGCCTGCGACCGTGGCGAGACCACCCGCAAGGACGCTGCCGGGGTGATCCTCTACACCGCCGAACGCGCCACCCAGATGGCCCTGGAGGCGATCCAGATCCTCGGCGGCAACGGTTACATCAACGAGTTCCCCACCGGGCGCCTGCTGCGCGACGCCAAGCTCTACGAGATCGGCGCCGGCACCAGCGAGATCCGCCGCATGCTGATCGGCCGCGAGCTGTTCAACGAAACCCGCTGATCCTCGACCGACGCCCCTCCCCTCAGGGAGGGGCGCGAAACGCACGACTCGGAGCGCCCCAGATGGCCATCCTGCATACCCAGATCAACACCCGCACCCCGGAATTCGCCCGCAACCGCGAGGCCATGCAGGCCCAGGTGGACGACCTGCACCGCCTGCTCGGCCGCATCCACGAAGGCGGCGGCGCCAAGGCCCAGGAACGCCACACCTCGCGGGGCAAGCTGCTGCCGCGCGAACGCATCAATCGCCTGCTGGACCCGGGCTCGCCCTTCCTCGAGATCGGCCAGCTGGCGGCCCATGAGGTCTACGGCGAAGAGGTCCCCGCCGCCGGCGTGGTGGCCGGCATCGGCCGCGTCGAAGGCGTGGAATGCATGATCGTGGCCAACGACGCCACGGTGAAGGGCGGCTCCTACTACCCGCTGACGGTGAAGAAGCACCTGCGGGCCCAGGCCATCGCCCAGGAGAACCGCCTGCCCTGCATCTACCTGGTGGACTCCGGCGGCGCCAACCTGCCGCGCCAGGAAGAGGTCTTCCCGGACCGCGAGCACTTCGGCCGCATCTTCTTCAACCAGGCCAACATGAGCGCCCAGGGCATCCCGCAGATCGCCGTGGTGATGGGCTCCTGCACCGCCGGCGGCGCCTACGTGCCGGCCATGAGCGACGAGACCATCATGGTGCGCAACCAGGCCACCATCTTCCTCGCCGGTCCGCCGCTGGTGAAGGCCGCCACCGGCGAGGTGGTGACCGCCGAGGAACTGGGCGGCGCCGACGTGCACTGCAAGACCTCCGGCGTGGCCGACCACTACGCCGAGAACGACGAGCACGCCCTGGCCCTGGCCCGCCGCAGTGTCGCCAACCTCAACTGGCGCAAGGCCGGCGAGCTGAACCTGCGCACCCCCATCGCCCCGCGCTACGCCAGCGAGGAGCTGTACGGGGTGATTCCGGCGGACGCCAAGCAACCCTTCGACGTGCGCGAAGTGATCGCACGCCTGGTGGACGACTCCGCCTTCGACGAGTTCAAGGCCCTGTTCGGGACCACCCTGGTGTGTGGCTTCGCCCACCTGCACGGCTACCCCATCGCCATCCTCGCCAACAACGGCATCCTCTTCGCCGAGGCTGCGCAGAAAGGCGCGCACTTCATCGAGCTGGCCTGCCAGCGCGGCATCCCGCTGCTGTTCCTGCAGAACATCACCGGCTTCATGGTGGGCAAGAAGTACGAGGAAGGCGGCATCGCCAAGCACGGCGCCAAGCTGGTCACCGCCGTGGCCTGCGCGCGGGTGCCGAAGTTCACCGTGATCATCGGCGGCAGCTTCGGCGCCGGTAACTACGGCATGTGCGGCCGGGCCTACGACCCGCGCTTCCTGTGGATGTGGCCCAACGCGCGGATCGGCGTGATGGGCGCCGAGCAGGCCGCTGGCGTGCTCACCCAGGTCAAGCGCGAGCAGAGCGAACGCGTCGGCCACAGCCTGAGCGCCGAGGAAGAGGCGCGCATCAAGCAGCCCATCCTCGAACAGTACGAGCGCCAGGCCCACGCCTATTACTCCAGCGCGCGGCTCTGGGACGACGGCGTCATCGACCCGGCACAGACCCGCGAGGTGCTTGGCCTTGCGCTCTCGGCCAGCCTCAACGCGCCGATCGAAGCGACCCGCTTCGGCGTGTTCCGCATGTAGCCCTCTCCCGGAGCCCATATGACCGACTTCAATACGCTGCAACTGGACATCGCCGCCAACGGCGTCGCCACCCTATGGCTGAACCGTCCGGACAAGAACAATGCCTTCAACGCCGGGATGATCCGCGAGCTGATCCTCGCCCTGGATGCCGTCAAGGAGCACGGCCAGGTGCGCTTCCTCATCCTCCGCGGCCGGGGCCGGCACTTCTCCGCCGGGGCGGACCTGGCCTGGATGCAGGAGTCCGCCCGCCTGGACTACAACGCCAACCTGGACGACGCCCGCGAGCTGGCCGAACTGATGTACGCCCTCTACCAGCTCAAGGTGCCGACCCTGGCGGTGGTCCAGGGCGCGGCCTTCGGCGGTGCCCTGGGCCTGATCAGCTGCTGCGACATGGCCATCGGCGCCATCGACGCGCAGTTCTCCCTCTCGGAGGTGCGCATCGGCCTGGCGCCGGCGGTGATCAGCCCCTTCGTGGTCCAGGCCATCGGCGAGCGCGCCGCGCGCCGCTACGCCCTCACCGCCGAGCGTTTCAACGGCGAGCGGGCCCGTGAGCTGGGCCTGCTGGCCGAGTGCTACCCGGCCGATGAACTGGACCAGGCAGTGGAGAACTGGACCGCCAACCTGCTGCTCAACAGCCCCCAGGCCATGCGCGCCAGCAAGGACCTGCTGCGGGAAGTGGGCAGCGGGGTGCTCAGCCCCAACCTGCGCCGCTACACCGAGAACGCCATCGCCCGCATCCGCGTGAGCGCCGAAGGCCAGGAAGGGCTCAATGCCTTCCTGGAGAAACGCAAACCCTCCTGGCAGGAGCAATGACCATGATCACCACCTTGCTGATCGCCAACCGTGGCGAGATCGCCTGCCGGGTGATGCGCACCGCCAAGGCGCTGGGCATTCGCACCGTAGCCGTCCACAGCGAGATCGACCGCAATGCCCGCCACGTGCGCGAGGCGGACATGGCCATCAACCTCGGCGGCGCCAAGCCGGCGGAGAGCTACCTGCGGGTGGACGCGCTGATCGCCGCCGCCCAGGCCAGCGGCGCCCAGGCCATCCACCCCGGCTACGGCTTCCTCTCGGAGAACGCCGGCTTCGCCCGTGCCATCGAGGCCGCCGGGCTGGTGTTCCTCGGCCCGCCGGCCAGCGCCATCGACGCCATGGGCAGCAAGTCCGCCGCCAAGGCGCTGATGGAAGAAGCCGGCGTGCCACTGGTGCCCGGCTACCACGGCGAGGACCAGGCCCTGGAGACCTTCCGCGCCGCCGCCGAGCGCATCGGCTACCCGGTACTGCTGAAGGCCGCCGCCGGTGGTGGCGGCAAGGGTATGAAGGTGGTGGAGCGCGAGGCCGACCTGGCCGAGGCGCTCTCCTCCGCCCAGCGCGAGGCCCAGGCCGCCTTCGGCGATGCCCGCATGCTGGTGGAGAAGTACGTGCTCAAGCCGCGCCATGTGGAGATCCAGGTCTTCGCCGACCGCCACGGCAACTGCCTGTACCTCAACGAACGCGACTGCTCCATCCAGCGCCGCCACCAGAAGGTGGTGGAGGAAGCCCCCGCCCCCGGCCTCTCGGCCGAGCAGCGTCGCGCCATGGGCGAGGCCGCCGTGCGCGCGGCCCAGGCCATCGGCTACGTCGGTGCCGGCACCGTGGAGTTCCTGCTGGATGCGCGGGGTGACTTCTTCTTCATGGAGATGAACACCCGCCTGCAGGTGGAGCACCCGGTCACCGAGGCCATCACCGGCCTCGACCTGGTGGCCTGGCAGATCCGCGTCGCCCGTGGCGAAGCCCTGCCCATCACCCAGGCGCAGGTGCCGCTGATGGGCCATGCCATCGAAGTGCGCCTGTACGCCGAAGACCCGGAAGGCGGCTTCCTGCCCGCCAGCGGCCACCTGGACCTGTACCGCGAGCCCGCGCCCGGCGAGGGCCGCCGGGTGGACAGTGGCGTGGCCGAGGGTGACGACGTATCGCCCTTCTACGACCCCATGCTGGCCAAGCTGATCGCCTGGGGCGAGAACCGCGAGGAGGCGCGCCAACGCCTGCTGGCCATGCTGGAAGACACCGCCGTGGGCGGTTTCCGCACCAACCTGACCTTCCTCCGTCGCGTGCTCGGCCACCCCGCCTTCGCCGCGGCCGAACTGGACACCGGCTTCATCGAGCGCCACCAGGCACAGCTGCTTCCCGCCCCTGCCGCCCTGCCCGAGCAGGTCTGGCAGCTGGCTGCCGAAGCCTTCCGCCAGGGTGATGCCGCGCGGATACGCCAGGACGACCCGTATTCGCCCTGGAGCGGCAACAGCGGCTGGCGTGCCGGCCTGCCCAGCGAAACCGACCTGCACCTGGCCTGTGGCGAGGAACGCCAGGTGGTGCGCCTGCGAGGCCGGGTCGACAGCCCGGTCCGCCTGGAAGGCGAGCGGCTGGCCCTGGAGCTGGACGGCGTGCGCCGCACGCTGCTGGCCATCCGCCGGGGCGAAACCCTCTACCTGGAGTGGGACGGCACGCTGCACACCATTACCCGCGTCGACCCCATCGCCGAGGCCGAGGCCAGCCACACCCACCAGGGCGGGCTGACGGCGCCAATGAACGGCAGTATCGTGCGCGTGCTGGTGGAAGCCGGCCAGACCGTGGAAGCCGGCACCGCCCTGGTGGTGCTGGAGGCGATGAAGATGGAGCACAGCATCCGCGCGCCCCACGCCGGCACCGTCAAGGCGCTGTACTGCAGCGAAGGCGAACTGGTCGCCGAAGGCACCGCGCTGGTGGAGCTGGAAGAGGCCTGAGAGGGCGCTGCCCGTAGGGTGGATGCCGCTCCTTACATCCACCAACCTGGCCCGGCCCAGCACCGCCGGTGGACATGAAAAGCGATGTCCACCCTGCGCAGAAACAACCCGCAGGATGGGTCGGACGGCGTTCCGCGAGCGAAGCGAAACCCATCGGGCACCGAACGCCGATGAATGAGAGAGATGACGCAATGACGATCCCCAAGAAGGTCCGCCTGGTCGAAGTCGGCCCCCGTGACGGCCTGCAGAACGAGAAGCAGCCCATCAGCGTCGCCGACAAGGTGCGCCTGGTGGACGATCTCACCGCCGCCGGCCTCGCCTATGTGGAGGTGGGCAGCTTCGTATCGCCCAAGTGGGTGCCGCAGATGGCCGGCTCCGCCGAGGTGTTCGCGCAGATCCAGCGCAAGCCGGGCGTCACCTACGCCGCCCTGGCACCGAACATGAAGGGCTTCGAAGCCGCCCTGGAGGCCGGGGTAAAGGAGGTGGCGGTGTTCGCTGCCGCGTCCGAGGCCTTCTCGCAGAAGAACATCAACTGCTCCATCGCCGAGAGCCTGGCGCGCTTCGTGCCGGTGGTGGAAGCCGCCCGCGCCCAGGGCGTCAGCGTGCGTGGCTATGTGTCCTGTGTGCTGGGCTGCCCCTACGAGGGTGAAGTGGCCCCCGAGCAGGTGGCAGCGGTGGCCGCCGAGCTGCATGCCATGGGCTGCTACGAGGTCTCCCTGGGCGACACCATCGGCACCGGCAACGCCGGCAGCACCCGCCGGATGTTCGAGGTGGTCGGGGCGCGCATCCCCCGGGAGCAACTGGCCGGCCACTTCCACGACACCTACGGCCAGGCCGTGGCGAACATCTACGCCAGCCTGCTGGAAGGCATCTGCGTGTTCGACAGCTCGGTCGCCGGGCTCGGCGGTTGCCCCTACGCCAAGGGCGCCACCGGCAACGTCGCCACCGAGGATGTGCTCTACCTGATGAACGGCCTGGGCATCGAGACCGGCATCGACCTCGACCGGCTAGCCGCTGCCGGGCAACGCATCTGCGCCGTGCTGGGCAAGGACAACGGCTCGCGGGTTGCCCGCGCCCTCCTCGCCCGCAACGCCTGATCCCCGGCAAACGCCGGGCATGAAAAAGCCCGCGCATCCTCACGGATGCGCGGGCTTCTTCATTTCACCCGGCGCGTCAGGCTTCTTCGAGGTGCGGGGTGACGCCCACGCGCATGATGGCCTCGATGGCTTCTTCGCGGGTCGGCTCGGAGTCGTACAGGTGGCTCTCGAGGATCACCTCGCCGGCGGCCTTGAGGCGGAAGTAGTTCTTGCCGCCCGAAGACATGCGACGCTCGAAGCGATCACTGTTGACGCAATGGGTGCGGAACAGCGCGATGGCTTTCTCGGCGCTGTCCCGGCAGGGGTAGCGCCCGCTCTCCACCATCACCTGGGCCTCCCGTGTCTTCAGGCGAAAACGGTATTCGCCACTGCCGTATTTCTTCAGCTCGAAAAAGCCTGGCATGTCTCTCACTCCTTGCAGCTTCATTGCCCCCGCGGGGCGACCTTGCTCGCCCCGGCGGGGCCTGGGCGAACGAAACGCGCACCATACCGGCGCCCCCGGGGCCCGTATGCCGGGGGAACCTGCACCCGGGGTAGGCGCCGGACGGGTGGGCCGGGCGAAACGTCCTAGGCCTTCGAAGAGGCCCACGCCAGAGCCGCTCTGTCACATCACCGTCACCTCGCTGACTTAATCTCGCGGCTCCTCCCGCCCAATAGAAGGCACCGCTGCATGACGCGCGACGTCACCGAACGAGAAATCTGGAGCCGTACCCTCAGCCTGTTGCTGCTCGGCTTCGTCTGCTACGCCCTGCCCTGGTCGGTGTTCGCCGCCCTGCCCATTCCGGCCGACCGCTCCCCGGCGCTGCGCATCCAGGGCTCCAACACCATTGGCGCCAAGCTGGGGCCGGCCCTGGTGCGTGGCCTGATGGAGGAGGAAGGCCTGGGCAACATCCGCCAGGAAGCCGGCAGCCAGGAGAACGAAGTGCAACTGATCGGCCGCGCCCCGAGCGGACGCGAGGTGCGGATCAACGTGGCCGCCCACGGTTCGGGCACCGGCTTCGTCGCCCTCAAGGACGGCAGCGCCGACCTGGCCGCCTCCTCCCGCCCGATCAAGGACGCCGAAGCGGCGGACCTGAAGACCTTCGGCGACCTGCGCAGCCAGTACAGCGAGAACGTCATCGCCATCGACGGCCTGGCGATCATCCTGCACCCGTCCAATCCGCTGGCGAGGCTGGACACCACCCAGCTGGCCCGCGTCTTCGCCGGCGAGGTGAAGACCTGGGAAGAGCTCGGTGGCAAGGGCGGTGCGATCCACCTCTACGCCCGCGACGACAAGTCCGGCACCTTCGACACCTTCAAGGAACTGGTGCTGGCCAGCCACGGCAAGGCCCTGGCCGCCGGCGCCAACCGCTTCGAATCCAACGACCGCCTGGCCGAGGCAGTGGCTGCCGACCCGCAGGGCATCGGCTTCGTCGGGCTGGCGTCGGTGGGCAAGGCGCACACCCTGGCGATTGCCGATGGCGACTCCCAGGCCATGGCACCGTCCACCACCCTGATCGCCACCGAGGACTACCCCCTCTCCCGCCGGTTGTTCTTCTATGTGAAGCCCGGCGAGAAGAACGCCTGGGCACAGGCGCTGGTGCGCTTCGCCCAGGGCCCGCGCGGCCAGGCCCTCGTCGCCCAGACCGGGTTCGTCGCGCAGACCGTGCAGGCGGTGAAGGTGACGCCCCAGGCCGGCATGCCCGAGGCCTATCGCCAACTGGCCGGCGAGGCGCAGCGCCTGTCGGTGAACTTCCGCTTCCAGGAGGGCAGCGCCAACCTCGACAACAAGGCACTGCGTGACGTGGAGCGGGTGCTGGCCTACCTGAAGGACAGCGGCAAGCTGGCCAACCAGGTGGTGCTGGTGGGCTTCGGCGACGCCAAGCCGGACCCGAACCGCGCGGCCCTGCTCTCCAAGCTGCGCGCCATGGCGGTACGCCGCGAGCTGGCCAAGGGCGGCGTGAGCTTCCGTGACATCGTCGGCCTTGGCGACGAGCTGCCGGTGGCGGCAGACAGCGACGAAGGCCGCATCCGCAACCGCCGCGTCGAAGTCTGGGTCTACTGACGCGCTGTTTTACCGCACCTCCGCCCCTTGCCCGGGTCCATAGTTATCCGTGCACAGTGCACCACGCGCTGTGCGTCGATTGCCCGGGACAAGGAGTACCGATGGAGGCCCTGCACGCATTCCTGTTCGCCGATTTCCTCGGCACCGCCACCTGGCTGTGGCTGAGCTTCCTGCTGGTCGTGGTGGCGCTGCTGGCGTTCGACCTGGGTGTGCTGCATCGCCACGAGCGTGAGATCGGCGTGCGCGAAAGCCTGCTGCTCTACAGCGGCTACTTCACCGCCGGGGTGGCCTTCGGCGGCTGGGTCTGGTGGGAGCTGGGGGCGCAGCCGGCGCTGGAGTTCTACACCGGCTTCCTGGTGGAACAGTCGCTGTCGATGGACAACGTGTTCGTCATGGCGATGATCTTCGGCTTCTTCGCCGTGCCCCGGCTCTACCAGCACCGCGTGCTGTTCTGGGGGATTCTCGGGGTGATCGTGCTGCGGGCGCTGATGATCGGCGTCGGCGCGGCGCTGGTGCAGCGCTTCGACTGGATGCTCTACCTGTTCGGCGGCTTCCTGCTGTTCACCGGCGTGAAGATGCTGCTCAGCCGCGACCAGGGCGAGCGCGACCTGTCGCGCAACCCGGTGCTGCGCTTCCTGCGGGGGCACCTGCGCCTCACCCGGGAGCTGCACGGCAAGCGCTTCTTCGTCCGGCTGCCCACCGCCAGCGGCGGCACCCTGCTGCATGCCACGCCGCTGTTCCTGACCCTGGTGCTGATCGAGCTGGCCGACCTGGTGTTCGCGGTGGACAGCGTCCCGGCGATCTTCGCCATCACCCAGGACCCGTTCATCGTCTACACCTCCAACATCTTCGCCATCCTCGGCCTGCGCTCGCTGTACTTCGCCCTGGCAGCGCTCATCCACCGCTTCGTCTACCTCAAGTACGCCCTGGCCCTGGTGCTGATCTTCATCGGCGGCAAGATTTTCCTGCAGAGCTTCATCGGCAAGATTCCCGCCCTGGTTTCCCTTGGCGTAACCTGTGGCCTGCTGGCCGGTGGCGTGCTGATCTCGCTGATCCGCACGCGCAAGCCGCAGCCGGTCCATCAGGAGGAGCGCGGGCAGCGATGAAGGACGTGCGGATCGATGTACTCGAACAACGGGGTCGGGTGATCTGGCAGGTGCGCATGGGCGCGCGGGCGGTGAGCTTCCATGAAGAACTGGCCGCACGCACCTTCGCCGCCCAGCTGCACCAGCGCCTGGAGTGGCTGCGCGCCCAGCGCGAGGCCGCCAGCAGCCCCTCGGAACCCTCCCAGCCCCATCAGGATTGACCCACCCCGTTGACCCTCACGCCACGTCAGGCCCGAAGATGCCAGCCGGCACGCGAGGAGACCCAGGACATGCCCTTGAAAGTCGGTGAACTGGCCAGGCGCTGTGGCCTGACCGTGCGCACCCTGCACCACTACGACCAGATCGGCCTGCTGCGGCCTTCCGCGCGCTCGGACTCCGGTTACCGCCTCTACGACCGCACCGACATCGCCCGTCTCCACCGGATCCAGGTCCTGCGCAAGCTGGGCCTGTCCCTGGCGGCCATCGGCGACTGGCTGGACGGCCCACCCGTGGCGCTGCCTCCGCTGATCGAGCAGCAGATCCGCCAGCTCGACCGGGAGATCGCCCACCGGCAGCGCCTGCGCGAACGCCTGGCCAGCCTCGGCCAGCAACTGCGCAGCGGCGAGGAACCGGAGCTCGCCGAATGGCTGACGACCCTGGAGCTGATGAACATGTACGACACCTATTTCACCCCCGAGGAACTGCAGGGGCTGCGCCTGCACGCCGACGAACAGCACCAGCGCGAATGGGCCGACCTGGTCGGCCAGGTGAAGGCGCTGATGGCGGTCGGCGTGCCGCCCCAGGCCGAGGCGGCGCAAGCCCTCTCACGGACCTGGATGCGCATGCTGGAGGACGACACCGGCGGCAACCCGGTGCTGTTCGCCAAGCTCAACGGCATGCACGAGGCGGAGCCGGCGCTGCGTGCGCAGACCAGGATCACGCCGGAGACCATGGCCTACGTGGTCCAGGCCTTCAGCGAGACCAAGCTGGCGATCTACCAGCGCTACCTGACGCCCGAGGAATTCGCCTTCCTCAAGGCCCACTACGGCACGCGCATGCACGAATGGCCACCGCTGATCGCCGAGGTGCACCAGCAGATGGAGTCCGGTGCCCCGGCGTCCGATCCGGCCACCCTGGCCCTCGCCCGCCGCTGGCTGGAGCTGTTCCGCTCCTACGCCGGTGACGATCCGGTGACCCAGCAGAAGATCCGCGAGGCGCTGGTGCGCGAGCCGGAACTGCGCCAGGGCTCCTGGGCCAGCGATGCGCTGCTGGACTACCTGCGCCAGGCCATGGGCCACCTGATGGCCGCGCGCCGCTGAGGCCCGCTGCCCCTTGAAACGCACGAGGCCCGCACGGTTTCCCGTGCGGGCCTCGCTGTTGCTGCGTGGCGATCAGTGGCCGCTGCGCATCATCTCGCGCGGTACGTACTTGCCGATCTCGTACTTGCCGATGGCGGCACGGTGCACTTCGTCCGGGCCGTCGGCCAGGCGCAGGGTGCGCTGCATGGCGTACATGTAGGCCAGCGGGAAGTCGTTGGAGACGCCGGCGCCGCCGTGGATCTGGATGGCGCGGTCGATCACCCGCAGGGCGACGTTGGGCGCCACCACCTTGATCTGGGCGATCTCGCTCTTGGCCACCTTGTTGCCGGCGGTGTCCATCATGTAGGCCGCCTTCAGGGTCAGCAGGCGGGCCATGTCGATCTCCATCCGCGAGTCGGCGATCTTGTCGATGTTGCCACCCAGGCGGGCCAGGGGCTTGCCGAAGGCGGTGCGGCTGACGGCGCGCTTGCACATCAGCTCCAGGGCGCGTTCGGCCATGCCGATGGAGCGCATGCAGTGGTGGATGCGGCCTGGGCCGAGGCGACCCTGGGCGATCTCGAAGCCACGGCCCTCACCCAGCAGCACGTTCTCGTAGGGCACGCGGACGTTCTCGAACAGCACCTCGGCGTGGCCGTGGGGGGCGTCGTCATAGCCGAACACCGGCAGCGGGCGGAGGATCTTCACGCCGGGGGCATCGGTGGGCACGAGGATCATGGAGTGCTGCTGGTGGCGCGGCGCATCCGGGTTGCTCAGGCCCATGAAGATCATCACCTTGCAGCGCGGGTCGCAGGCGCCGGAGGTCCACCACTTGCGGCCGTTGATGACCCACTCGTCACCCTGGCGCTCGGCGCGGGCTTCCATGTTGGTGGCATCGGACGAGGCCACGCCCGGCTCGGTCATGGCGAAGGCGGAACGGATCTCGCCACGCAGCAGCGGCTCCAGCCACTGCTTCTTCTGCGCTTCGTTGCCATAGCGCACCAGCACTTCCATGTTGCCGGTGTCCGGCGCGGAGCAGTTGAACGGCTCCGGGCCCAGCAGCGAGCGGCCCATGATCTCGGCCAGGGGCGCGTATTCCATGTTGGTCAGGCCGGCACCGTATTCGGACTCGGGCAGGAACAGGTTCCACAGGCCTTCGGCCTTCGCCTTGGCCTTGAGCTCTTCCATGATCGCGGTGGGCTGCCAGCGGTCCCCTTCGGCGACCTGCTTCTCGAACACCGGCTCGGCGGGATAGACGTAGGTGTCCATGAACGCGGTGACGCGCTCACGCAGTTCCTGGACCTTGGGCGAATAGGCGAAATCCATGCGGCGTACCTTCTGAGGAGGGTGAGGAATGACCGGAAGGGTCTGGCAAGAATGCTAGAACAGGGATTAAGATTTACCCAGCCTATTATCGATATGCATGAACATTCATAAGCGATATGGTGCATCCCTCGACAAGAACAATCCAAGGAGCACGTGCGGCATGAACCTCAACAAGGTGGACCTGAATCTGTTCATCGTCTTCGACGCCATCTACACCGAGGCCAACCTGACCCGTGCCGGGCAGATCGTCGGCATCACCCAGCCTGCCGTGTCCAACGCCCTCGCCCGCCTGCGCGAGACCTTCAACGATCCGCTGTTCGTCCGCACCGCCCAGGGCATGGTGCCCACGCCGATGGCGCAGAACATCATCGGCCCGGTGCGCAACGCCCTGCAGCTGCTGCGGGTCTCGGTGCAGGAGAGCCGCACCTTCAACCCGCTGCAGGCCAACAAGACCTACCGCATCAGCATGACCGACCTCAGCGAGGCGGTGATCCTGCCGCTGCTGTTCCAGCGCCTGCGCCGCCTGGCGCCCCAGGTGCAGGTGGAAAGCTTCCTCGCCAAGCGCCGCGAGACCACCAAGGAGCTGGCCGCCGGGCGCCTGGACTTCGCCGTCGACGCGCCGCTGAACACCGACCCGCAGGTGCGCCACGTGAAGCTGATGGACGACCGCTACGTGTGCGCCATGCGCCGTGGCCACCCGCTGGCCAAGGAGCGCATCAGCCTGGACGAGTACCTCTCGCTGTCGCACATCCACATCTCCAGCCGCCGCAACGGCCTGGGCTACGTGGACCTGGCCCTGGGCAAGATGGGCATCCAGCGCAAGGTCGCGCTGCGCTCGCAGCACTACATGATGGCTTCCACCGTGCTGCAGAGCACCGACATGGCGATGACCGTGCCGGAGCGCTTCGCCCGCCGCCACGACCTGCACTTCGTCGACCTGCCGGTGAACGACGTGCCCGCCCTGGAGACCCACCTCTACTGGCACGAAAGCACCGACCAGGACCCGGCCAACCGCTGGATGCGCGAGCAGATCATCGAGATCTGCCAGCAGGTCACCCAGCAGGAGCGCGTGCGGGCCTGATCAGGCCCCCAGCGCCTCCCCCGCCTCCCGCTCCGCCAGCGGCCGGATCGGCCGCCACTGGCGCAGCTTGCGGTACAGCGTGGGCACCACGAACAGCGTGAAGAACGTGCCCACCAGCAGCCCCCCGACGATGACCATGCCGATCTGCCGGCGGCTCTCCGCCCCGGCGCCGGTGGCGATGGCCAGCGGCAGGGAGCCCAGCACCATGGCGCCGGTGGTCATCAGGATCGGCCGCAGCCGCTGCACGGCCGCCTCCATGACCGACTCATCCAAACCGCGACCCTCGCGCAGCTGCTGGTTGGCGAACTCGACGATGAGAATGCCGTGCTTGGTGATCAGCCCGATGAGGGTGACCATCCCCACCTGGGAATAGATGTTCAGGGTGCCGCCGAACAGCTCCAGCGCCAGCAGCGCGCCGGCCATGGAGAGCGGCACGCTGAAGAGGATCACCAGCGGATCGACGAAGCTCTCGAACTGCGCCGCCAGTACCAGGTAGATGAACACCAGCGCCAGCGCGAAGGTCAGCGCCACGCCCGCGCCGGAGGCCTTGAAGTCACGGGAGATGCCGGTGTAGTCGAACTGGGTCTCGGCGGGCATCACCTCGCGGGCCACCGTCTCCAGGTGGTCCAGCGCCTCGCCCAGGGTGTAGCCGGAGCCGACGTTGGCGCTGAGGGTCACCGCGCGCAGCTGGTTGAAGTGGTTCAGCTCCCGGGGGGCGACGGTTTCCTCCACCTCGATCAGGTTGGAGAGCTGCACCATGCTGCCGTCGCGCCCGCGCACGTAGACCCGGTTGAGGTCGTCCGGGTTGCTGCGGTCGACGTCCGCCAGTTGCACCAGCACGTCGTACTGCTCGCCGTTCTGCTTGAAGCGGGTCACCTGGCGGCTGCCGAACAGGCTTTCCAGGCTGCGGCCGATGGTGGCGACGTCGGTGCCCACGGCGGTGGCCTGCTCGCGGTTCACCGTGACCTTGAGCTGCGGGGTGTTGAGCTTGAGGTCGGTGTCGATGCTCTCCAGCCCCGGGTAGTCGCGCACCCGCTGCAGCAACTGGTCCACGTACTGCTGCAGCTCGGCGTACTCCAGGGACGAGCGGATGACGAAGTTCACCGGCTGGTTGCGCGCGCTCTGCCCCAGCGGCGGGCGGTTCACCGGGAAGGCCCGCACACCGGGGATGTCCTGCAGCTTGGGCAACAAGGCATCGCGAATCTCGAACTGGCTGCGGCTGCGCGCGCTCCAGTCCTCCAGCTTGAGGAAGGAAAGCCCCTGGGCCACGGTGGGGAAGCCCACCACCACCATGTAGCGGTTGGCCTCGGGGACGCTGCGGTAGGCCTCCTCCAGTTGCCGGGCATAGCGCGCGGTGTATTGCAGGGTGGCGCCATCCGGGCCGTTGAGGGTGCTGACGATGGTGCCGGTGTCTTCGGTGGGCGCCAGTTCGCTGCGCAGGCCGCTGAACATCCACAGGCACAGCAACAGCACGCCGACGAGAAACAGCGCGATCAGCCCCCAGGCGCGCAGCACCCGCTCCAGCAGGTGCCGGTAGCTGTAGGTCAGGCCGTTGAGGAAGCCTTCGATCAGGTTGTACAGGCGGCCATGACGCGGCTCCGCCCGGTGCGGCCTGAGCAGTTGGGCACACATCATCGGTGACAGCGTGAGGGCCACGAAGCCGGACACCAGCACCGCGCCAGCCAGGGTCCAGGAGAACTCGGTGAAGAGCTTGCCCGAGGTGCCCTGCATGAAGCCGATGGGCGCGTAGACCGCCGCCAGGGTGAGGGTCATGGCGATCACCGCGAAGGCGATCTCGCGGCTGCCCTTGAACGCCGCCTGCACCGGTGACAGGCCCGCCTCGATATGGCGGTGGATGTTCTCCAGCACCACGATGGCGTCGTCCACCACCAGCCCGATGGCCAGCACCATGGCCAACAGGGTCAGGGTGTTGATGGAGAAGCCCATCAGCGCCATCAGGGCGAAGGCGCCGATCAGCGACACCGGGATGGTCACCAGCGGGATCAGCGTCGCCCGCAGGGAGCGCAGGAACAGGAAGATGATCAGCACCACCAGCACCACTGCCTCCCAGATGGTGGTGTAGACGTTGGCGATGGATTCGCGGATGAACAGCGAGTTGTCGTTGGCGATGGCCATCTCCATGCCGTCCGGCAGCAGGCTGCGCACGTCGGGCAAGGCGGCGTTGAGGCCGTCGGAGATGTCCAGCGGATTGGCAGTGGCCTGCTTGACCAGCCCCAGTGAAACCGCCTGGCGCCCGTTGAAGCGCACCAGGGAGCGCTCGTCGGCCGCGCCGATCTCGGCATGGCCGACGTCGGACAGGCGCAGCAGGTAGCCGCGGCGGTCGTCGATGATCAGGTCGTTGAACTGCTCGGGGGTCTTCAGGTCGGTTTCCGCCAGCACGCTGAACTCGCGCTGCACCGACTCGATGCGCCCGGCGGGGATCTCCACGTTCTGCCGGCGCAGGGCGGCCTCCACGTCCTGCACGGTGAGGTCGTGGGCGGCGAGCTTCTCCGGGTCGAGCCAGATGCGCATGGCGTAGGTGCGCGCGCCGCGGATCTGCACCTCGGAGACGCCGGGGATGGTCTGCAGGCGGTCCTGCACCACCCGCTCCAGCACGTCGGTGATCGCCATGGCGCTGTGCTGGTCGCTGTAGAACGCCAGCCAGACCACCGGCTGGGCATCGGCCTCGACCTTCTGCACCACCGGCTCGTCGATCTCGTCCGGCAACAGGCCGCGCACCCGCCCGAGGCGGTCGCGCACGTCGTTGGCCGCCTCGTTGGCGTTGCTGCCGAGGCGGAACTGGGCGGTGATCTGGGTGTTTTCCGAGCGGCTGATGGAGGACACGAAGTCCAGCCCCTGGATGCCCGACAGCACATCCTCGATGGGCTGCGCCACCTGGGACTCCATGATTTCAGGGCTGGCGCCGGGGTAGATGACGTTGACCGTGACCACCGGCACGTCGATGTTCGGGTACTCGCGCACGGTCAGCCGCTGGTAGGCCATCAGCCCCAGCAGGACCACCACCAGGGACAGCACGGTGGCGAACACCGGCCGGCGGATGCACAGGTCGGAGAGGGTCATGACTCGCCCCGCGCGACGGTGCGGACCTCCTGCCCCGGCGCGGCCTTCTGCCAACCGGCGGTGATCACCTGCTCGTCACCGTCGAGGCCTTCCACCACCTCGGCCCGCCCGCGCTGGCGCTGGCCGATGCGCACCGGCAGGCGCGCCACCTTGCCGTCCACCACCACGGCGACATACAGCTGGCGCCCCACCGGGATCACCGCTTCCTCGGGAATCAGCAGCGCATCCGGGCGCTCGGCGAGGATCACCGAGACCTTCACGAACTGGCCCGGCTTGAGGCGCCGGTCGGCATTGGCGATCTCGGCCCGGATCGCCTGGCTGCGCCCCACCTCGTCCAGGCGCGGGTTGAGGGCGGCGATGCGCCCCTGGAAGCGCTCCCCCGGGTAGGCGTCCACGCTGATCTCCACGGTCTGCCCCAGTTGCACCTGGGCCACCGCCTTCTGCGGGATGCGGAAATCCACCTTGAGCGGGTCGAGCACTTCGAGGTTGACGATGTCCTGGCCGGCGCTGAGGTAGTCGCCGGGGCTGACCTGGCGCAGGCCGAGCACGCCATCGTAGGGCGCGCGGAGCTGGGTCTTATCGAGGCGGGCCTGGGCCAGCGCCAGGCTGGCGCGGGCGGCCTGCTGTTGCGACAGCGCCTCGTCCTGGGCCTGGGCGTTGCTGGCGCCGCGCTTGTAGAGCATCTGGGCGCGCTGGTAGCTCTTCTCCGCCAGGTCGAGGTTGGCCCGCGCCTGGTCCAGCTCGGCACGGGCGATGGCATCGTCCAGGCTGACCAGCAGGTCGCCGGCCTTGACCGCCTCCCCCTCGCGGAAATGCAGGCGGGCCAGGCGCCCGTCCACTTCGGGGCGCAGGGTCACCGATTCGTCGGAGCGCAGGGACCCGAAGGTCACCAGCTCGTCCCGGACCAGGGCACGCTGGGGCTCGGCCACTTCGACCAGTGGCGGGTTGGCAGCGAACGCTGGACAGGTGAGCAACCCCAACAGCAGCAGGGGCCAGGTGCGGCGACGAACAATCATCTACAGCCTCTTTTCGAGTCGTTTTTGTCGAAAATGAAAAAGTCTACCGGGAGTATCGGCGGAGTTTTGTCAGAGGCACGTAAAGATGCAGGCAGTCTGTGACGGTTTGTATCGGGAGGGATGCATTTCGGAGGCGGGCCAGACGGCGCGGGAGCGGTTCAACCGCGATACCCCGCAAGGGGCCTTTTTCGCGAATGAATTCGCTCCCACGACACAGGCGTCCAGCACCAGCCACCGTTCGCGAGCAGCGCTCGCGCCTAGGGCTGGAGCGCCCTCGCCTCTATCAGCAATGCCTTACTGGCGCATGCCGCGTCCGCTCACCAGCAGGCGCACGCAGACGATGTAGAGCACCAGGGTGGTCAGCAGCATCAGCGCGATGGCCACGCCGATGTTGATGTCGGAGACGCCGAGGATGCCGTAGCGGAAGGCGTTGACCATGTGCAGGATCGGGTTGATCAGCGAGACCTTCTGCCAGAACGCCGGCAGCAGGCTGATGGAGTAGAACACCCCGCCCAGGTAGGTCAGCGGCGTCAGCACGAAGGTCGGGACGATGGAGATGTCGTCGAAGTTGCGCGCGTACACCGCGTTGATGAAGCCGCCCAGGGAGAAGATGGTGGCCGTCAGCAGCACCACGATGACGGTGACGCCCAGGTGATGCACCTGCAGGTGGGTGAAGAACAGCGACAGCAGGGTGACGATCACCCCTACCGCCAGGCCGCGCAGCACGCCGCCGATGGTGTAGCCGAGGAGGATGGTGTGCGGCGACACCGGCGACACCAGCAACTCCTCGATGGAGCGCTGGAACTTGCTGCCGAAGAAGCTGGACACCACGTTGCTGTAGGAGTTGGTGATCACCGACATCATGATCAGCCCCGGGACGATGTACTCCATGTAGGTGAAGCCGCCCATGTCGCCGATCTGCCGGCCGATCAGGTTGCCGAAGATGATGAAGTACAGCGCCATGGTGATGCCCGGGGGCAGCAGAGTCTGCGGCCAGATACGGGTGAAGCGGCGGACTTCGCGGTAGACGATGGTGTTGAGAGCGACCAGGTTGGCGCGCAGTTCCGAACTCATATGGCCACCTTCGACAGGTTCTTCTCGACCAGGGACACGAACAGCTCCTCCAGGCGGTTGGTCTTGTTGCGCAGGCTCAGCACCTCGATGCCGACGGCGGAGAGCTGGCGGAACAGCTCGGTGATGCCCTGGCTCTTCTCCACCTGCACTTCCAGGGTGTGGTCATCCACCAGGCGCACCGGGTAGCCGACCAGGGCCGGCGCCGTGGCGAGGGTGTCCTTGAGGTCGAGCAGGAAGGTCTCGACGTGCAGCGTCTTCAGCAGCGCCTTCATGCTGGTGTTTTCGACGATGGTGCCGTGGTCGATGATGCCGATGTGGCGGCAGAGCTGCTCCGCCTCCTCCAGGTAGTGGGTGGTGAGGATGATGGTGATGCCCTGGGCGTTGAGGTCGGTGAGGAAGCTCCACATGGACCGGCGCAGCTCGATGTCGACGCCGGCGGTGGGCTCGTCGAGGATCAGCAGGCGCGGCTGGTGCACCAGGGCGCGGGCGATCATCAGCCGGCGCTTCATGCCGCCGGACAGTTCGCGGGAGGCGGCGTTGCGCTTCTCCCACAGGCCCAGCTGGGTCAGGTACTGCTCGGCGCGCTCCTTGGCGATCTTCGCCGGAATGCCGTAGTAGCCGGCCTGGGTCACGACGATGTCGAAGACCTTCTCGAACTGGTTGAAGTTGAACTCCTGGGGCACCACGCCCAGGCAGCGCTTGAGGGCGTAGGGGTTCTTGTCCAGGTCGTTGCCGAACACGCTCACCGTGCCGCTGGTCTTGTTCACCAGGGTGGAGAGGATGCCGATGGTGGTGGATTTGCCGGCCCCGTTGGGGCCCAGCAGGGCGAAGAAATCGCCTTCGGCCACTTCCAGGTCGATGCCCTTGAGGGCCTGGAAGCCGTTGCCATAGGTCTTGGTCAGCTGCCGGATGGACAGTGCGGAAGTCATGGAGGGAACGTGCCTTCAGTCAGGAATGTGCAAAGACGCTGCGCCAAGCGGCAAGGCCCGGCGCAGCGCTCGGTGGGGTGAGCCTAGCATCAGGTCAGTGGGGTCATCACCGCACGGCGGTAGGCCGGACGCGCCTTGAGCCGCTCGTACCAGGCCGCCAGCGCAGGCTGCGGCGGCCGCTCGATGGGCATCTCGAACCAGGCGTAGATGAAGCAGCCCAGGGGGATGTCGCCCATCGCCAGGGTGTCGCCGGAGAGGTAGGGCTGTTTCGCCAGGGCCTGCTCCGGCAGGGCCAGCAGCTCGCTGCAACGCGCCAGGGCGGCTGCGATGCGCACGGGGTCGCGCTCGGCCGGCGGAATACGCAGCGTGCCCCAGAACAGGTCGCGGAATACCGGCGCCAGGGCGGTGCTGGTCCAGTCCATCCACTTGTCCCCCACGGCACGCACGGCCGGGTCTTCGGGGTAGAGGGTGCCGCCTGCGTAGCGCGCGGCCAGGTAGCGGACGACGGCGTTGGACTCCCAGAGCACCAGGTCGCCGTCTTCGATCACCGGGACCAGGCCGTTGGGGTTCATCGCCCGGTAGGCCGGCTCGTTGACCAGGCCGAACGCGCCCCCGGCGTCGATGGACTCGTAGGCCACACCGACCTCTTCGGCGGCCCAGAGGGCTTTTCTCACGTTGGAGGAGTTCTTCCGGCCCCAGATCTTCAACATGTCGCGGCTCCAGCTGTTTGGCAGGCCGACATTCTAGAGGCATTGCCCGGGCAGGTGACCAGGCATTTGCATTGATAACGTTTATCGACCTGAGCGAGGTGGCGTGGCCTTCAGGGCTCGGCATCCAGCACGCCGGGTGTCGCGGCCTCGGCCTGGAGATCGCCGCTCATGAAGGCGGCGCCCGGCTCGAACAGGTGCGGATAGACCTGCTGCAGATGGCCGAAGAACAGCGCCTCCGGCAGGTCGTCGAACTGGCCGTGGTCGGCGAGGTACTCCATGTAGCGCTCGCCCTGGCGGTTGAACGGGTGGAAGACGCTGTCGTGCACCCCATCGAACGCCAGTGGCTCCACGCCGAAGACCCGGCACAGCGCCAGGTTGAACGCCGGCGTCGCCTTCACCCAGCGGCCGTCCAGATGCAGTTCGGTGTAGCCGTGCATGGCGAACACCTCGCTTCGCAGCAGTTGCAGCAGGCGCGGCGTGGCCAGGTGGTTGCGCACGTCCGCCAGGCCGATGCGGGCCGGGATGCCGCAGACCCGCGCACACGCAGCCAGGAGGATGGCCTTGGGCACGCAGTAGGACGCCCCCGCCATCAAGGCATGGCTGGCCTTGAGCGTCTCCGGGTCACGGCTGAAGGTGTAGGGGTTGTAGCGGATGCCGTCGCGCACGGCGCGGTACAGGCTGACCGCCTGGTCACGCGGGTGCGGGCTTTCGCCGCGATTGCGCAAGGCGAACTCAACCACCAGGGGGTGGTCACTATCAACGAAGCGACCGGATCGTAGGCTGGACTGCATGGCGTTGCTCCCGTGGGGACAGGCCCCAGTCTAGAAGCAGGCGACACCCTGCCGGCACGACGATCCGGCCAAGCTGAACGCCCCTGTCGCCGTCCTGGCGACACCCTGACCCGTGACGGCGGCCGCGTCGTCCTCAAGGAGGATCAAGCATGGTGTTTCTCTGGTTGCTCGTTCTGGTACTGGGGGTCGCCTGGCTGGCGCACCGCCGTACTGCTCCCCTGCCCGCCCTTGGAGCGGTCGCCCTGTACCTGCTGGCCATGGGGGTGTTCAGCCACTCGCCCGGCTGGCTGCTGGCGATCCTCTGGATTCTCTGGCTCGCGGTGGCCCTGCCCCTGGCCCTGCCGGACATGCGCCGCAAGCTGATCACCGCCCCGCTGTTCGCGTGGTTCCAGCGCGTGCTGCCGCCCATGTCGGAGACCGAGCGTGACGCCATCGAGGCCGGCACCGTGTGGTGGGACGGCGAGCTGTTCAGCGGTCGCCCGAACTGGAACACGCTGCTCGACTACCCGCGCCCGACGCTCACCGCCGAGGAGCAGGCCTTCATCGACGGCCCCACTGAAGAGCTGTGCGCCATGGTCAGTGACTGGGACATCGGCCAGCGCATGGACCTGCCCCCGGAAGCCTGGGCGCACATCAAGGCCCACGGCTTCTTCGGCCTGATCATTCCCAAGGAATACGGCGGCAAGGGCTTCTCCGCCTATGCCCACTCCCAGGTCGCCATGAAGCTGGCCACCCGCAGCGGCGACCTCGCCTCCACGGTGATGGTGCCCAACTCCCTCGGCCCCGCCGAACTGCTGCTGCACTACGGCACCGACGAACAGCGCCAGCACTATCTGCCGCGCCTGGCCACCGGCGAGGAAATCCCCTGCTTCGCCCTCACCGGCCCGCTGGCCGGCTCCGATGCCGGGGCAATGCCCGACACCGGCATCATCTGCAAGGGCCAGTGGAACGGCGAGGAAGTGATCGGTCTGCGCCTGACCTGGGAGAAGCGCTACATCACCCTCGGCCCGGTAGCCACCCTGCTCGGCCTGGCCTTCAAGGCCTACGACCCGGACCACCTGCTGGGCGACGAGGAAGACCTGGGCATCAGCCTGGCCCTGATCCCCACCGACACCCCCGGGGTGAACATCGGCCGCCGCCACCTGCCCCTGGGCGCTGCCTTCATGAACGGCCCCAACTCCGGCAAGGACGTGTTCGTCCCGCTGGACTACCTGATCGGCGGCCAGGCCATGCTCGGCAAGGGCTGGATGATGCTGATGAACTGCCTCTCCGTCGGCCGCTCCATCTCGCTGCCGGCGGTGGGCACCGGCGCCGCCAAGTACACCAGCCTGGTGACCGGCCAGTACACCCGTGTGCGCGAGCAGTTCAACGTGCCGCTGTCGGCCTTCGAAGGCATCCAGGAAGCCATGGCGCGCATCGGCGGCAATGCCTGGCTGATGGACGCCGCGCGCATGCTCACCGCCAACGCGGTGGACCTGGGCGAGAAGCCCTCGGTGCTCTCGGCCATCCTCAAGTACCACCTGACCGAACGGGGCCGCGAGTGCATCGGCCACGCCATGGACGTGCACGGCGGCAAGGGCATCATCATGGGCCCGAACAACTACCTGGGCCGTTCCTGGCAGGGCGCGCCGATCTTCATCACCGTGGAAGGCGCCAACATCCTCTCGCGCAACCTGATGATCTTTGGCCAGGGCGCCATCCGCTGCCATCCGTTCGTGCTCAAGGAGATGGCCCTGGCCGCCCGCGAGGACCGCGAGCGTGCGCTGGAGGAGTTCGACGATCTGCTGCTGCGCCATGTCGGCTTCGCCGTGAGCAACGCCGCCAGCACCCTGCTGCTGGGCCTGGGCGCAGGGCGTCTCAGCCCCGCACCGGGGGATGCCCTGGCCCAGGGCTATTTCCGCAGCCTCGACCGGCTCGCCGCTGCCTTCGCCGTGCTGGCGGACCTGAGCATGATGCTGCTGGGGGGCGAGCTGAAACGCCGCGAGCGCCTGTCCGCCCGCCTGGGTGATGTGCTCAGCCACCTCTACCTGGCCTCCGCCGCGCTCAAGCGCTACCACGACCTGGACCACCCGGAGCACCTGCGACCGCTGGTGCGCTGGTCCCTGGAGGAATCCCTGGGCAAGGCCGAGGACGCCCTGGCGGGCCTGCTCGCCAACTTCCCCAGCCGCATCCTCGGCTGCCTGTTGCAGGTGCTGGTGTTCCCGCTCGGTCGTCGCCACAAGGGTCCGTCGGATGCGCTGGATGCCGAAGTGGCCGAAATCCTCGGTCGCGACCGGGGCGACCCGGCGCTGGAAAGCGTGCTGGTCGGCTGCTTCCGGCCTTCCGCCGAGGGCGATCCAGTAGCGGCCCTGCAGCGCGCCGTGGACGCGCTCGCCGACGTCCAGCCGCTGCAGCGGGAGCTGCACAAGGCGTTGAAGGATGGACGCGTCAAGCCGACGGCCGGCGAACACCCGGTGGACGCCGCCCTGGCTGCCGGCGTGCTGGACGCCGAGGCGGCCCAGCGCCTGCGCGCCGCCGAGGCCGCGCGGCGTGTGGTGATCGACGTGGATGACTTCGACAAGGAGGAGCTGCTGCCAACGGCAGGCAAGGTGCGCTGAGCCCCGGCGGGACAGCGGGCGCGGAGGGCCTTATACTCCGCGCCCGTTCATTGATTCGTTCCAGGATGTACCGCCATGTCCAACCCCTACCTCGACCATCACCTCGCCCTGCTCCACCACCTGCGCGGCATCCTGGTCGCCCTGGGCGAGGCCGAGCAGGTTCCCGAAGAGAACCATGCCCTGTTCGTCGAGCGCTTCGACGAGCTGATCACCGAACTGCCCCGCGACCCGGAAGGCAGCCAGTACCTGGGTCAGGATCTGATCAGCCAGGTCTTCCACCGCTACCCGCAGATCGCCCACCTGGTGCCGCGCGACCTGCTGTGGTTCTTCGGCGGCGACTGCCTGCATTTCATGCCGGATGAGGAGATCGCCCTGTTCCAGCGCCTCGACGAGCGCCGCTTCGAGGCGGAAGAGAACGACGAACCGTTCGACTGGAACCAGGAAAAACAGCTGCTCGCCCTGGGCGACGATGCCAGCAAGCACTGAGCGATGACCACTGGCCGCTCTTCGGGGCGGTCGGTGGAATCAGCAAGGCAGGTGAAGAGGCAGGCACTTTTCACGGCACGAACAAAAACGCCGCTCGATGAGCGGCGTTCTTGTTTATCTGGAGCGGGAAACGAGACTCGAACTCGCGACCCCGACCTTGGCAAGGTCGTGCTCTACCAACTGAGCTATTCCCGCATGCAACTGTAAAACTGGCGTCCCCTAGGGGACTCGAACCCCTGTTACCGCCGTGAAAGGGCGGTGTCCTAGGCCACTAGACGAAGGGGACAAACAACGCTTTTCAAGCACTGCTTGAACACTGGAGCGGGAAACGAGACTCGAACTCGCGACCCCGACCTTGGCAAGGTCGTGCTCTACCAACTGAGCTATTCCCGCATGCAACCGTAAAACTGGCGTCCCCTAGGGGACTCGAACCCCTGTTACCGCCGTGAAAGGGCGGTGTCCTAGGCCACTAGACGAAGGGGACAAACAACGCTTTATCAAGCACTGCCTGAAAAAACTGGAGCGGGAAACGAGACTCGAACTCGCGACCCCGACCTTGGCAAGGTCGTGCTCTACCAACTGAGCTATTCCCGCAATACAACCGAAAATTGGCGTCCCCTAGGGGACTCGAACCCCTGTTACCGCCGTGAAAGGGCGGTGTCCTAGGCCACTAGACGAAGGGGACGCGGCCCGGAACTTACAACAGCTTTGACGCTTTCTTCCGGCTTCTTTCGCTTTGCCTTTCGGGCATCGCGTCGAAGTGGCGCGCATTCTAGGGAGCCATTCGACAGCCGTCAACCCTCTATCAAAAACTTTTCAAAATCAAAGACTTCAGGCCAAAACATGACGCAGAGCTATGAGGGGACAAGCCAAGCCACTACACTCCGGCGAAACGCTCAATCCACGGGAGCTGTAAGAAGATGTCCCCACTCCTGATCACCCTGGTGGTAATAGCCGGCATCGTTCTGCTGCTGGTCATCGGCTATGCCAACCATGTGGTGGAAAACAGCAAGCTGGAGAAGGCCCGCCAGCGCGCCGACCTCCAGGACCGCTTGCGCCGCTGCGCCGACCTGTCCGAATCCCTGCCCGGCCAGTTCATGACGCCCGAGCTGAAGCTCACCCTCACCCGCCTGCAATTGCTGTTCTGCGAACGCCTCCTGCCCCTGGATAAAGGCAATGCACAACTGAAGGTGCAGATAGAAGAGCTGCGCGGCCTGGTGAACCTGGGCGAAGGCATGCCGATCCGCAATGCGCCGATCAAGGTGCTCAACGAGGCCCAGGCCAAGGAAGTGCGCTTCCAGCTGGAGTCCCTGCACGGCCAGCTCACCCGCTCGGCGAAGGACGGCTACCTGCCGGTGGCCGATGCCAAGCGCTGGGTCAACGACATCCGCGGCATGCTGGTTCAGCTGCACATCGAGTTCTTCACCAATATCGGCGCCCAGGCCCTGCATGACGGCCAGCCGCGCCAGGCCCGCCTGGCCTTCGAGCGCGGCGTGCAGTACCTGCAGAAGCAGCCCGATCCGGCCCGCTACAAGACCCAGCTGCAGGCCCTGCAAGCGCAGCTGGCCCGTGCCGATGCCCTCTCCCTCGACAAGAAGCCTGCCCCCGAAGAGCCGAGCGAACTCACCGCCGGCCTCGATCAGCTGGACGACGAGGACATGTGGAAGAAGAAGAACATCTACGACTGATCCGCACCCCGCCCTGCTCAGACGAGGACAACAACGATGAGCATCACCCTGTACGGCGCGCCCCTGTCCCCTTTCGTGCGCAAGGTTCGCCTGTGCCTGCTGGAAAAGGCGCTGGACTACCAGCTGGAGATCATCACCCCGTTCGGCCAACCGGCCTGGTACCGGGAACTGAACCCGCTGGGCCGCATTCCCGCGCTGCGTGATGGCGACTTCACCCTCGCCGACTCCAGCGTGATCGGCCAGTACCTGGAAGAGAAACATCCGGAGCGGATGCCGCTGTACGGCACCGACGCGCAGCAGAGCGCGCGCATCCGCTGGCTGGAGAAGTACGCCGACTACGAGCTCGCCCCGCTCACCACCTTCACGGTGTTCCGCAACCGGGTGCTCAAGCCCACCATGGGCAAACCGTCGGACGAGGAAGCGATAAAGGCAGCGCTCCTGGACAAGCTGCCGCCGCACTTCGACTACCTGGAAAAGACCCTGGGCAATGCGGACTACTTCGTAGGCGAAGGCCCGACCATGGCCGACCTGGCCCTGTGCTGCCAATTGATCAACATGGAACACGGCGGCGAAACCATCGACGCCAGCCGCTGGCCGGCGCTGGCCGCCCACTACCAGCGCGTCCGTGCCCGGGAGTCGGTCCAGGCCGTGCTGCCGGGAGAGCAACGCATGATCGACAAGCTCTCCGGCAAGGCCTGATCCCAGCCCCACCGATCCCGGCACCGCCATGGTGCCGGGATGTTCCTTCAGCAGTCGGTCAACCGCAGGAAGATCGACGCCAGGTTCTCGATGCCCGCCTGGTCCGCCTCGCTGAAACGCCCGACATTCGGGCTGTCCAGATCCAGCACCCCGATCAGCACGCCGTTCTTCACCAGCGGAACCACCAGCTCGCTGTTGGAGGCGCTGTCGCAGGCGATATGGCCGGGGAAGGCATGTACATCTTCCACACGCTGGGTCGCGCGGGTACGGGCAGCCGCCCCGCAAACGCCCTTGTCGAAGGGAATCCGTACGCAGGCGACCTTGCCCTGGAACGGCCCGAGCACCAGTTGCTCGTTCTTGTTGAGGTAGAAGCCGGCCCAGTTCAGGTCGGGCAGCTCATTGAACAGGAACGCCGCGAACTGCGAGGCGTTGGCGATGAAATCGCGCTCGTCGGCCAGCAGGGATTCCAGTTGCGCCGCCAGCAGCGCGTAGCCGTCGAGGCCGGCACCGGCGGTTTTCAGATCGATCATCAAGCAGTCTCCAGCAGCGCCCGGCCAACCCATTGGCGGGCGAATTGATAGGCACAACGGCCGTTACGGTTGCCGCGCCCGAGGGCCCAGCGGATGGCTTCCTTCTCCAGGTTTTCATCCCAGGTCCACTCCAGCCCGGCGGTCGCGGCCAGGGAGCTGATCCAGTGGCGCACCACCGCCAGGAAGTGTTCCTGGGTGAAGGGATAGAAGGAGAGCCAGAGGCCGAAGCGGTCGGACAGCGCGATCTTGTCCTCCACCGCTTCGTTGGGGTGGAGTTCGCCGTCCACCATCTTCCAGTTCTCGTTGTCGCTCTGCTTCTCCGGCACCAGGTGGCGTCGGTTGGACGTGGCATAGAGCAGCACATTGTCCGGCGCCCGCTCCAGGGAGCCATCGAGCACGCTCTTGAGCACCCGATAGTCGCCCTCGCCCGCCTCGAACGAGAGGTCGTCGCAGAACAGCACGAAGCGTTGCGGCAGCCCGGCAAGCAGCTCCACCACGCGGGGCAGGTCGGCCAGGTGGTCACGTTCGATCTCCACCAGGCGCAGCCCTTCCCCGGCATGAGCGGCGAGCAGCGCCCGGACCAGCGAAGACTTGCCCGTGCCCCGCGCGCCCCACAACAGGGCATGGTTGGCCGGCAGGCCGTCGACGAACTGGCGGGTGTTGCGCGCCAGGGTGTCCCGCTGCGGGTCCACACCGATCAGGTCGTCGAGATCCAGGTCCAGGCTCACCTCCAGCGGCTGCAGGAAGCCGCTGCGCCCGTCGCGGTGCCAGCGCGCAGCCAGGCAGCGTTCCCAGTCGATGACCGGGCGCTCCGCCGGCAGCAGCGGCTCCAGGCGGGCCAGCACCGCGTCGGCGCGTTCGAGGAAGTCGAGCAATCGGGAATCCACGTTCCAACTCCTTGTAATAAGGCACAGCCGGATGGCTGGAAGGTGGGATAGGCTATGCTTGGCAAGCCCACGGAACAAGGCCGAATCACCCCCAATGGATATCCCGCTGACCCAACGCCTGTCGTTCAAGCAGGCCAGCCTCACCGTGCTGGTGGCCTTCATCCTCGGAACACTGCTCAGCATCATCCAGGTCGGCATCGACTACGCCAGCGAGAACGCTTCACTGGACCGGGAAATCCGCGCCCTGCTGGAAATCAGCCACAACCCCGCTGCCCGCATCGCCTACAACATCGACGCCGAACTGGCCCAGGAGCTGGTGGCCGGGCTGCTGCGCTCGCCGGCGGTGATCCGCGCCGAGATCATCGACAACAGCGGCACCGTGCTGGCCAGCGTCGGTCGTCCCGCTGCGCGCAGCGACTACCGGGTGTTCAGCGACTTCCTCTTCGGTGCCCGCCGCGAATTCCAGGACCCGCTGTTCATCACCCACGCCCCCGAGGAAGCCCTGGGCCTGCTGCGCCTGGAGGTGGACACCTTCGCCTTCGGCAACCACTTCCTGCGGCGCTCCATGCTGACCCTGGTGTCCGGCTTCGTGCGCAGCCTGTTGCTATCGCTGATCCTGCTGGTGCTGTTCTACAGCATGCTGACCAAGCCCCTGGTGGGGCTGATCCGTGGGCTCAGCGAGCGGGACACCCGTTCACCCGGCGAGAACCGCCTGCCCTACCCGCCTGGCCACGAGCATGACGAGATCGGTGTGCTGGTGGACGTGATCAACCGCCAGTTGGCCAGCCTGATGGCCGAGATGGGCCAGCGCCGGGACGCGGAGGACCGCCTCACGCAGTACCTGGCCGAACTGGAGAACATCGTCTCGGCCCGCACCGCCGAGCTGAAGGCCACCAACCGCCGCCTCAGCCAGTCCAACGCCGAGCTGGAAATGGCCCGCGCCAGTGCCCTGGAGACCGCCCAGGCCCGCGCCGCCTTCCTGGCCAACATGAGCCACGAGATCCGCACCCCGCTCAACGGCCTGCTGGGCATGCTCTCGCTCACCCTCGACGGCCCCCTGAGCCCCGAGCAACGCCAGCAGCTGACCATCGCCCACGACTCCGGCAGCGTACTGGTGGAGCTGCTCAACGACATCCTCGACCTGTCCAAGTTCGAAGCCGGCCAGCTAGAGCTGGAGGCCATCCCCTTCGACCTCGGCGTGCTGGTGGAGGACACCGCCAGCCTGCTCTCGCAGAACGCAGCGCCCGGCGTGGAACTGAGCTGCCTGGTGGACCCGCGCTTGCCCTCCCTGGTGATGGGCGACCCGACGCGGGTGCGGCAGATCGTCAGCAACCTGCTCTCCAACGCCCTCAAGTTCACCCGTGTCGGCCGGGTGGACCTGCGGGTCACGCCGGCTGGCGACCAGGGTGTGGTGATCAGCGTGCGGGACACCGGCATCGGCATCTCCGCCGAAGCCCTGCCGAAGCTGTTCCAGCCCTTCGCCCAGGGCGGCGCGGGAATCGCCCGGCAATTCGGCGGCACCGGCCTCGGACTGGCGCTCACCCGTCGCCTCTGCGAAGCCATGGAGGGCCGCCTCCAGGTGCACTCCGAAGAAGGCCTCGGCAGCCAGTTCAGCGCAGAACTGCCCCTGTTCACGGACACCCCCGCCATGCTGCCGCCGCCCCTCAAGGGACGGGTCCTGGCCCTGTGCTCTGCCGGCAGCGGCCTGTCGGACCTGCTCAAGGTCTGGCTGCCGATCTGGGGCATCCACTATGAGCGACGCAACACCGACGCTTCCCTGGACGACGGCCCGTGGGACCAGGTGATCACCGACGCCCCCGAGCAGTTGCCCCGCCTGCGCGAGGCCGGTCCGACGCCGATCCTGCTGGTCACCGGCTACGGCAGCTTCCTGCCCGCCGAGCGCGCCGCACCGCTGGCCCCGCTGCAGCAGCTGGCCCGTCCGATCTCGCGCTCCACCCTGTACCAGGCCCTGCATCGCAGCCTGCACCCCCACGAGCACACCGCCCAACCCAGCAGCGAGCAACGGCCGCGCCCGCACCACTCCGCGCGCGTGCTGCTGGTGGAAGACAACGCGGTGAACCAGCTGGTAGCCAAGGGCATGCTCAGCAAGCTCGGCTGCGAGGTACTGGTGGCCAGCCACGGCGGCGAAGCGCTGGAAGTGCTGGCGAGGGAGCCGGTGGAGTTGGTGCTGATGGACTGCAACATGCCGATCATGGACGGCTACGAAGCCACACGGCGCATTCGCCAGAGCGGCCAGTGGCCCGGCCTGCCCATCGTCGCGCTGACGGCCAACGCCCTGCCGGACGAGCGCGAACGTTGCCGCGCCGCCGGCATGGACGACTACCTGGCCAAGCCGTTCCGCCGGGAAGACCTGGTGACCCTGCTGGACAACTGGCTGCCGGCTACCCAGCCAACCCGCTGAAGCGTTCCAGCAGCTCGGAGAGCCGCGCGCGCAGCTCGACCATCTCGTCCAGGTCCAGCCCGCTGTCGCAGATCAGTTGCGCACGCAGCGCCGCCGTCTCGTCACGCAGGGCCAGCCCCGAGGGGGTGAGCGCCAGGTGCACCTCGCGCTCGTCCTGGGCCGCCCGGCGCCGCTGCACATGACCCAGCTGCTCCAGGCGCTTGAGCAACGGCGTCAGGGTGCCGGAATCCAGCATCAGCCGCTCTCCCAGGGCCTTCACCGTGGGCTGCTCGGGCGGCCGTGCCTGCCACTCCCAGAGCACCAGCATCGCCAGGTACTGCGGGTAGGTCAGCCCCAGGCGCTCCAGCAACGGCCGGTAGCCCCGGATCACCAGGCGGGAGGCGGCATAGAGCTTGAAGCAGAGCTGGTTCTCCAGCAGCAGGTCCGCCTCGGGCGGTGACGGCAACGGCTTCATTTCAGCAGCGCTTCGATCTCGGCGGTGAGTTCTTCGGGCTTGGTGGTGGGCGCGAAGCGCTTGACCTCACGACCCTCGCCGTCGATCAGGAACTTGGTGAAGTTCCACTTGATGCCCTGGCTGCCCAGCAGGCCCGGCGCCCGCTTCTTCAGCGCGACGTAGAGCGGGTGGGCCCCCGCGCCGTTGACCTCGATCTTGCGGAACAGCGGGAAGGTCACGCCGAAGTTAAGCTCGCAGAACTCCGAGATCGCCCCTTCGTCACCCGGCTCCTGCTTGCCGAACTGGTTGCAGGGGAAGCCCAGCACCACCAGGCCCTTGTCGCGGTACTGCTGCCAGATCGCCTCCAGCCCCTTGTACTGGGGGGTGAAGCCGCACTTGCTGGCGGTGTTGACCACCAGCAGCGCCTTGCCGCCGAAGTCCGCCAGGGTCTTCTGTTCGCCCTTGATGGTGGTGACGGGAATGTCGAGAAGCCGATCGCTCATGGTGCGTGCCTCAGTTAATGAAGGTCGGGAAGGGAAAGCCGCGACAAAAATAGCGCCCAACTAAATTGCACGCAATTCAATTGAGCAAAAATAAAGCCCGCCGGCGGCGGGCTTTGGCATTCAGCCCCGAGGCACGAGCTTCAGCGCCACGGAATTGATGCAGTAGCGCAGGCCGGTCGGCCTGGGTCCATCGGGGAAGACATGCCCCAGGTGCGCCTCGCAACGGGCACAGCGCACCTCAACGCGGTGCATGCCGTGGCTGAAGTCCTCCAGCTCGGCGATGGCCTGGTCGTCCACCGGCTGGAAGTAGCTGGGCCAGCCGCTGCCGGAGTCGTACTTGGCATCGGAATCGAACAGCGCCGCACCGCAGCAGGCGCAGTGGTAGATGCCGGGTGTCTTGGTGCCGTTGTATTCGCCGGTGAAGGGCCGTTCGGTGCCCCCCAGGCGGCAGACGTGGAACTGCGCGTCGGTCAGCTCTTCGCGCCAGGCTTCAAGGGGTTTGTCCAGCTTTTCCATAGGGTCACCTCGTTGCGGAAAAAAGCCCGACCCGTACCTTTTCCGGCCATCGGGCCGCACGTATCATGCGTGCCTTCGGGCGCCAGTCTGGCAGCGGCGCTGCCGGCTGCCAAGGTATCCGCCCCTTCCACTGCCCCAGCGGCCGCCCCCGGCGCATCAACACATTCGGGACCCTCAGAACCATGCAGTTCAGCAAATCCAACAAGCTCGCCAACGTCTGCTACGACATTCGCGGGCCGGTGCTCAAGCACGCCAAGCGTCTGGAAGAGGAAGGCCACCGCATCCTCAAGCTGAACATCGGCAACCCGGCCCCCTTCGGCTTCGAAGCGCCGGAGGAAATCCTCCAGGACGTCATCCGCAACCTCCCCACCGCCCAGGGCTACAGCGACTCCAAGGGCCTGTTCAGCGCCCGCAAGGCCGTCATGCAGTACTACCAGCAGAAGCAGGTGGAAGGAGTCGGCATCGAGGACATCTACCTGGGCAACGGCGTCTCCGAACTGATCGTAATGGCCCTGCAGGCCCTGCTGAACAACGGCGACGAGGTGCTGATCCCGGCCCCCGACTACCCGCTCTGGACCGCCTCCGTGGCCCTGGGTGGCGGCAAGCCGGTGCACTACCTGTGCGACGAGCAGGCCGGCTGGTTCCCGGACATCGCCGACATGAAGGCGAAGATCACCTCCAACACCAAGGCCCTGGTGCTGATCAACCCCAACAACCCCACCGGCGCCGTGTACTCCCGCGAGCTGCTGCTGGAGATCGTCGAACTGGCCCGCCAGCACAACCTGGTGATCTTCTCCGACGAGATCTACGACAAGATCCTCTACGACGAGGCCCAGCACATCTCCACCGCCTCCCTGGCGCCGGACGTGCTCTGTCTGACCTTCAACGGGCTGTCCAAGTCCTACCGCGTGGCCGGCTTCCGCTCCGGCTGGATCGCCATCTCCGGGCCCAAGCACCGCGCCCAGAGCTACATCGAAGGCCTCGACATCCTGGCCAACATGCGCCTGTGCGCCAACGTGCCGAGCCAACACGCCATCCAGACCGCACTCGGCGGCTACCAGAGCATCAACGACTTGGTCCTGCCCGGCGGCCGCCTGCTGGAGCAGCGCAACCGCGCCTGGGAACTGCTCAACGACATCCCCGGCGTCAGCTGCGTCAAGCCCATGGGCGCGCTCTATGCCTTCCCGCGCATCGACCCGAAGGTCTGCCCGATCCACAACGACGAGAAATTCGTGCTCGACCTGCTGCTCTCCGAGAAGCTGCTGATCGTCCAGGGCACCGCCTTCAACTGGCCGTGGCCGGACCACTTCCGCGTGGTCACCCTGCCCCGCGTCGACGACCTGGAGCAGGCCATCGGCCGCATCGGCAACTTCCTCAAGACCTACCGCCAGTAAAAGGAGCACCGCCATGGGCCAGCCCCGCCGCTACCTGCTCACCGGCGCCAGTTCCGGCATCGGCATGGCCCTGGCCCGCGAGCTGGCTGCACGGGGACATGACCTGGCCCTGGCGGCACGCCGGGAGGAAACCCTCCAGCAACTCGCCGAAGAGCTGCGCGCGCACCACGGTCGGAACATCGCCGTGCTGCCCCTCGACGTCACCGACTACGCCGCCTGCCAGGACGCCGTGGGCCTGGCGAAAAACGCCCTGGGCGGGCTCGACGGGCTCATCGCCAACGCCGGCATCGGCCTGGCGGGCAAGGTCGGCACGGGCCGTTTCGAGCGCTTCCAGCAGACCCTGGAGACCAACCTGATCGGCACCATCGCCTGCCTCGACGCCGCCGCCCAGCTGTTCCGCGAGCAAGGCCATGGCCACCTGGTGGCCGTGGCCTCGGTTGCCGGCARGCSSSGCYTGCCGGCAACCGCCGGCTATTCGGCGAGCAAGGCCGGGCTGATCAGCTATATGGAAGCCCTCGAACTGGAGCTGTACCGCAGCCCCCTGCGCACCACCCTGCTGCTGCCCGGCTACATCGACACCCCCATCAACCAGGGAGCAGGGCCGCGTCCCTTCCTCATCGACGTGGAGCGCGGCGCCCGGCTGATCGCCCAGCACATCGAGCGCCAGACCCGCCGCGCCTACGTGCCCGGCTGGCCCTGGGCGTTGATCGGCCGCCTGCTGCCGCTGCTCCCCAACGCGCTGCTGGCGCGAGCACTCTGACCATGGACCTGCAGATCGACGACTTCTACAAGGATTGCGCAGCCGGCATGCTGACGCTCTACCTCGCCTTCCCCCGCAAATCCGCGCTGTACGTGGAGGATCTGATCGGCCACGAAGAGCCGGACGAATTCGGCCTGCCCAGCAAACGCCACCAGGGCTGCCTGGGCGCCCTGATCTGGCTGGCCGAGGAAGGCTACATCCGCTACGAGAGCACCATCCGCTACGAAGCGCTGGACCAGGCCGTGCTCACGGAGAAGGGCTTCCTGCGCCTGTCCCGCAGCATTCCCCATGCGGTCGGCGACGAAGGCGCCCTGCCGCCGAGCGTGCGCAGGGTGCACGGCACCCTCGCCCACCAGCTGCGCGAAGCACTGGCCAGCCGCAACAGCGAACGCATCGCGCGGCTGTCACGCCTGCTGTTCAGCGGCCCCGACGGCGCGGCAGGCGACACAGTTTGAAATAAGGGTTCGGTTGAATCGCCCTCGCCCGAACCTTATATACCCCCGCATATCAAACCGCTTTCCGCCGTGAGGAGACCGCCCCAATCATGATGCGAATTCTGTTGTTCCTGGCCACCAACCTTGCAGTCCTGGTGATTGCCAGCATCACGCTGAAACTGCTGGGGGTAGATCGCTTCACCGGCCAGAACTACGGCAGCCTGCTGGTGTTCTGTGCCGTGTTCGGCTTCGCCGGCTCCCTGGTCTCGCTGTTCATCTCCAAGTGGATGGCGAAGATGAGCACCGGTACCGAGATCATCACCCAGCCCCGTACCCGTCACGAGCAGTGGCTGCTGCAGACCGTCGAGGAGCTGTCCCGCCAGGCCGGCATCAAGATGCCCGAGGTGGGTATCTTCCCGGCCTACGAGGCCAACGCCTTCGCCACCGGCTGGAACCGCAACGACGCCCTCGTCGCCGTCAGCCAGGGCCTGCTGGAACGCTTCTCGCCCGATGAGGTGAAGGCGGTGCTGGCCCACGAGATCGGCCACGTGGCCAACGGCGACATGGTCACCCTGTCCCTGATCCAGGGCGTGGTGAACACCTTCGTGATGTTCTTCGCGCGCATCTTCGGCAACTTCGTCGACAAGGTGATCCTGAAGAACGAAGAAGGCCCCGGCATTGGCTACTTCATTGCCACCATCTTCGCCGAGCTGGTCCTGGGCATCCTCGCCAGCATCATCGTCATGTGGTTCTCGCGCAAACGTGAGTACCGCGCCGACGAAGCCGGCGCCCAACTGGCCGGCACCAACGCCATGATCGGTGCCCTGCAGCGCCTGCGCGCCGAGCAAGGCGTACCGGTGCAGATGCCCGACAGCCTGACCGCCTTCGGCATCAACGGTGGCCTGAAGAACGGCCTGGCCGGCCTGCTGATGAGCCACCCGCCCCTGGAAGACCGTATCGAGGCCCTGCGCCGCCGCGGTTGATCCAACCGAAGCCAACGAAAAGGGCAGCCACTGGCTGCCCTTTTTCATTCGTCATCGCCGAGCCTCAGCCCTTACGCTGCAAGCGGAACACCGGCTCGTGCAAGGTGTCCAGGCCGCGCGAGGCGAACTTCCAGTTCTTCTCCAGCACGTCTTCCCGCTCCAGCAGCTCCACGCTCCACTCCGACTCCAGGCGCGCGCGCACCTCCTCCTCCGGCACCGCGAACGGCGGGCCGTCGAGCCGCGACTGCTCGTACTCCAGGGTCACCATCAACCCCCGGCAACCCGGCGCCAGCAGGCGAGCGAGGTGCGCGACATAGGCTTCGCGCATGGCCGGCGGCAAGGCGATGATCGCTGCCCGGTCATACAGCGCCACGCAATCCCGGGTGTCCTCGGGCGTCAGGGCGAAGAAGTCCCCCTGGAGGATCTCTACCCGCCCCGAACTGAAGCGGCGCAACGCGCCGACCTCGCTCACCTCCGGCTCCACGCCCCATTCGGCGAAGAAATCCAGCACCGCCTTCTCTGCCAGCTCCACGCCCAGCACCCGATGGCCCTGGTCAGCGAGCCACAGCAGGTCCAGGCTCTTGCCGCAGAGCGGCACCAGCACCTGCGCATCGGCAGGGAGCGCCAGGGCGTGCCAATGCCGCAGCAGCCAGGGGTTGACCTCATCGAGATGGAACCCGATCTGATTGCTGTGCCAACGTGCCTGCCAGAATGACTCTTCCACCTGATCCTCCTGATGATTCGATAGATACGCGCAGAATTTTATGCTGGAAGTCGATACGTCCAGCGCAGAACATGGCGCCCATCCTAACGGAGGACGCCCCGGATGCTACCCACCCTGTTCATCTCCCACGGTTCCCCCATGCTCGCGCTGGAACCCGGCGCCAGCGGCCCCGCCCTCGCCCGCCTGGCGGCCGAGCTGCCGCGCCCGCGCGCCATCCTGGTGGTATCCGCGCACTGGGAGAGCCAGGGCCTGAGCCTGACTGGCGCCACCCACCCCGAGACCTGGCACGACTTCTACGGCTTCCCGCCGGCGCTCTACGCCGTCCAGTACCCCGCCCCCGGCGCACCCGAACTGGCGCGCGAAGTCCAGGGACTGCTGAAGGCCGCCGGCCTGGACGCCGCCATCGATGACCAGCGCCCCCTCGACCATGGCGCCTGGGTGCCGCTGTCGCTGATGTACCCGGAAGCGGAGATCCCGGTGCTGCAACTGTCCCTGCCCAGCCGCCTCGGCCCGGCCTTCCAGACCCGGGTCGGCCGTGCCCTGGCCGCCCTGCGCGACCAAGGCGTGCTGCTCATCGGCTCCGGCAGCATCACCCACAACCTGCGGGAGCTGGACTGGCACGCGCAGGACGACCACGGCTCCGACTGGGCCCAGGTCTTCCGCGACTGGATGGTCGAGCACCTGGCCCGCGATGACGAAGACGCCCTGCATCACTACCGCACCCAGGCGCCCAATGCAGTGCGCAGCCACCCCAGTGACGAGCACCTGCTGCCGCTGTACTTCGCACGCGGAGCCGGCGGCGCATTCAGCCTGGCCCACAGCGGCTTCACCCTCGGTGCACTGGGCATGGACATCTACCGCTTCGGCTGAAGCACACCGCCATGAAAAAACCGCTGCCGGATCGCTCCGGCAGCGGTTTCTTTCATTCAGCCAGCCTCCGGAAAGGAGGCCGGGCACCTCAGTCGTTGCTGGGTTTGCCCACGGCCTGCAGCACGTACTGCGGCAGCGCGAAGGCGCCCAGGTGAACCTCGGGGTTGTAGTAGCGGGTCACGATGCCGCTGCCGGCGAAGCGCTGGCGCAGCACCTCCAGGGAGACCTTGCGGGTATCGCCCTGGGTCGCGCCCCAGGCGAAGGTCATGGCCCCGCCGATGTAGGTGGGCACCGCCGCCTGGTAGAAGTGCCAGTCGGCGAACAGGCCGTTCATGCGCGACGCAGTGGTCTGCACTTCGGCCAGTTGCATGAAGGGCGTGCCGTTCTGGGTCACCAGGATGCCGCCATCGTTCAGGCAGCGACGGCAGGCCTGGTAGAAGTTCTCGGAGAACAGCACCTCGCCCGGCCCGATGGGATCGGTGGAGTCGGAGATGATCACGTCGAACTTCTCCTCCGTGGTCGCCACGAAGCGCATGCCATCGTCGATCACCAGGTTCAGGCGCGGGTCGTCATAGGCGCCCTTGGAGTGGTTCGGCAGGAACTCCTTGCACATGTCCACCACGGTGCCGTCGATCTCCACCATGGTGATGCTCTCGACCGCCTTGTGCTTGCGCACCTCGCGCAGCATGCCGCCGTCGCCACCGCCGATGATCAGCACGCGGCGGGCAGCGCCATGGGCCAGGATCGGCACGTGGGTGAGCATCTCGTGGTAGATGAACTCGTCTGCCTCGGTGGTCTGGATCACACCGTCCAGCGCCATCACGCGGCCCATGCGCGCGTTCTCGAAGATCACCAGGTGCTGGTGCTCGGTGCGGACCTCGTGAAGCAGCTTGTCCATGCGAAAACGCTGGCCGTAGCCGTCATAGAGAGTTTCCTGGTAATCGCTCATGAGCGGTCTCCCGTAGTGGCTGCAGAAGGACGGAACAGCGGCCCGCCCGGAGAAAGGCGCGCATTCTACGACGCTCACCGTGTCAGGTCGAACCGTGGCGACGGCCGATTTTCCCGCGACAGGCCACGCCCTCAGCGGGTATCGTCGCGCCATGCAGACACCCGCCCCTCTCCTGCGCCAGGCACTGCCGTTCCAGCCGCCCTGGCACTGGCACCAGTTCCATGCCCACTTCAGCGTGCGTCGCCTGCCCGGCGTCGAACGGGTGGATGAACACGGCTACACCCGCAGCATCCGCCTGGGTGAGCTGCACAGCTGGGTCCGCGTCACGCCCACGCCCGATGCCCTGTTGCTGGAACTGCCGCACGAGGCCGCAGCGGCCCAGGCGGACATCGCCCTGCGGGTGCGGCGCATGTTCGACCTGGACTGCGACCCGCTCGCCGTTGCCGCCACCCTGGCGCAGGACGAGGTGCTGAAGCCGCTCCTGGAGCGACACACCGGGCTGCGCCTGCCGGTCGCCTTCGACCCGTTCGAACAGGCGGTGCGCACCATCATCGGCCAGCAAGTGACGGTGAAGGCTGCGGTGACCATCGCCGGCCGCCTGGTGGAGCGCCTGGGCACGCCCCTGCCCGAAAGCCCCGACGGCCTGCGCCTGTTCCCCACCCCGGCAGCCATCGCCGAAGACACCCTCCCCGGCATCGGCATGCCCGGCAAGCGGGTCGAGACCCTGCGCCGACTGGCCGCCGCCGTGGCATCGGGCGAGCTGGAACTGAGCCTGGCGGACGGCGTCGAAGCCTTCCAGGCGCGGCTCTGCGCCCTGCCCGGCATCGGCCCCTGGACGGCCCAGTACATTGCCCTGCGGGCCTTCGGCGATGCGGATGCCTTCCCCACGGCCGACCTGGGCCTGCTCAAATCCCCCCTCTGGGGTGCCGGCGGCATCAGCCCACGCCAGCTCGCCGAACGCGCCGAGCGCTGGCGACCGTGGCGCGCCTATGCTGCCGTGTACCTCTGGCACAGCTACGCAACGGAGACCTGACGTGTACTTCCGCCACCACCCCAGCCCCATCGGAACCCTGCTGCTGGCCAGCGACGAGGAAGGGCTGCGCATGCTGCACATGGACAGCGCCACGCCCTGGACACTGGACCCGACCTGGCAGCCCGCGACGCGCGAGCTGGATGACGCCTGCCGGCAGCTGGACGCCTACTTCGCCGGCAAGCGCACACGCTTCGAACTGAAGCTGGCGCCACGCGGCACGCCCTTCCAGCAGGACGTGTGGCGTGCCCTGCAGGCGATTCCCCACGGCCAGACCACCCACTACGCCGCCCTCGCCCAGGAGATCGGCCGCCCCCGGGCCGTGCGCGCCGTCGGCGCCGCCAATGGCGCCAACCCCATCGCCATCATCATTCCGTGCCACCGGGTGATCGGCCGCGACGGCAGCCTCACCGGCTTTGCTGGCGGACTGGAGCGCAAGGCCATCCTGCTGCGTCTCGAAGGCGCCCTGCTGCAGCCGGCCCAGGACCAGCTGCAACTCATCTGACTCAGTGCGGCGCGGGCACCCGTGACAGCACCCGAGGCGGCTCGCCGATCGGCATCGCCACGATCACCGCCTCGCCCGGAACCGGCGTGATGCCGGCCAGCGCGCCGATGTTCACCCCGTGGGTCACCAGCACCAGCGGCAGGCCCCGTGGCAGTTGGCTGACACGCTGGCGCAAGCGCTTCGCAGCGGCCAGGTCACCGTCGAAGTAGTCCAGCGCGTCCAGGGTCTCCACCGCCCCGAGCCCCAGCTCCAGGGCCGTTTCCTGGGTGCGGCACCAGCGCCCGGCATAGATGCGCGGCCCCTCGATCCAGTGGCGGCGCAGCAGCTGGCCCCATTGCTGGGCCTCGCGCCGGCCCTGGGCATCGAGGTTGCGCTGGGTCCGGCAGTCCTGCAGCTGGAAGCCCGCCGGATCGCCCGCGCCCGGCGCATTGGCATTGCGCAGCAGCAGGGCGGCCTGGCCGCTGCGCAGCGCCGCCCAGGCGTCATCCAGGGGTTCGGCCAGGGCCGCCAGGCAGCCCAGGGCCAGCAGGGCGCCCACCCAGGCGCGTAGCCCGCGGCTCACAAGCGCACATCGCCACGAGGGCCGGCGATGGCCCAGATGATCAGGCCGAGCACCGGCAGCAGCACGATCAGCAGGATCCACAGCACCTTCATGCCGATCTCGGCATTGCTCTTGATGACATTGAGGATGGCCCAGATATCCAGGGCCAGGATGACCAGACCGGCCAGGCTGTTGAGCAGCGAACCCATGACAACGCTCCTGTTGGGGAAAGACGGATCAGGCAGCGCCCGGGCGCCGCCTGCGCGGGCCCATCCAGGCCCAGTTGAACAGCCCGAGCACGGGGAACAGCACCAGCAGCGCCACCCACAGCCAGCGCAGCTGGCGCGGTACGTTGCTGGTCACCACGTTGTAGAGCGCCCAGGCCGTCAGCAGCAGGTAAAGTGCGCCCAGCCCGCCGTAGAAAGCAATTGCCGCTCCGCTCATGGCGTCCTCCCATGCACAGGATTGTGACGGGGGCATCGCGCCCCTGCCGCCTCAGGTGAACAGCTGGTTGGGCAGATGGCGGCGGGCAAGGTTCCGTCCATCGGCGGATGCCCTACAATCTCCCACCCGCCGCCATCAGGATGTTTCCGTGCTCAAGGCCCTGCGCTTCCACCTCAACCAGCTTGCCTGGCTTGGCCTGGTCACCCTCGTGCTCGGCCAGTTCGGTCGCTTCCACTGGGTGCTGGAGCTGTTCAGCCATTTCGCCCCGCTGCAGGCCGGCCTGATGCTGGTAGGGGCCTTTGCCAATCCGCGCAATGCCTCGTCGCTGCTGTTCGTCCTCGCAGGCGCCGGGGTGATCGGCTGGGGCCTCACCCCCTGGCCGCACGACGCGCCGGGCAGCACCGGCCAGGAACGCCGGGTGATGGCCTACAACCTGCGCCTGGACAACCCCCGCGCCGACGCCGAGGCCGCCTGGCTCAACGCGCTGCCGGCCGATGCCCTGTTCCTCACCGAAGCCACCCCTGCCTGGGGCGAACGCCTGGCCCCACTGAAAGCCCGAGAAGCCTGTGCCCGCTACCAGGACGGCCCGTTCGGCCTGGCGCTGTTCACCCGCCAACCGGTGCGCCGCTGCCAGGTGCTGGAGCCACGCGGCCTGGCTGCCTACCCCTACATCCGCGCCGAGCTGGATGACGGCACCGTGCTCTACGGCATCCACCCGCCGCCGCCCCTGGGGCCGGAACTGGCGGCAGCCCGGGACGAAAGCCTGCGCCAGCTGGCCGAACAGATCGCCCTGGAAGGTCGTGAAGTGGTGGTGATGGGGGACTTCAACAGCACGGCGTTCTCACCGCGCCTGCAGGACTTCCTGGCCGATGCCGGCCTGCGCCTCACCGCCCAGCGCGTGCGCCCCACCTGGTGGCCGGGGCTGCTGGGCGTGGACCTGATCCTGCTGCGCAGCGACCGCACGGTGAAGGCGGTGGGCGCCCTGCCCTGGCAAGGCTCCGACCACCGCGCGGTGTGGCTGGACTACTGACGAGAGGGTCGACTCAGGTGTGTGCCGGGTCGATCACCGCAAAGCTGGCCACGGTCGGATGCCCGGCCAGCTCGCCACCCTCGCGGGCCAGGCCGATGGTGGGCAGGCCGGCTTCGCGCGCCGCGTCCAGTTCCTGCACCACGTCGGAGAGGAACAGCACCTCCTCCGCCGGCAGCCCGATGGCCTCGACGATACGGCGGTAGGACCCGGCCTCCCGCTTGGGGCCGCTGGTGGTGTCGAAGTAGCCGGAGAACAGCGGGCTCAGGTCACCCGCCTCGGAACAGCCGAAGATCAGCTTCTGCGCCTGGATCGAGCCCGAGGAGTAGACGTACAGCCGATAGCCCTCGGCGTGCCAGCGGCGCAGCGCCTCGACAGCATCCGGGTAGACATGGCCCTTGAGCTGTCCGGCCCGGTAGCCCTGCTCCCAGACCATGCCTTGCAGCGCCTTGAGCGGGGTGGCCTTGCGGTCCTCGGCAATCCATTCCAGCAGGATCGCCACCACACGCTCGATGCTGGCCTCGGGCTCGCCGCTCTCGCGACGTACCGCTTCCACCTGCTCCGCCACGGCAGGCTCGGCGGCGTGCTCGCTGACGAAGCCCGGCAGGTGCCGGGCGGCATAGGGGAACAGCACGTCGAAAACGAAGCTCACGGCACTGGTGGTGCCTTCGATGTCGGTGAGGATGGCCTTGATGGGCATGCGGACTCCGGTATTTCGATATTCACAGGACCCGGCGCAATCGCAGGGCTGGATGGGCGCAGACAGACGTATCAGGCGGGTGTACCAGGTGGGCATAGGGTGGGCTTCAGCCCACCACGCTCCCTGCCCCGCCTACGGCCTCAATCCTCCAACTGCGGAAAGCGCCTGGCGATGTCGTCCCCGGTGAACTGGGCCACCCAGCCCTCGGGGTTGTTGAACAGGCGGATGGCGACGAAGTGCGGCTCCTCGCCCATGTCGAACCAGTGGCGGGTGCCAGCAGGCACCGAGATCAGGTCGTTCTTCTCGCACCGCACGGCGTAGACGTAGTCATCGATGTGCAGGGTGAACAGGCCGCGCCCGGCGACGAAGAAGCGCACCTCGTCCTCGGCGTGGCGGTGCTCGTCAAGGAACTTGGCACGCAGCTCGGCCTTCTGCGGGTGGCTGCGGTCGAGGCTGACCACGTCCACCGTCACGTAGCCGCGCTCCTTCATCAACGCGTCGATCTGCGGGCGGTAGGCGGCGATCACCTCGTCCTGGCTCGCCCCCGGGGTCAGCGGCGCGCTGGCCTGCCAGCGCTCGAAGCGCACGCCCACGGCCGCAAGGGTGGAAGCGATGTCATCGACATGGGTCAGCACCTTGTTCGGCAGGTCGGGGCTGGACTCGTGGTAAACGGAAAGGCTGCTCATCGGTGTACTCCTGGTCGCCGGCTCCGGCTCTGCTGGCCGGTCGCACGGGCGGTCTGGGTCAAGGCTCCCTCGGCGGAGGGTGGCGTCAGCGGGCCTGCAGGGCGCGAACCTTCAGCTCGCACTCGAACAGGAATTCGAAGGCTTCGACCTGGCGCAGGGCGTCGCTCATGCGCGGGCCCCAGGTGTAGAGGCCGTGGCCACGGATCAGGTAGCCGACGCACTCGGGGTGCACGTCCAGCCAGGGCTGGACCTTGGCTGCCAGACGGGCGATGTCCTGGTCGTTGTCGAAGATCGGCACTTCCACCTGGCTTTCATGGGTGGACACGCCGCTGAAGGCCTTCTGCAGTTCGTAGTCGGCGAACACCAGCGAGTCGCTCAGGGTCAGCCGCGAGAGAACGGTGGCGTTCACCGAGTGGGTGTGCAGCACGGCGCCGATCCCGGGCTGCCAGCGGTACAGCTGGGTGTGCAGCAGGGTCTCGGCGGAGGGCTTCTTGCCGGGCTCCAGGCTGATGCCGTCGAGGTCGGTGGCCAGCACATCGTCCTCGCCGAGCTGGCCCTTGTGCTTGCCGGAGACGGTCAGCAGCGCCTGGTCGGCCGACAACCGCGCCGAGTAGTTGCTGCTGGTGGCCGGGGACCAGCCGCGACCATAGAGGAAGCGGCCGGCCTCGATGATTTCACGGGTGAGTGTTTCGCGGTTCATGCCCGCTCCTCTTTCAATTGAGTGGCAATGATAACGGCAGCAGCCATGGCGGCCAGGCTGGCGATGACGAAGGTCCAGGAAGCGCCCAGGCTGTTCCAGCTGTAACCGGAGTACAGGGCCCCGAGCGCGCCGCCGGTGCCGGCGAGTGCTGCGTAGAGCGCCTGGCCCTGGCCTTGCTGCTGCGGGCCGAACTGGCGTTGCACGAAATGGATGGCCGCCGCATGGAAGCTGCCGAAGGTCGCCGCATGGAGCACCTGGGCGAACAGCAGCACCGCGAGGTTGTCGGCGAGATGCCCCAGCAGCAGCCAGCGCAACGCCGCGAGCAGGAAGCTCGCGGCCAGCACCTCGCGAACCGGGAAGCGCGAGAGGATGCGCGCCATCACCAGGAACATCAATACCTCCGCCACCACGCCCAGCGCCCACAGCTGGCCGATGAAGCCGCGCGGGTAGCCGAGGCTTTCCAGGTAGATGGTCTGGAAGGTGTAGTACGGGCCGTGGGACAGCTGCATCAACCCCACGCACAGGTAGAACGCCAGCACGCCGGGTTGCCGCAGCTGGTCGAGGAAGCCACCGCTGGCGCCTCCCTCCCGGGCCACCGGCGTGGCATTGGGCACCCACCAGCTGCTGAGCACGATACCGGCCATGATGACCACCAGCGCCACCGGGTAGACGTCCAGGCTGAACACCTCGAACGCCTTGCCCAGGCCGACCACGGTGAGGATGAAGCCGATGGAGCCCCACAGGCGGATCTGGCTGTAGCGCGCGGCCTGCTCCCTGAGATGGGCCAGGGTGATCACTTCGAACTGCGGCAGCACCGCGTGCCAGAAGAAGGCATGCAGGGCCATGATCATCGCCAGCCAGGCGTAGCTCTTGTCGACGAAGATCAGCGCGAAGGTGCACAGGGTGCAGAGCGCGCCCAGCCGCACGATGGCCAGGCGCTGGCCGCTGCGGTCGCCCAGCCAGCCCCAGAGGTTGGGCGCCACGCAGCGCATCAGCATGGGGATGGCCACCAGCTCGCCGATGCGCGCGGCGGAGAAGCCCAGGTGGGCGAAGTAGAGCCCGAGGAAGGGCGCCGTGGCGCCCAGCAGGGCGAAGTAGAACAGGTAGAAACCGGACAGCCGCCAGTACGGCAGCGCGCCGCCGGTCACAGTTGGCCGAGCACCGGAGTGGTGACACGCACATCGGCGTTCTGCCCGCGGTGGCGCAGCAGGTGGTCCATCAGCACGATGGCCATCATGGCTTCGGCGATGGGCGTGGCGCGGATGCCGACGCAGGGGTCGTGGCGGCCCTTGGTGATCACGTCCACCGGGTTGCCGTCGACGTCGATGGAGCGGCCCGGGGTGGTGATACTGGAGGTGGGCTTGAGCGCCAGGTGGGCGACGATCGGCTGGCCCGAGGAAAGGCCACCGAGGATGCCGCCGGCGTTGTTGCTGAGGAAGCCTTCCGGGGTCAGCTCGTCGCGGTGCTCGGTGCCGCGCTGGGCGACGCACGCGAAGCCGGCGCCGATTTCCACGCCCTTCACCGCGTTGATGCTCATCAGCGCGTGGGCGAGTTCCGCGTCCAGGCGGTCGAAGATCGGCTCGCCCAGGCCCGGCGGCACGCCTTCGGCGACGACGGTGATCTTGGCGCCGACGGAATCCTGGTCACGGCGCAGCTGGTCCATGTAGGCCTCCAGCTCCGCCACCTTGTCCGGGTCGGGGCTGAAGAAGGCGTTCTGCTCCACCGAGTCCCAGGTCTTGAAGGGGATTTCGATCGGGCCGAGCTGGCTCATGTAGCCGCGGATGCGGATGCCCTGCCCGGCCAGCCACTTCTTGGCGATGGCGCCGGCGGCGACGCGCATGGCGGTCTCGCGCGCCGAGGAACGGCCGCCGCCACGGTAGTCGCGGACGCCGTACTTGTGGTGGTAGGTGTAGTCGGCGTGGGCCGGGCGGAACAGGTCCTTGATCGCCGAGTAGTCCTTGGACTTCTGGTCAGTGTTGCGGATCAGCAGGCCGATGGAGCAGCCGGTGGTGCGGCCTTCGAAGACGCCGGAGAGGATCTCCACCTCGTCGGCTTCCTGGCGCTGGGTGGTGTGGCGGCTGGTGCCCGGCTTGCGGCGGTCGAGGTCACGCTGCAGGTCCTCCAGGGAAAGCTCCAGCCCGGGCGGGCAGCCGTCGACGATGGCGACCAGCGCCGGGCCGTGGCTTTCGCCAGCCGTGGTGACGGTGAACAGCTTGCCGTAGGTGTTGCCGGACATGCACAGTGCTCCGCTGAAATGGGCCTCGAAGAAAGGCCGAGGAGTATACCTGCGGCGCCCGACCAGTTCACCCACGAACCTTGCGCCGGTGCCGGCATCCAAGCCTGGCACTCCCACACGGATTCCCCCATGCCCCGACTGCTGTACACCCTGCTCGCCCCGCTGCTCTGCAGCCTGCTCCCACCCGCCACCGGCTTCGCCGCCCAGACCGTGCTGCAGCGCCCCATGGACCTGGACACCGGCACCGGCGTGCTCCACGGCACCCTGCTGCTGCCCGGTGGCGAGGGGCCGGCCCCCGTTGCGTTGCTGGTGGCCGGCTCCGGCCCCACCGACCGCAACGGCAACAACCCCATGGGTGGGCGCAACGACAGCCTGAAGAAGCTCGCCGAGCTGCTGGCCCGCAACGGCATCGCCAGCCTGCGCTTCGACAAGCGCGGCATTGCCGCCAGCCAAGACGCCGGGCCGGACGAACGCCAGCTGAGCCTGGACGGCTACGTGGACGACGCCGTCGCCTGGGCACGCCAGCTCAGGGCCGACCCCCGGTTTTCCAGACTGATCCTGATCGGCCACAGCGAAGGGGCGCTGATCGCCAGCCTGGCCGCGCCACGTACCGAGGCCGCCGCCCTGGTGGTGATCGCCGGCAGCGGCCGGCCCTTCGACCAGTTGCTGGTGGAACAGCTGCGCCAGCGCCTGCCGCCTCCGCTCCTGGCACGGAGCGCCGCGATCCTCGCGGCCCTGCGCAACGGCCAGACCGTGGACGAGGTGCCACCGCCGCTGATGGTGCTGTTCCGACCCAGCGTGCAGCCTTACCTGATCTCGCTGCTGGCCCACGACCCGGTCGAGGCCTTCGCGGCGGTGAAAGTCCCCGCACTGATCCTGCAGGGCAGCCACGACATCCAGGTCGGCGTTGCCGATGCCGAGGCCCTGAAGGCCGCGAAGCCCGATGCCGAGCTGGCAGTCATCGGCGGCATGAACCACATCCTGCGCATCACGCCGGCCGGTATCCAGGAGCAGCTGGGCTCCTATAATGCCGTCGAGCTGCCCCTGGCTCGCGAGCTGGGCCAGCACCTGCTGGCGTTCATCGCCGCCCTGCCCTCCAGCCCGCCGCCTGGCGGCCGATAACCGGATCACACCGCGCCCGTAACAGGAAAGCCCGATGAGCGACACCGACACCCAGCCCCCCGAGGCCCTGGACCCCACGCCCGTGGTGGTGCCACCGCATCCCTGGGCCGACCTGGCGCCGGAGAACCACCTGCTGCTGAGGCTGGCGCCGTTGCCTGCCGACGCCGCCACGGGGCCCCGGCCACTGCGCTTCATCGAGTTGGGCGAGGTGGAACGACACAGCCCCGACCACAGCCTGCTGGTGCTCAGCCTGCACCTGCCGGGACAACTCATGCGCAAGGAACAGAACCGCCTGGAGGTCTGGGCCGACCACCGCAGCAAGGAGGTCCGCTTCGGCCCCGACGACGGCCTGCGGCTGGAGCCCCAGAATCGCGGTCTTGGGCGCTTCCTGCTGGCCCGGGGCATCCACTGGGCGCGACGCCAGTGGGCGCACTACCGGGTCGAAGGCGGCGCGCTACCGAACACGCTGGCCGTCTCGGAAGACATTCGCCAGCGCCGTGACCACGTGCTCAAGGCCCAGGGATTCGAAGTCACCTACCAGGACCCGCTGCAACTGCACGCCCACTACGGCGCCGGTCGCGTCAGCGAGCTGCTGGATGACTGGAACAAGGAGAAGGTGCAGGTCATCGGCCTGCTGGACGCGGCCAACATGCTGCAGCAGGCCGACCACAACCTGCACCAGCAGGAAATCCAGATCCGCAAGCTGGAGGACCGCGTCACCGAGCTCAAGCGCGACGACAGCGGCCTGCGCTTCACCATCACCTGCCTGGTGGTCTTCGCCGTGTTCCAGGCCGGCCTGCTGATCTGGATCGCCACCCACTGACGGGCACGCCCCGACTTTCAGAGGTGCCCTGAGCGGGGAGGCTCTCTTCAGCCCGCCAGGCGGGCGCGGAACAGGTCCTGGTGCTCGCGGCACTGGCGGGCACTGAGCAGGAACACGCCATGCCCGCCCCGGGCGAACTCCAGCCAGGTGAAGTCCACTTCCGGATACAGCGCCTCCACATGCACCTGGCTGTTGCCCACCTCGACGATCAGGGTGCCCTGCTCGGTCAGGTGGTCGGCGGCTTCGGCCAGCATGCGCCGCACCAGGTCCAGCCCATCGTCGCCACAGGCCAGGCCCATGGCCGGCTCGTGGTGGTACTCCTCGGGCATGTCGGCGAAGTCTTCCGCATCGACATAGGGCGGGTTGGACAGGATCAGGTCGAAGCGCTGGCCGGGCAGGCCGTCGAAACCGTCGCCCTGGACGGTGTAGACGCGGTCCTCCAGCTCGTGGCGCTCGATGTTCTGGTTGGCCACTTCCAGCGCGTCGAAGGACAGGTCGGCCAGCACCACCTCTGCCTCGGGGAAGGCGTGGGCGGCGGCAATGCCGATGCAGCCGGAGCCGGTGCAGAGGTCGAGGATGCGCGCCGGCATGTTCGGCAGCCAGGGCTCGAAGCCCTGCTCGATCAGCTCGCCGATGGGCGAACGGGGCACCAGCACGCGCTCGTCGACCACGAACGGCAGGCCGCAGAACCAGGCCTCGCCCAGCAGGTAGGCGGCCGGTACGCGCTCATGAATGCGGCGCTTCAGCAGGGCCTGGACATGCTCGCGCTCGTCGTCCTCCAGGCTGCAGTCCAGGTAGCTGTCGGCGATTTCGTAGGGCAGGTGCAGGGCGCCGAGGACGAGCTGGCGGGCTTCATCCCAGGCGTTGTCGGTGCCATGGCCGAAGAACAGGTTCTCCCCATGGAAACGGCTAACGGCCCAGCGGATGTGGTCGCGCAGGGTGCGCAGGCGGGATTCGGACACGACGCTCTACCTCTTGGAACGGGATGCGGATTCTACACCCGACCGCTTAGGGCTTGCGACGCACCTAGGGGTCTTCCCGGCGCTCACGACGCAATTCGCGCAACACGGCGATGGCCACGGCGCAGGCGAACAGCAACCAGAAAGAAGGGGGAAGATCAGACAGGCCATTCATGCGGCAACTCCTTGCACACGGCGACTTCGACTCCATCCGAAGGGCTTCGATGGTGCGCCGGGCGGGAAGGTTCCCGCAAGAGGATTGCGCGACATGGTTCACTTATCGCGTCACACGGCGGACAATAGCGGCCTACGTCGTACCGGAGATTCGCATGTCTGCTCCCAAATCCATGTTCCAACTCAGCGGCCGGGGCTACCCGCCGACCACCCTGAGCAACGCCACGCTGGTCATCATCGACGTCCAGGAGGAGTACCGCAGCGGCGTCCTGGCCCTGCCCGGCCTCGATGCGGCACTGGAGGAGATCGCGACCCTGCTGGCCGCCGCTCGCGCAGCCGGCACCCCCGTCGTACACGTCAAGCACCTGGGCGTTCCGGGTGGCCTGCTGGACCCCCAGGGCGAACGTGGCCAGCAGATGCCCGAAGCCGCCCCGTTGCCTGGCGAGGTGGTCGTCGAGAAGCGCCTGCCCAACGCCTTCGCTGGCACCGACCTGCACGACCGCCTGCAGGAGATCGGCCACCTGGACCTGATCGTCTGCGGCTTCATGACCCATTCCAGCGTCAGCACCACCGTGCGCGCCGCCAAGGACTACGGCTACCGCTGCACCCTGGTCGCCGCCGCCTGCGCCACCCGTGACCTGCCCACCCCTGACGGCGGCGTGATCAGCGCCGACGAGATGCACCGCGTCGAGGTCATCGCCCTCGCCGACAACTTCGCCAGCGTCGTACCCAACGCACGCGCCCTCGCCTGAGGCAACGCCTCACCGCAAAGCCGGCCCTCTCCTATCGGGCGAATGGCAGGAACCCCACCCGCTGGTTCCGGTCATACGCCCGATCAAGACGAGGAAGACCGGATGAGACAACCCGATGGATTCGACGCCCGCCGCCTTCGCCCCCATGCGCCCCGGCACCTGGGCTGGCGGCTGCTGGCCGGCTGTGCGGCGCTGATCGCCACCCTGGGCATCCTTCTGGCGATGGCCGGCTCGGCCACCCTGCTCGGCCGTCCGCCGGCACTGGGCCCGCTCAACGACAGCACCGGCGCCGCGCTGACCCTGCTGGTCAGCGGCCTGTTGCTGCTGGCCTTCGGCGTTGGGCTCTGGCGCCATGCACGGCGGCGCTTCCGTCGGCGCAGCAACCTGGACCTGTCACCCCGGTTGATGAAGAAACGCCACTGACGTCGCCCCGCCTCGCGGGTAAACTGAGCGGCCGCTGTGGAGGCCCTCATGCAAGACGACGATTTTTCCCTGTTCAGCCAGCAGATGCGTGGCGTCAAACGCATCCAGCACGACCGCGCGGATATCGGCAAGCCGCGCGCCGACCGCCAGCAGGTCGTCAGCCGCCGGCAGAACGCCACCCAGGCGGGCACCAGCACCAAGGTGGACGGCCTTTCCGACCTCTTCGTGATCGATGTGGGTGCCGAGGATGAACTGAACTGGGCCCGCGACGGCGTCCAGGAAGGCCAGATGCGCAAGCTCAAGCAGGGCCAGATCGCCTTCGAGGGCAGCCTCGACCTGCACGGCATGACCGTGGAAAAAGCCCGCGAGACGCTCTGGGACTTCCTCGCCGAGGCTACCAAGCTGGAAATCCGCTGCGTGCGCATCACCCATGGCAAGGCCGCACGCCTGGATGGCAAGCGCCCGCTGATCAAGAGCCACGTCAACACCTGGCTGCGCCAGCATCCCCAGGTGCTCGGCTTCACCTCCTGCCTGCCGCGCCACGGCGGCACCGGCGCCCTCTACGTGATGCTGCGACGCACCATGCTCGAAGGCCGCGACGAGTAACAGTGACCAGGGCCGCCCGGCACCGGGCGGCCCCTTGGTTCAACGTTCCAGCGTGGAACTGAACTGGCGGATGGCTTCCACCACCCGCTGGGCACCTTCCTGGATCTCCAGGATCGCCTGGCCTGCCTGGCTGGCCAGCTGCACCCCCTGCTCCACCTTCTCGCGGCTGCTTTCCATGCTCTGGACCGCCTCCTGGGACAGCTCATGGTTGCGCCGTACCACGTCGACGATCTCCACCGTCGCCTGGGCCGTGCGCGCCGCCAGGTTGCGCACCTCCTCGGCCACCACGGCGAACCCGCGCCCCTGTTCGCCGGCCCGTGCCGCCTCGATGGCGGCGTTCAGCGCCAGCAGGTTGGTCTGGTCGGCGATACCGCGGATGGTCTGGACGATGCTGCTGATCTGGTCGGACTGCTGGCTCACGGCCGAAATGCCGCTGGCCGCCCGGTTCAACTCACCGGCAATGCCCTGCACCACGTCCACCGTGCGCTGGACCACTTCAGCACCCCGCTGCGCACCACCGTCGGTCTGCAGGGATATCTCGTAGGCCAGGTGCGCCGCCTGGGACTCGGCCTGCTGGTGCAGTACCTGCTCGGTCACGTCCGAGGCCAGCTTCACCACCTTGTAGAGGGTGCCATTGGCGTCGAACACCGGGTTGTAGGTGGCGCGCAGCCAGACCACATCCCCGCGCTTGTTGACCCGCTTGAAGCGGCCGGAGAAGAACTCACCGCGGTTCAGCCGTTCCCAGAACTGCGCGTACTCGGGCGAAGCGCCATCCTCGCGGGTACACAGCTGACGGTGATGGCGCCCGCGGATCTCGTCCAGGCGATACCCCATCAGGCTGAGGAAATTCTCGTTGGCGGTGAGCACCTCGCCCTTGAGGTTGAACTCGATCACCGCCATGGAACGGTCGATGGCGCTGATCAGGCTTTCCTGCTGTTGTTCACGCACCACCTGGGCGGTGATGTCGGTGGCCAGCTTGAGCACCCCCACCACCCGCCCAGCCGTGTCACGCACCGGGTTGTAGCTGGCCTCGAGCCACAACTCACGCCCTTGCTTGTCCTGGCGACGGAAGCGGTCGCGGATGAACTCACCCGTCGCCAGGCGCTCCCAGAAGCGGCGGTACTCGGCGCTATTGGCATAGGCCGGATCACAGAACATCCGGTGGTGCCGTCCCTGCACCTCCTCCAGGCGGTAACCGACCGCGGAGAGGAAGTTCTCGTTGGCGGACACGATGGTGCCATCCGGCAGGAATTCGATGACCGCCATGGAGCGATCGACGGCGCTACGACGCGCCAGGGCCTGCGCGAGTTGGGCTTGGCACTCGGCTAGTTCGCGTTTGAGGGATGACTGGAACATCGGGCAGGACCTCGAAGACGGCATGAGGATAAGAAGGACGACACAGGTATCGGCAGCCTAGGGATTGGCTGAAGCGATGGGCAATCGAAGCTTGCTATCGCCACGATAGCCGACTGCCATCAGACGGCGGGGCGGCCAAAGAAGTTCGGCAAGCACGGGCAGGCGCAGTACAATCGCCGCCGAACGAAACGCGACCATGTGCCGGGTGGCCGTGCGGAAGCCGCCATCAGAGCGTCCCGCCCCCACCGCGTGCGATGCAGCCGTAAGGGCTGCCCCGGCCAACGACCGGGCCCTATGGGCATGCCAATGGTCCGCCTACATCCACTCGATTCTGGAAGCACCATGGACTCTAGCCCCGACAAACTGGCAAGCCACTACACCGCAATCCTCGGCCAACTGGGCGAGGACGTGAACCGCGAAGGCCTGCTGGACACCCCCAAGCGCGCTGCCAAGGCCATGCAGTACCTCTGCCGCGGCTACGAGCAGACCCTGGACGAGGTGATCAACGGCGCCCTGTTCACCTCCGACAACAGCGAGATGGTGCTGGTCAAGGACATCGAGCTCTACTCCCTGTGCGAGCACCACCTGCTGCCCTTCATCGGCAAGGCCCACGTGGCCTACCTGCCCAACGGCAAGGTGCTGGGCCTGTCCAAGGTGGCGCGCATCGTCGACATGTTCGCCCGCCGCCTGCAGATCCAGGAGAACCTGAGCCGGCAGATCGCCGAAGCGGTGGAGCAGGTCACCGGCGCCCTGGGCGTGGCCGTGGTGATCGAGGCCCAGCACATGTGCATGATGATGCGCGGCGTGGAGAAGCAGAACTCCTCGATGATCACATCGGTGATGCTCGGCGAATTCCGCAACAACGCCGCGACCCGCAGCGAGTTCCTCAACCTGATCCGCTGAGGGATCGCCCACGAAAAAACCGGCCCAGGGCCGGTTTTTTATTTGGCGCCCCGGAAGACGACCCGCTAGAAGCTGCGCCCATCCACCTTGCGCACCTGCAGCGCATCCGGATCGACGCCCTCCAGGCAGCGCACGTTCACCGCCGCCATGGCGTTGCCCTGGGGATCGGAAGCCTCGCCGAACGGGGCGCAACCGCAGGTGCCGCAGAAGTGATGGGCGATCTGCATGCGATTGAAGCGATAGGTGGACAGGTCGGCCTCGGGCGTCTCCAGCACCAGCTGGGCGCGCGGGACGAACCACAGCAGGTAGCCACGCTTGCTGCACAGCGAGCAGTTGCAGGCCATCACCTCGGTGATGGGGCTGCCCTCGACCTCGAACGCGATACGGCCGCAATGGCAGCCTCCCCGGTATTTCATCTGCACGCCTCCAGGCCCGGAATGGACCCGGAGGACGTTAGACCAGGGCTGCCGTGCGCGCCATGGCGGCGACGTGCCGCCTCAACCGATGCTGACATGACGCGGATGAGCCGCCACCCGTGCCATCCAGGCCTGGATGGCGGGGAAGCCGGAGAGGTCGAAGCCGCCCTCTTCCGCCACGTGGGTGTAGGCGTACAGGGCGATGTCCGCGATGGAATAGGTATCACCCACCAGGTACGGCGTGCGGGAGAGCTGCTGCTCCATCACCCGCAGGGCCTTGTAGCCGCGCACCAGGCACACCTGGTACTCCTCGGCGCGCTCGGCCGGCATGCCCTGGTAACGCTTGATGAAGCGCGCCACCGCCACATAGGGCTCATGGCTGTACTGCTCGAAGAACTGCCACTGCAACACCTGGGTGCGCAGGCGCGGCTCGGTGGGCAGCAGGTCGCTGCCCTCGGCCAGGAAGTTGAGGATGGCGTTGGACTCCCACAGGGTGGTGCCGTCCTCCAGCTCCAGGACCGGGATCTTGCCGTTGGGGTTGAGCGCCAGGAAGGCCTCGCTCTGGGTCTCGCCCTTGAGGATGTCCACCGGCACCCACTGATAGGGCTGCCCAAGCAGCTCGAGGATCAGCTTGACCTTGTAGCAGTTGCCGGAAATCACATCACCGTAAACCTTGTACATCGCCTGCTCCTCGATCAGACGGCCTGGGCGGCCTGGGCTTCCCGAACCACGCTGGCCAGACGGCGCAGCCCCTCGCCCAGGCGCTCCGGCGCCACGTGGCTGAAGTTCAGGCGCAGGTAGCCGGGATGATTGTCCGGATCGATGAAGAACGGCTCGCCCGGCATGAAGGCGACGTTCTGGTCCAGCGCCGGCTTCAGCAGGGTGCGGGTATCCAGCGGCTGCTTGAGGGCCAGCCAGAAGAACAGCCCGCCCTGGGGCACTTCCCAGGTGGCCAGGTCGCCGAAGTGTTCTTCCAGCGCCGCCTGCATGGCATCGCGGCGCACGCGGTAGAAGTCACGCAGCTCGGCCAGGTGGCCCCGGTACTGTTCGCTGCCGAGCCACTGCAGGGCCTGCCACTGGCCGATGCGGTTGGTGTGCAGGTCGGCGGACTGCTTCAGGCGCAGCAGGTAGGGGAACAGGTCCGGACTGGCGATCAGGAAGCCTACGCGCAGGCCCGGCAGCAGGGTCTTGGAGACGGTGCCGGTGTAGATCCAGCTGGCCTTCTTCAGGCGGCTGACGATGGGGGTGGCGCTGCCGCCGTCGAACACCAGTTCGCGGTACGGCTCGTCCTCGATCAGGGTCACGCCGAACTCGTCCAGCAGCGCCGCCACGGCGTCGCGCTTGGCCTCGCTGTAGCGCACCGCCGAGGGGTTCTGGAAGGTCGGGATCAGGTAGGCGAAGGCCGGCTTGTGCTGCTCCAGGCGCTGGCGCAGGGAGGCCAGCTCGGGGCCGTCAGCCTCCTGGGCCACGGCGATGCAGTCGGCACCGAACAGCTGGAACGCCTGCAGCGCGGCCAGGTAGGTCGGCGCCTCCAGCAGCACCTCGGTGCCCGGGTCGATGAACAGCTTGGACGCCAGGTCCAGGGTCTGCTGGGAACCGCTGACGATCAGCACCTGGCTGGCATCGCAGGGGACACCCAGGGCGCGCGCCTCGGCGGCCACCGCTTCACGCAGGGCCGGCTCGCCCTCGCTCATGCCGTACTGGCCCATGCTCGCCGGCATGTCCGCCCACTCCACCTTCGGCAGCATCGGCTCGGCCGGCAGGCCACCGGCGAAGGACATCACCTCCGGGCGCTGCGCCGCAGCAAGGATTTCACGGATCAGGGAGCTTTTCAGGCGGGCGATGCGTTCGGAGAAGGCCATGGATGTCACCGGGTGCGAAGGCGTGAGAATTGAGTCAAACTGCTTGACCGAAACTACGATGCCCGGGATGGATACGTCAATATGCTTGACCTGAAAAACCCCGCCGTCCAGCACGCTGCCATGGAAGCCTTCTTCTTCGGCTACCAGGCCTTCACCAGCAAGCCCGACGAAATGCTCGCCCGTCGCGGGCTGTCGCGGGTGCACCACCGCATCCTGTTCTTCATCGCCAAGTACCCGGGGCTGAGCGTGAAGGAAATGCTCGGCTACCTCGGCGTGAGCAAGCAGGCGCTGAACACGCCGCTGCGCCAGTTGATGGAGATGGACCTGGTGCAGAGCAGCACCGCTGATGACGACAAGCGCAAGCGCCAGCTGGGACTGACGGCAGAAGGCTCGAAGCTGGAGAAGAGCCTGCGTCGGGAGCAGGCCCGCCTGCTGGAGCGGGCCTTCGGCGAGGCCGGGGCCGATGCGGTGGAAGGCTGGCTGAAGGTCAACCAGACCCTGGGCGGCGCCCGCCAGGACGAGCCGGAAGGCACCTGAGGCGCCTCAGCGCCCGCCCTCCAGCTCCCGCGCACCCCGGAAGAACACCAGCGCCGTGGCCACCACCGACACCAGCGCCGGCAGCGAACTGAACGCCGCCAGCAGCAGCGAAACCAGCATCACACCCGTCACCAGGATGGCACCGGCCACGACCCGGAAAGACGAATAGGTGTCCGGCACCTTCACCAGGCGCACGCCGAGCCAGATGCACCCCGCCCCGCACAGCACCAGACCGGAGCCGTACAGGGCCATCTCCCACCCCAGGCTCCCCAGCTGGTCGCCCACCGTCATCAGCATCACCTGCAGCAGCACACTGGTGACCACCACGACCCAGGTGGGCCAGGTCAGGCCGGTGGCAGCAAAACGCGCCTCGGCGAAGACCTTGAAGCGCAGGGAGACATAGCTGCCCAGCAGCACCAGGGAAAGGCCCGACCAGTCGGTGTAGGCCACCGGCAGCTCGATCCCGAACCAGCCGATCGACACCACACCCAGCAACAGCACCAGGTTGCCCAGGAAGCCGACCAGGGACAGCCAGCCCAACAGCCTGAGCTGGCCAGCGCTCCATTCCGGCAACGGGCGCGGCGCCTCCGGCTGGAGCAGTTCGACCTGAGGGGGTGCGCAGGGGTTCTCGTCCATGACGGGGCTCCTGATTCAACTGACCGGCACAGTAACGGTGCACACGGGAGACGTCACGCGACTGTATCGCTTTTTGCGCACATCGCTGTACGGGGCGCGGCGAAGCGCCACGCCGTAGGCTTTCTCCCTCCAAGAAGAGAGACCTGCCATGAGCCTGGAACTGTTGCTCGCCTTTGCGCTGTTTGCCCTCGTCACCTCCATCACCCCCGGCCCCAACAACATGATGCTGCTCGCCTCCGGAGTGAACTTCGGCATCCGCCGCAGCCTGCCGCACATGCTTGGCATCAGCATCGGCTTCATGGTGATGGTCGCTGCGGTGGGCCTGGGACTGCACCAGGTCTTCGAGCAGGTTCCCCTGCTGTACAGCCTGCTGCGCTATGGCGGCGCAGCCTACCTGGTCTACCTGGCCTGGAAGATCGCCGGCTCCGGTGCCCCCGACGACGCCAAGGGCGAGGCGCGCCCCTTCACCTTCCTCCAGGCGGCGGCCTTCCAGTGGGTCAACCCCAAGGCCTGGGTGATGGCGATCGGCGCCATCACCACCTACACCCCGCAGGAGAACTTCGTCACCAACGCCCTGCTGATCGCCGCCCTGTTCGCACTGATCAACTGCCCCAGCGTCGGCCTCTGGACCGTTGCCGGCAGCCTGCTGCGCCACTGGCTGTCCTCGCCACGGGTGCTCCGCGCGTTCAATATCGGCATGGCCATCCTGCTGGTGGCCTCGCTCTACCCCATCCTCGTCGACTTCAAGGGAACGCTCTGATGACCCGTGCCTCCGACACCGGCACCGCCCTGCCCCGCCTGCGCCCGCTGGCCGACTCCTCACCTTCGGCGGTGGTGGCCGGTTTCATCGCCATGCTCACCGGCTACACCAGCTCCCTGGTGCTGATGTTCCAGGCCGGCCAGGCCGCCGGCCTCTCCAGCGGGCAGATCGCCTCGTGGATCTGGGCCCTGTCCATCGGCATGGCCATCTGCAGCATCGGCCTCTCGTTGCGCTACCGCACGCCGATCACCGTGGCCTGGTCCACCCCGGGCGCGGCACTGCTGATCACCAGCCTGCCCGGCGTGCCCTATTCCGACGCCATCGGCGCCTTCGTCGTCTGCGCCATCCTGCTGACCCTGGTGGGGCTCACCGGCGGCTTCGAGCGGCTGATGCGGCGCCTGCCGGGCTCCCTCGCCGCTGCGCTGCTGGCCGGCATCCTGTTCAAGATCGGCAGCGAGATCTTCATCGCCGCCCAGCACCGCACCGCCCTGGTCCTGGCGATGTTCTTCAGCTACCTGCTGTTCAAGCGCCTGCAGCCGCGTTATGCGGTGCTCGCCGCGCTGCTGGTGGGCTGCGTCACCGCCGGTGCCCTGGACCTGCTGGACTTCAGCGGCTTCCACTTCCACCTGGCGCAACCGGTGTGGACCACCCCGACCTTCTCCTTCACCGCCATCATCAGCATCGGCCTGCCGCTGTTCATCGTAGCGATGGCCTCGCAGAACATTCCCGGCATCGCCGTGCTGCGTGCCGACGGCTACCAGGTGCCGGCCTCGCCCCTGGTCTCGGCCACCGGCTTCGCCTCGCTGCTGCTGGCGCCCTTCGGCTCCCACGGCATCAACCTGGCCGCCATCAGCGCCGCCATCTGCACCGGCCCCCATGCCCACGAGGACCGCAGCAAGCGCTACACCGCCGCCATGTGGTGCGGGGTCTTCTACGGCATCGCCGGCACCTTCGCCGCCACCCTGGCCGCCCTGTTCGCCGCCTTCCCCAAGGAACTGGTGCTCTCGGTGGCGGCCCTGGCGCTGTTCGGCTCCATCAGCAACGGCCTCACCGTGGCCATGCAGGAGCCCAAGGAGCGCGAGGCCGCACTGGTGACCTTCATGGTCACGGCCTCCGGCATGACGCTGCTGTCCATCGGCTCGGCCTTCTGGGGCCTGGTGGCCGGCGTCCTGACCCTGCTGATCCTCAACGTCAGGACCGGGCGGGACTGACCTGCCCCGAAATGAAAAAGGCGCCCAAGGGCGCCTTTTCCGTGTGACCGCTCGACGGCTCAGACCACCGTCGCGCCACCGTCCACCACCAGCGAATGCCCGGTGGTGAAGCCCGCCACGTCGCTGCACAGGTAGAGAACCGCACCTGCGATCTCCTCCACCTTGCCGATGCGCCCCACCGGGTGCATGGCGGCGGCGTACTCGCCCTTCTTCGGGTCCGCCTCGTAGGCACGGCGGAACATGTCGGTGTCGATCACCGCCGGGCACACCGCGTTCACCCGCACCTTCTTCTTCGCGTACTCCACGGCGGCCGACTTGGTCAGGCCGATGACCGCGTGCTTGGAGGCGGCGTAGATGCTCATCTTCGGTGCCGCGCCAATGCCCGCCACCGAAGCGGTGTTGACGATGGCGCCGCCACCCTGTGCCAGCATCTGCGGGATCTGGTGCTTCATGCACAGCCACACGCCCTTGACGTTGACGCCCATGATCGCGTCGAACTCGTCCTCGTCGCCGTCGGCCAGCTTGCCCTTCTCGATCTCGATGCCGGCGTTGTTGAACGCGTAGTCGAGGCGACCGTAGGCCGTGACCGTGCCTTCTACCAGCGCCTTCACCTCGGCATCCCGGGTCACGTCGCAACGGATGAAGGTGGCCTCGCCACCCGCCTCGCGGATCAGCTGCACGGTGGTCTCGCCGCCGGCCACGTCCACGTCGGACACCACCACCTTGATGCCTTCAGCGGCGAAGGCCTGTGCAGTAGCGCGGCCGATGCCATTGCCGGCGCCGGTGACCAGGGCGACCTGGCCGGAGAATCTCGTGCTCATCGATGCAACCTCGGATGCTGTGGAAATCGCCCGGAGTCTAGCCAGTCGCACCGGAACGGCGTCAGCATCATCAGGCCGCTGGAGAGGGCAGCATCCAGACGGATGATTAAGGCCACCCCCGTGGATCATCCAGATTCATGCCGTGGCATTCCTCGCGACAACGAACCTTGCCCTGGCCCGCCTGCCCGACTAAACCGGTGGGTCTCACCCATTCGGAGTCCCCTGCCATGTCCCTGATCAACCGCCAGTTCCTGCTCGCCAAGCGCCCCGTGGGGCCCGCCACCCGCGACACGTTCAACTTCGTCGAGACGGCCGTTGGCGAACCCGGACCCGGCCAGGTGCTGGTGGAAAACCTCTTCCTGTCCCTCGACCCGGCCATGCGTGGCTGGATGAACGACGCCAAGTCCTACATCCCCCCGGTGGGCATCGGCGAGGTGATGCGCGCCCTCGGCGTGGGCAAGGTGATCGCCTCCAACCACCCGGACTTCGCCGTGGGCGACCACGTCAACGGCGCCCTGGGTGTGCAGGACTACTTCCTCGGCGAGCCGCGCGGCTTCTACAAGGTCGACCCGAGCAAGGCGCCGCTGCCGCTGTACCTCTCCGCCCTGGGCATGACCGGCATGACCGCCTACTTCGCCCTGCTGGACGTCGGCGCGCCCAAGGCCGGCGAGACCGTGGTGCTCTCCGGGGCCGCCGGTGCGGTGGGCAGCGTTGCCGGGCAGATCGCCCGCATCAAGGGCTGCCGCGTGGTCGGCATTGCCGGTGGCGCCGACAAGTGCCGCTTCCTGGTGGACGAACTGGGCTTCGACGCAGCCATCGACTACAAGGCCGAGAACGTCGCCGAAGCGCTCAAGCGCGAGTGCCCCAAAGGGGTGGACGTGTACTTCGACAACGTCGGCGGCGACATCCTCGACGCCGTGCTGACCCGCCTCGCCCCCAGGGCCCGCATCGTCATCTGTGGCGCCATCAGCCAGTACAACAACAAGGAAGCGGTCAAGGGCCCGGCCAACTACCTGTCGCTGCTGGTCAACCGCGCCCGCATGGAAGGCTTCGTGGTGATGGACCACGCGGCGAAGTTCGCCGATGCCGCCCGCGAAATGGGCGGCTGGATGGCCAGCGGCCAACTGAAGAGCAAGGAAGACGTGGTGGAAGGCCTGGAGACCTTCCCCGAGACCCTGTCCAAGCTGTTCGACGGTGGCAACTTCGGCAAGCTGGTGCTCAAGGTCCGCTGAGACCTTGCGGGGGTCGCTACGCGGCCCCCGCTATGCCTGCAGCCAGCGCTCCAGCCCTTGCGAAACCGGCCTCACGCAGGCCAGGTCCACCCTGTCCAGCCCCAGCCAGCTCGCCATCTCCACCAGGCAGCGCCCCAGCTCGGCCAGGGCCGGGTCCGGCAGGCCGCCGGGCTCTTCGTGCACCGCCAGCACCTTCAGGCTGCCGCCCTGCCGGTCAGCACGCAGGTCGACCCGCGCCACCAGGCGATCCCCCAGCAGGAACGGCAGCACGTAGTAGCCATAGCGCCGGCGATCAGCCGGGGTGTAGAGCTCCAGCCGATAGTGGAAGCCGAACAGCCGCTCGGTGCGGCTGCGTTCCCAGATCAGTGAATCGAAGGGCGACAGCAACGCCGCTGCGCGAACCCGCCGGGGGATGACCGGCTCACCGGCGCAGTACGCCGGCTGGGTCCAGCCGCGTACCTGGGTCGGCAGCAGTTCGCCGGCCTCCACCAGCTCCGCCAGGGCCCGCCGGGCATCGGCCACTTCCAGGCGGAAGTAATCACGCAGGTCCTTCTCCGTCGCCACGCCCAGGGCGCGTGCGGCGTGCAGCAGCAGCGCACGCATCGCCGCATCGGGCGTCGGCTCCGGGGTGTTCAACCATTGCGCGGGAATCACCCGCTCCGGCAGGTCGTACAGGCGCTCGAAGCCGCGCCGGCCGGCCACCGTCACCTCGCCAGCGGCGAACAGCCACTCCAGCGCGTTCTTCTCGTCGCTCCAGTCCCACCAGGGGCCGGCCCGCTCGGTGCGGGTGCTGAGTGCACCGGCTCCGCTTGCGCCGTCCGTGCGGATGGCTTGCAGCACCCGCTGGATCACGTCCTGCCGCTCGCGGCCGAAACGCGCCAGCATGGCGTAGATGCCCTGCCCGGCGGCCGAGCGCGCCATGCGCCAGCGCATCAGCGGGTAGAAGGACAGCGGCAACAGCGACGCCTCGTGCCCCCAGTACTCGAAGAAGCGCCGCTGACGCCCGCCGCTCCAGGCCAGCGCATCCAGCGCCGAGGCGTCGTAGCCGCCCAGGCGGGAAAAGAACGGCAGGTAATGGGAACGCACCAGGGCATTCACCGAGTCGATCTGCACCACGCCCAGCCGCTCGGCCAGCGACGCCAGGTGCGGGGGCCGCACCGCGCCACGGGGCGCCCGGGTGAACCCCTGGGCCGCGAGCACCAGGCGCCGTGCCTCACCCGCGCTCAGCGCCAGCGTCGCTCCACTCATGCCACGGGGCTCGCGGCAGCCGGCGCAGGATGGGCGTGACGGAAGGTGAAGGCCTCCGGCCCTGCGCCTTCCTCCTGCAGCCGGGCCAGGCGCCGGGCGGCCTCGTGCACGTCCGGCAGGTGGCCCGCCGGCACCCACCAGAGCACCTGGTGGGCCTCGCCGAGACGGTCGAACCACTCGCCCCGGCGCTTGAGCATCTCGGTGTGGGCGCCCTGGTAGGTGAAGGTCTTCAGCGAATCCAGGTCCCGCCAGAGCGAGAGGTTCACCACCACGTCATCGCCGAACGGACGCAGCGCGGTGGCATCGCCCGACTCGTCCTGCAGCCGCCAGAGGTAGCCAGGGGAAGCCTCCGCGAGGCCGTTGATGCGGGCCAGGTTGGCGACGAAATCCGCCATCACCGGCGAATCCAGCGGGGCTTTCATGCGGGCGATGTTCAGTTGTGCCAGGTGATGCGTCACGGGCGGGTCCTCACAGGTCCAGGGTCAGGGTCTGCATGACCTGGGCAGCGCCACCGGCCATCAGCCGCAGGATGGCGTCGCGCTCCAGGTCGAATTCAACGGTGATCAGGCTCGGCGACGGCGGCTGCATCAGGTGGCCCTGCTCGATGCGCAGCACCGGCTGCTTCAGCCCGACGCGGTCGTGCAGGTAGCAGGCCAGCGGCCCGGCCGCCATGCCGGTGGCCGACTCCTCGGCAATGCCGTAGCGCGGCGCGAACATCCGCGCCCCGGCGTGCCGGTCCGGCTGGCGGGCCTGCTGCGAGAAGGCGTACACGCCCACCAGGTCCAGCGCTTCGCTGAGCTGCTCCAGGGCAGGCGTATCGATGCGGATGCCGGCCACGTCGGCTTCGCTGCGCAGCGGCACGATCACGAAGCCCAGCCCGGTGCTCACCCGCTCCACAGGGAGGCCATCGGCCAGCTGTGCTGGCACGAGGCCCAGGGCCTGCAGCAGCTGCGCCTGCTGGCCGTCATCCAGCAGTTGGTAACGCGGCGCGGCCTGCTCCATGAAGACCTGCTCGCGTTCCACGAACACCGAGCGCCGGCCGTCGATGGTCTCCTTCGCCGACGCGCCGGGAGCGACCCGTCCCAGCTCCCGCAGCAGCGAGAAGGTGGCCACCGTGGCGTGGCCGCAATGCGCCACCTGGCGGTTGGGGGTGAAGAACTCCAGCTTGAACGGCGCCTCCTCGGAGGCGGAGACGAAGGCCGTCTCGGACAGACCGACACGGGCCGCGATGGCCTGTTTCTGGGCGGTGCTGAGCGCGTCGGCGTCCAGCACCACGCCGGCCGGGTTGCCACCCGCCGCGCCATCGGTGAAGGCGTTGACGATCCTGACTTCTACGAGCATGGGGCTTCCTTGTTCGGTGGTCGTGTGCGTTGGTGGGTTACCTGGCCAGGGGATCATCCCAGAAAGGCCGTTCGGATTCGCGCATGACATCGGCGCGGGACAGCCCCAGGTCCTTGAGCATCGCGTCGCTGGCACGGGCCAGGTCGCGGCGCTGCTGGTACAGCTGGGCCCAGCGCTGGAGGCGAGCCAGCAGCGTGCGCCCCGTCATCGACAGGCGCGGTGAGTGCGGCAGTGGAATGGCGGCATGCAGGGTTGGACTTTTCATCGCGTGGCCCTCCTTGTGGGGTGGCGCCAGTTTCCGGCCGCAGCTAACATCAATCCAACGAATGTTTCTTATGCATCGCATCTTGAGAATTGATGAATGAGCTACCCCGCCATCGACACGGAACTGCTGCGCACCTTCGTCGCCATTGCCGACCACGGCGGCTTCACCCGCGCGGCGGAAGCCGTCAACCGCACCCAGTCAGCGGTGAGCATGCAGATGAAGCGGCTGGAGGAAGACGTGCTGGAGCGCACGGTGTTCGAGCGGGAGGGGCGCAATGTGCGGCTGACGGCCGAGGGGCAGATCCTGCTCAGCTATGCCCGGCGCATCCTCAAGCTGCATGGCGAGGTGATGACCACCCTGCGCGAGCCGCACATGGTCGGTGCCGTGCGCATCGGCACGCCGGATGACTACGTGATGCGCTTCCTGCCCGGCATCCTCTCGCGTTTCGCCCAGGCCTACCCGCTGGTGCAGGTGGAGGTGCATTGCGACTCGTCCTCGCAGCTCATGCAGCGCCAGGACCTGGACCTGACCATCCTCACCCGCGCGCCGGGCACCGAGATCGGCGAGCTGTTGCGCCAGGAGCGCTTCGTCTGGGCCGAGGCCGTCGGCCACAGCCCCCACGAGCAGGCGCAGATGCCGCTGGCGATGTTCAACACCGATTGCTTCTGCCGGGCCTGGGCCTGCAACGCCCTGGACACCCTCGGCCGGGCCTACCGCGTGGCCTACACCAGCCCCAGCCTGTCGGCGATCATGGCCGTGGTCAGCGCCGGCCTGGCGGTCACGGCCCAGCTGCAAAGCCTGATCACCGCCGACATGCGCATCCTCGGCGAGGCGGAAGGCTTGCCCCTGCTGCCCAGCTGCAGCATCGTGCTGATGCGCAATCCACGCAGCACCTCGCCGGTGACCGATACGCTGGCCGAGCACATCATCGAGGGGTTCCGCCTGTAGGCCCGATCACTTGATCGCCAGCAACACGGCACACACCAGCAGGAACACGCAGAACGCCGTGCGCAGCACCCGCTCGGGCAGGGCATGGGCCAGGCGCACGCCCCAGCTGATGCTGAGCAGGCCGCCCAGGGCCAGGGGCACGCCCATGGCCCAGTCGACGTGGTGATTGAGGCCGTAGGTGAGCAGGGTCACAGCGGTACTCGGCGCCGCCAGGGTCAGCGACAGGCCCTGGGCCACCACCTGGGTGGTGCCGAACACGCTGGTGAGCACCGGCGTGGCGATCACCGCGCCGCCCACGCCGAACATCCCGCCCATGGCTCCCGCCACGCCGCCCAGCACGCCGAGCCACGGCCAGGGGTGGCGCAGCTCGGCGCTGGGCGTGGCCTTGGCCATGAACATGCGGGCGAAGTTGTAGGCCGCCAGGGCCAGCAGGAACACCACGAACGCCAGGCGCATGCTCTGGGCGTCCAGCTGCACCGCCACCAGCGAGGCCAGCCAGGCGAAACCGACGCTGGAGGCGGCCAGCAGCAGCGCGTGGCGCGGGCCGATGCGGTTGCGCTGGTGGTAGCGCCACAGCGCCAGCAGCACGTTGGGCACCACCATCACCAGCGCCGTTCCCTGGGCCAGTTGCTGGTCCAGGCCGAACAGCACCCCCAGCGCGGGGATGGCGATCAGCCCACCGCCGATGCCGAACACACCGCCCACCGTGCCCAGGCAGGCTCCCAGCGCCACATACATCGCAATCGACAACAGATCCATGGAACCTCCCATCCGAATTGGCGCGCATGCTACGCAGCCCTGGCTGGTGGGGAAACGCACAGCGGCGCACAATGGCTTTGCGCAATTCGCACAGGCAATCCCATGTACCCCGACGCCCTCACCGAACAGCTGGCGCTGTTCCTCGATGTACTCGACGCCGGCAGCTTCTCCGCCGCCTCGCGCCGCCACCCCCTGACGCCCTCGGCCGTGGCCCGCCGCATCGACGGGCTGGAGAAGGCCCTGGGCAGCACCCTGTTCATCCGCAGCACCCACGCGGTGCGCGCCACGCCCGCCGGCCTGGCCTTTGCCGAACGGGCAAAGCGCATCCTCGCCGAGCTGCGCCTGGCCCGGGCCGAGGCCGTGTCCCTGAGCAGCGCCCCGGAAGGCCTGATCCGCATCGACGCCCCCGCCCCGTTCGGCCGCCGCCACCTGGCCCCGGCCATCGCCGAGTTCCTGGCCACCTACCCCGGGCTGGATGTGCAGTTGCGCCTGATCGACAGCTTCGTCGACATGCACGGCACCCACCTGGGCGAGGTCGACCTGATATTGCGCATCGGCCCACTGGCCGACACCCGCCTGGTGGCCACCCCGCTGGCACCCATGGTGCGCATCCTCTGCGCCAGCCCGGAGTACCTGAAACGGCGCGGCGTACCCCGCAGCGTCCGTGAGCTGGAAGAGCACGAAGGCCTCGACTGGGACGCCCTGGCACCGCCCTACGCCTGGCGCTTCGAGCTGGACGGCCGGTTGCAGATCGTCCGCCCCAAGCGCATGCGGATGACCGCCAACAATGCCGAGACCCTGCTGTTCGCCGCCGTGGCCGGGCTCGGCGTGGCCCACCTGCCCACCTGGCTGATCAGCGACTACCTGGTGCGCGGCGAACTGGTGCCGCTGTTCTGCGACGACGGCCTGCCGCCGCCGGAGCCCAGCGGCATCTACGCGTTACGTCTGGAAGGGGAAGCCAGCTCGCGGAGCCGGCTGTTGCTGGAGTTCCTCAAGGACCGTTTCGGTCCGGAGCCGCCCTGGGACATGGCCCTGCGGGGCGGCCTCGGTCGCGGCTGACTCAGGCCGGCAACTGGACCACGCGAGTGCCGGCGGTCAGGTCATGCAGGCAGCGGCGGTCGCCGCGGAAGATGAACAGGTAGTTCACCAGCAGCACCAACCCACCCAGCAGCGGGATGTAGGCCACCAGCCCCCAGAGCAGGTAGCGCTTGAGGTACATCGGGATCCACTCCGGCTTGTGGCCATCCTGGTCGACGATGGCGATCTTCAGCAGGCGCTTGCCCACGGTCTGGCCGTAGCGGCTGAGGAACACCCCGTTGACCGCGAGGAAGGCGACGATCCCCAGCACGGCGCCCACCGCCTGCTGCCCGAAGCCGGGCTGCACGCCCGAGGTGATGCCGTCATAGATCCCGAAGACGAAGCCCAGGGGCAGGCAGACGAGGATCAGGATGAGGCTGTCGATGATCGCAGCGCCCAGGCGGGTGCCACGGGGCGCTAGCGGCAGCCCGCCGACGGTTTCCTGGGTGAGCGGAGCCTGGGGCGCCTGGTAGGGGTTGTTCTGCGGGTCGGTCATCTCGCACTCCTTGGCGAACGTGGGAAAGCGCCAAGTGTGGCTGCTTCCAGCCGGGCTGCAAACCGCCTGCACGCTGTTTTGCCCGCGAAAGGCTTGTGCGCTAAATTGCGCACTTGTCCAACCCGGAGGTGGCCATGAGCGAACCCATCGAGCCCTGCGAAGCCCTCAAGCTGGATAACCAGCTGTGTTTCGCCCTGTATTCCACCTCGCTGCTGATGACCAAGGTCTACAAGCCTCTGCTGCAGGAGCTGGGCCTCACCTACCCGCAGTACCTGGCCATGCTGGTGCTCTGGGAGGGCGACGGCATCACCGTCGGCGAGATCAGCGCCCGCCTGCTCACCGACCCCGGCTCCCTCACCCCGCTGCTCAAGCGCCTGGAGGCCGAAGGCCTGATCACCCGCACCCGCAGCAGCGCCGACGAGCGCGTGGTCGAACTGCGCCTGACCGACAAGGGCCGCGCCCTGCACCGGGAGGCCCAGCGCATCCCCGGCTGCATCCTCGCTGCCAGCGAGATGACCCTGGGCGACCTCGGCACGTTGAAGGAGGAGCTCGTCGCCCTGCGCCAGAACCTGCAGAAGGCACTCTGAGCGAAACGGCAGAAACGAAAAAGCCCGGCAAATGCCGGGCTTTTCTGTCACACGCGGTTCAGGCTCAGGCCTTGACGCGGGACTTGTACTCGCCGGTGCGGGTATCGATCTCGATGGAGTCACCGATTTCGCAGAAGGCGGAAACCTGCAGCTCAGCACCGTTGTGCAGGCGGGCAGTCTTCATCACCTTGCCGGAGGTGTCGCCACGGACGGACGGCTCGGTGTAGGCGATCTGGCGAACGATGGTGGTCGGCAGTTCAACGGAGATCACGCGATCGTTGTAGAAAACGGCTTCGCAAACGTCGGTCATGCCGTCTTCGATGAAGGTCATGACGCCTTCCAGGTCGGCTTTCTCGATCTCGTACTGGTTGAACTCGGTGTCCATGAACACGTACAGCGGGTCGGCGAAGTAGGAGTAGGTCACTTCCTTGCGTTCAAGGATGATCGGCTCCAGCTTGTCGTCGGCCTTGAACACGGTCTCGGTACCGGCGCCGGTCAGCAGGTTCTTCAGCTTCATCTTGACGACGGCGCTGTTACGGCCGGACTTGTTGAATTCGGCCTTTTGGATGACCCAGGGAGCGCCATTGATGTTGGCGACTTGGCCGGCGCGGAACTCTTGAGCGGTTTTCATACGAATATCCGATTTGGATGGGTGACTAAAAACAGGCCGCGTATCATATCCAATTTGTATAAAAATGCACCATCCCCGCGGCCAGGTCCTGCCGCGAGCCCTGCAGACCGCACCAGCGCTGGGCCCAGACCTGCAGCTCAGCCTCGTGGCGAACCAGCGCACGCCACGCCTCGCCCATGTCGCCTCCCCGGTTCCAGGCCAGCCAGGCACCACGCAACGCCTGCGCCGCCGCACTCGACAGCCCCTCGCCATACAGCGCCAGGAAGGCTTCCAGCTTCTCCAGGTGGGCGTCCTCCGCCTGCTGGTAGATGTGCCACAGCAGCGGACGCCCCGCCCACTGCGCACGCACGAAGGAGTCCTCGCCGCGCACGGCGTTGAAGTCGCAGCACCACAGCAGGCGGTCATAGTCGTCCTGGGGCACGAAGGGCAGCACCACCAGCGACAGGTTGCCGCGCTGCAGCCGATCCCCCGCCACCAGCCCGTCCTGCCCCGCCCAGGCCGCCAGGTCACCGAGGATGCGCCCCTCCGGCACCAGCAGGCAGGTCGGCCGGGCGTCCTCGGCCATTGCCTGGAGCCAGCTCGCCAGCGCCGGGTTCTCGTAGGCGAACAGCGAGACCAGCCGCACACCGGCTTCGCGCACCACGCCCAGGGAAGCCAGGAAGGCGTCTTGTGCCACCCGGTCCGCCTGCCAGGCCTCGCGCCGCGCCAACAGGTCGGCCTCGCGCAGCAGGCCGCCGGTGTCGGCACGGAACCCGGGGAAGAAGAAGAACTTGTTCAGCCCATTGGCCTGCAGCGACGGCAGCCCGTGGCAGCCACCGACCCAGTCCTCCGCACTCAGGTACTCCAGGTTCAACCACAGCGGCGGACGCTCACGGGCCTGCATCGCCGCCACGTAGGCCGCCGGCAGTTCGCAGGCGAAGGCCTCGATCACCCCATCGGCCGGTGCCACCTCGGGCCACTCCCGGTGCCAGCGGCGCACCTCCACCCCGGCACAGACCTGCCGGTCTGCCTGGGGATCAGCCGCCGGGTGCAGGCGCTGGAAGGCCGCCGGCTCGTCCACCCACAGGCGCACCGCCAGCCCGTGCTCGGCCACCAGCTGGCGGGCCAGGCGCCAGGTCACGCCGATGTCGCCGTAGTTGTCCACCACGCTGCAGAAGATGTCCCAGTTCACCGCACCACCCCGGCCTTGAAGAGGCGCGCAGTTTACTCCGGGGCCCACGCAAAAAAACGCAGGGGCCGTGCCCGGGCCCGCGTAACACCGGCAACCCCACCCTGAAACGAGGTTCAGCATGCACCCGTCTCCCCGCTCCGCCCTGCTTCCCCTGCTCTGCCTGGCCGTCGTCCTGGCCGGCGGTGTCGATGCCGGCGAGCGCCAGCGCGCCGGCGGTTTCAGCACCGGCCGAGGCCACAGCGGCACCTGGCAGACCCAGCGCAGCGGCACCCTGGCCGACGGCCTGACCCGCCAGCGCAGCGTCACCGGCGAGAACGGCCGCACCGCCAGCACCAGCAGCACCACCCGCTACGACGCCACCAGCGGCCAGCTCAGCCGCACCACCACGGGGGCCGACGGGCGTTCGCGCAGCATCGAGGCCACCCGGCAGGACGGCCAGACCAGCGGGACCTGGAGCAACGCCGCCGGCAACAGCGGCACCTTCACCCAGCAGACCAGCCGCGCCGACGACGGCAGCCTCAGCCACCAGGTGCAGGTCACCGGTGCCAACGGCGAGACGGCAGAGCGCTCCACCCGCTACAGTCTCGACCGCGACAGCGGCACCCTGAGCCGCAGCGTCACCGGCCCGCAGGGCAACACCCGCACCGGCAGCGTCACCCTCACCCCCAACCCCTGAAAGGTGCCCGGCATGTCCCCGCATTTCCGCTCCACGCGGGCCGAAGCGCCCGGCAGCCCCTGTTCCTGAGGCCAGGCGAACGCAACGGATGCCACTCGACGACGAACAGCTCATGGCCCAGGTGGCCGAGGGTGACGAGCGGGCCTTCTCGACGCTGGTGCAGCGGCACCTGCCGCGCGCCTATGCCATTGCCCGGCGCGTACTGCCGGAACAGGCCGACGCCGAGGACGCCGCCCAGGAAGCCTTCACCCGCGTGTGGACCCACGCCTGCGATTGGCAACCCGGACGGGCACGCTTCACCACCTGGTTCCACAGCATCCTGGTGCACCAGTGCCTGGACCAGCTGCGGCGACGCAAGCGCCGTCCGGAGACCGACATCGACACCCTGCTGGACGAACTGCTCGACCCCGACACCCCGGCCGACCAGCAGCTGCAACAGGCCCGCGAGGCCGCCGAACTGCACCGGGTGGTCCAGCGCCTGCCGGACCGGCAACGCATGGCCGTGGTGCTCTGCTACTTCGAGGCGCACAGCAACCCCCAGGCGGCGGCCGCCATGGGCCTGCATGTGAAAGCGCTGGAAGGCCTGCTCGGCCGTGCCCGCGCCCAGCTCCGGCGCTGGCTGCCCAGCCGCCGCAACGAGGAGGAATCCCCATGAACCAAGACCCGGACCTGCACCACCTGGCCGACCAGCCCGCGCCCCGCCCGGCGCCCGACCTGGCCGCGCGCATCGTCGCCCACGCCACCGCCCAGCCGCAGCGGCTGCCCTGGCACCTGCGCCTGCGGCGCGCCCTGGCGCACTGGCAACCCGGGTGGCAGGCGAGCCTCGCCAGCCTCGTGCTGTGCGGCCTGCTGGGCCTGCTCGGCGGCCACCTGGCCAGCCCACCGGCCGACAATGACCTGGCCCTAGCGGCCCAGGCCGTGGACCAACTGCTGTGGACGGACGAGCCATGAAACGAACCGGACTCCTTGCCACTGCCCTGCTGCTTTCCCTGGCAGCCAACGCCTTCCTGGTCGGCTGGCTGATCGCCCGCCCGGCCACGCCGGCCCTCGCCTTCGGCCTGCAGAGCCAGCCCATGCGCCAGCTCATGGCCCGCGTGGAGGCCCTGCCCGACGCCCAGCGCAGCGAAGTCAGCGCCATCATCAGCAGCCATGCGCCGGAGCTGCGCCGACTGGCCAGCGCCAACCGCGACAACCGCCGGCAACTGCTGAAGCAGCTGGCCGCCGATCCCCTGGACCGCAGCGCCATCGAAAGCGGCTTCGCTCGCCAGCGCCAGGCCACCGGCGAACTGCAGGCCGCCGCCCAGGCCATGTTGCTGGAGATCGCCGAACGGCTGCCTGCCGAGCAGCGCCACCAGTTGCTGGAGCGACCGCTGCTGGCCCGCTAGGCCGGCTGGCAGACCCGTACGGCCTGTGCTTGGCTGAACGAGCGCCCCGCCCGGGGCGTATCCAGCCGAGGAAGCTTCGATGCGCCGTTCGCGGGTCCTGCTGTCCCTCTTCTGCGCCCTGCTGGCCGGCCCTGTACAGGCTGAAGGCCAGATCCGCATCGCCATCGGCGAATGGCCCCCTCTTATCAGTGCCGGCCAGCCCGGCTACGGGGTGATCCCCACCCTCATCAGCGAGGCATTCGCCACCCAGGGCATCCGCGTCGACTATGGGTTCTTCCCCTGGAAGCGCGCCTTCGAGGAGGTCCGCCGGGGCCACTGGCAGGCCTCCGCCGTCTGGGGGCACAACCCCGAGCGCGACGCCTGCTGCAGCTACTCGCAACGGGTCTACAGCGATGAAGTGGTGCTGTTCTACAACCAGGCCCACCCGGTGGACTGGAACGGCAGCGCCGAACAGATCGAGCGCCTGCGCGGCCTCACCATTGGCCTGCCGCTCGGCTCGGCGAAGACGCCGGTGCTGGAAACCGCCGAGCACCGTGGCCTGCTGCGCTACGAGGTGAGCGGGGACGAGTTGCAGAACCTGCGCAAGCTCGCCGCCGGACGCATCGATGCCGTGGACATGGTCAAGGGCACCGGCCGCTGGCTCATCAGCACCCGCCTGACGCCCGAGGAAGGCGCACGGCTGGCCACCACGCCGGTCCTGCAACGCTGGGACTACTTCCTCCTGTTCGGCCCGGCACCGGGCGTCGCCGAACTGAGGGCCGCGTTCGACCGGGGCCTGGCGCAACTGCGCGAAAACGGCCGCGAGGCCGCCCTGTGGCGGCAATTCGACGCCCGATCCCGTCCGCTTCCCTGAGCCGCTTCGGACCCGACGCCGCTGCGTTCCGCTAAGCTGTGCCGCGCATTCTCCCCACAAGGAACCCGCATGAACCTGTCGCTTCTCAGCCGCTATGCGTTCTTCGCCTTCTGCGTGCTCTTCACCCTGGTCACCCTGCCCTTCATCCACCACGAGTGGCTCTGGCCGCTGACCCTGCTCACCGCCCTGCTCAGCCTGCTGGGCATCGTCGACCTGCTGCAGGACCGCCACGCCGTACGGCGCAACTACCCGATCCTGGGCAACATCCGCTACCTGGTGGAGGGCATCCGCCCGGAAATCCGCCAGTACCTGCTGGAGGGCGACGGCGAACAGCTGCCCTTCTCCCGCGCCCAGCGCTCGCTGGTCTATGCCCGCGCCAAGAACGAGGGCGCCGACAAGCCCTTCGGCACGCTGATCGACGTGTACCAGCCCGGCTTCGAGTTCATCGGCCACTCCATGCGCCCGGCGCCGCTGAGCGACCCGTCCAGCTTCCGCGTGGTGATCGGCGGCCCGCAGTGCAAGCACCCCTACTCCGCCTCGGTGTTCAACATCTCCGCCATGAGCTTCGGCTCCCTCAGTGCCAACGCCATCCGCGCGCTGAACCAGGGTGCCCGGCGCGGCAACTTCTACCACGACACCGGTGAGGGCAGCATCAGCCCCTACCACCGCGAACACGGCGGCGACCTGGTGTGGGAACTGGGCAGCGGCTACTTCGGCTGCCGCACCGCCACCGGCCAGTTCGACCCGGAGCGCTTCGCCGCCCAGGCCGCCAGCCCGCAGGTGCGGATGATCGAGATCAAGCTCAGCCAGGGTGCCAAACCCGGCCACGGCGGCATCCTGCCCAAGCACAAGGTCACCGAGGAAATCGCCCTCACCCGCGGCGTGCCCATGGGCGAGGACTGCATCTCCCCCTCCCGCCACAGCGCCTTCTCCACCCCCATCGAGATGCTGCAGTTCATCGAGCGCCTACGTGAGCTCTCCGGCGGCAAGCCGGTGGGCTTCAAGCTGTGCATCGGCCACCCCTGGGAGTTCATGGGCATCGCCAAGGCCATGCTGGAGACCGGCATCCTGCCGGACTTCATCGTCGTCGACGGCACCGAAGGTGGCACCGGCGCGGCGCCCCTGGAATTCACCGACCACATCGGCGTGCCGCTGCGCGAAGGGCTGCTGTTCGTGCACAACGTGCTGGTGGGGCTGAACCTGCGGGACAAGATCCGCCTGGGCGCCAGCGGCAAGATCGTCAGCGCCTTCGACATCGCCAGCGTGCTGGCCATCGGCGCCGACTGGGCCAACTCCGCACGGGGCTTCATGTTCGCCATCGGCTGCATCCAGAGCCAGAGCTGCCACACCAACAAATGCCCCACCGGCGTGGCCACCCAGGACCCGCTGCGCCAGCGCGCCCTGGTGGTGCCGGACAAGGCCGAGCGGGTGTTCAACTTCCACCGCAACACCCTCAAGGCCCTGGCCGAGATGCTCGCCGCCGCCGGCCTGGAGCACCCCTCCCAGCTCGAACCGCGCCACCTGGTGCGGCGCGTGTCCGACCGGGAGATCCGCCTGTTCTCCCAGCTCCACGTCTTCCTCAAGCCGGGCGACCTGCTGCGGGACGACCTCGAAGCCGACTTCTACGCCCGCATGTGGGCCATGGCCCGCGCCGACAGCTTCGAGGCGGCCTGCGGCTGGTGAGCCCGGCCTAGGTCGGGCGCACCGAACACAGCCTGACCGAATCGGCCAGCACATCGATGGCGCGCGGGCGAGAGAAGCTCGCGCGCCAGGCGATGGCCACCTGGCGGAACGGCGCTGGCGGGGCGAAGGGGCGGATCGCCAGGTTGCCCGTGGCATGGCCATCCAGCGCCGAATGCGGCAACACCGAAACCCCCAGCCCGGACGCCACCATGTGGCGAATGGTCTCCAGGGAGCTGGCCTCCAGGTGCGTAGTGCGTCCACCCGCCTCGCGCTGGGCCGGGGGGCAGGTCTCCAGCACCCGGTCGCGGAAGCAGTGCCCTTCCCCCAGCAGCAACAGCGGCTCGTCGCGCAGATGGCGGGCGTCCACCCGGGGCGTGTCAGCCAGCGGGTGGTCGGCCGGCATCGCCACGTAGAGGGCTTCGTCGTAGAGCACCTTGGTCAGCACGTCCGGCTCGCTGAAGGGCATGGCGACGATCAGCGCATCCAGTTCGCCGGCACGCAGGCGATCACGCAACACGTGGGTGAAGTTCTCTTCGATGTACAGCGGCATCTGCGGCGCCACGGTGTGCAGCTGGGGCACCAGGTGCGGGAACAGGTACGGGCCGATGGTGTAGATGGCGCCGATACGCAGCGGCGTCCCCAACTGGTTGCGGCCGACATGGGCCAGCTCCAGCACGCCGTTGGCTTCCACCAGCACGCGCTGGGCACGCTCGACGATGCTGTGGCCAATGGGGGTGAGCTGCACCGCGCCCCGGGCGCGTTCGAACAGGGCGACCCCCAGGTCGTCCTCCAGCCGCTTGATGCCCACCGAGAGGGTGGACTGGCTGACGTGGCAGCGCTCGGCGGCGCGGCCGAAGTGTTGCGTATCGGCCAAGGCCACGGCGTAACGCAGTTCGGTCAAGGTCATAGGCTTCCCGGCTCGACGATGCCCCAGGGCATCGCGGTATGGCTCCAGTCAGTGAAGGCCGGGGTACTGTAGCGAGCGCGCGCGGGCTTCCCCGTTCATATTTCTTAATCGGGCGACTGCCCAAAATTCATTATTAACAGCGCCCTGATGTTCCTAAGGTCTGCCCGGCAGTAACCCGAACCAGAGACATCAGGAGACGAAAATGTCCATTCAAAGCCGCAACGGCCTGGCCCTCGGCCTGGCATCGGCCTTCATGCTCAACCTCTCGACCGCGATGGCCGCCCCGCTGACCCGCGACAACGGCGCCCCCGTGGGTGACAACCAGAACTCGCAGACCGCCGGCCCCAACGGCTCCGTGCTGCTGCAGGACGTGCAACTGATCCAGAAGCTGCAGCGCTTCGACCGCGAACGCATCCCCGAGCGCGTGGTGCATGCCCGGGGCACCGGCGCCCACGGTGAGTTCACCGCCACGGCGGACCTCGCCGACCTGACCGTCGCCAAGCTGTTCCGCAACGGCGAGCGCACCCCCGTGTTCGTGCGCTTCTCCTCGGTGGTGCACGGCAACCACTCGCCGGAAACCCTGCGTGACCCGCGCGGCTTCGCCACCAAGTTCTACACCGCCGACGGCAACTGGGACCTGGTGGGCAACAACTTCCCCACCTTCTTCATCCGCGACGCCATCAAGTTCCCGGACATGGTCCACGCCTTCAAGCCGGACCCGCGCACCAACCTGGACGATGACTCGCGCCGCTTCGACTTCTTCTCCCACCACCCCGAGGCCATCCGCACCCTGACCCTGCTCTACTCCAACGAGGGCACCCCGGCCGGCTACCGCTTCATGGACGGCAACGGCGTGCACGCCTACAAGCTGGTCAACGCCAAGGGCGAGGTCAGCTACGTGAAGTTCCACTGGAAGAGCCTGCAGGGCATCCGCAACCTCGACCCGAAGGAAGTGGAGGCCGTCCAGGGCAAGGACTACAGCCACATGACCAACGACCTGGTGAACGCCATCGCCAAGGGCGACTACCCGAAGTGGGACCTCTACGTGCAGGTGCTCAAGCCCGAGGACCTGGCGCGCTTCGAGTTCGACCCGCTGGACGCCACCAAGGTCTGGCCTGACGTGCCGGAGCGCAAGGTTGGCCAGATGGTGCTGAACCGCAACGTCGACAACTTCTTCCAGGAGACCGAGCAGGTGGCCATGGCACCGTCCAACCTGGTGCCCGGCATCGATCCCTCCGAAGACCGCCTGCTGCAGGGCCGCGTGTTCGCCTACGCCGACACCCAGCTCTACCGCGTCGGCGCCAACGGCCTGTCGCTGCCGGTCAACCGCCCGAAGGTCCCGGTCAACAACGGCAACCAGGACGGCGCGATGAACGCCGGTCACAGCCTGAGTGGCGTGAACTACCAGCCGAGCCGCCTGGAACCGCGTGAAGAGACGACTGCCGCCCGCTACGTGGAAACCCCGCTGCAAGGCACCACCCAGCAGCGCCGCATCCAGCGCGAGCAGAACTTCAAGCAGGCCGGTGACCTGTACCGCTCCTACAGCCGCAAGGAGAAGCAGGACCTGGTGAACAGCTTCGGCCAGTCCCTGGCCGGCACCGACAGCGAGAGCAAGCACATCATGCTGTCCTTCCTCTACAAGGCCGATGCCGACTACGGCACCCGCGTCACCCAGGTGGCCGGTGGCGACCTGGCCAAGGTGAAGGCCCTGGCCGCGAAACTCTCCGACTGACCCAACCGCCGGCCCGCTTCATGCGGGCCGGCCCCTGGAGTCCGCGATGAACTGCCGTACTTCTTTCCTGTATTGCAACGCTCCAAGGTCGTTCAGCCAACCTTTTCCTTTGATGGGAGAGCGGGCAGGCCTTGAGCGCACACCGGGCTCACGCCTGGTCGTGAAGCTGAGGCAGGGAAGCTGCCCCTTCAGGAGGCCGAGTGCAGTCGTTGTGCAGGGGAGCGAGCGGCATGGATGCCGCGAGAGGCGCGCCAGGCCATGGATGGCCCATCGCGCCGCCCCCCGAAGCAACGATGGAGCGAGGGGAGTCCCGCGAAGCGGGACCCGGATGCAGGGGCGAGCCTTTTTGGTTTCTTTTTTGTGGGCGGCATTCCGACGATTGAAAAAAGAAACTCGCCTGGCAAGGCGAAACAGGAGACATCAGCAGAACTCGATAACCAACTTGCCTTCCCAACACGGTACTGGGACATAGCCCGATGAAAGCCCTACTCTGCACCCTGCTGCTGGCCAGCAGCCTGGCGGTCGCCGCGCAACCGGACGAGGCCGCCATCAAGGCCCAGTTGGCCGACTACTTCTTCGAGGCCGCGCGCAACGGCCGCACCGACATGCTCGCCACCTTCATCGAGGCCGGCTACGACCTCGACACCCAGGACGCCAAGGGCTACAGCGCCCTGATCCTCGCCGCCTACCATGGCCACGCCGAAGCCGTGGACGCCCTGCTGGCCGCCGGCGCCAACCCCTGCCTGCAGGACCAACGCGGCAACACCGCCCTGATGGGCGCCATCTTCAAGGCCGAACTGGGCATCGCCCGGCGCCTGATGCAGGCCGACTGCCCCACCGACCAGCGCAACGCCGCCGGGCAGACAGCCGCCATGTACGCCGCCCTGTTCCAGCGCACCGAGCTGCTGGAGGCCCTGCGCCGCAAGGGCGCGGACCTGGACCTCAAGGACGCCATGGGCAACGACGCCCACAGCCTCGCCAGCGGCGAGATCCGCACCCGCTGAAGCCCCTTCCCCTCTGCAATGCCACACGCCCGGCCCTGTGCCGGGCGTTTGCGCAGGCTGTAAAAGCTGCAAAAAACACTTACATGAAAGATTCATAAAATCTTTCATGTAAGGAATTGCGCAACCGCTCGGACCGGCGTAATGTTCGCTCCGTTGCACTTGAGGAGGAGCGAAATGCCTCGCAAGAAGACCACGGATACGACCGAACGGAAGGCCACTTCGCCCAAGGGCAAGACCTCCGCCGACTATGTCCGCGATATGAGGAACCGACTTCGCGATGCGGGTTTGGTGAAGCGCGAATTCTGGATCCTTCCCGAAAACGTGAACGCCCTTAAGGGCATCGAGAGAGCGTTACGGCAGCCCTTTCTGGGCGACCGAGTCAAACTGGAGGACTACATGACCGAGAACAGCAACTGGACCCTCAGCTCGCTTCACAGCGCCCTGGCCGAACTGGAACTGGTGGCCGCGGGTGAAATCCTGCTGAGCGTCGCCGAGGGCGAGCAGGCCGGCCTGAAGCTGACCATGACCGAATACGGCGACCTGCCGATCTACCTGGCGGTGCAAGGCGACCACATCATGGTCGACGCCACCCTGGTACCGGTCAGCGACGTGAAGGACCCGCACTACTTCAACGCCCTGGTACTGCGTACCCGCGACCTGTTCCCGCTGTCCTCGGTCGGGGTCGAAGTGATCGACGGGCAGGAGGTGTACTCCATGTTCGGCGCCCTCAGCGCCGCCTCGTCGCTGACCGTCATCGTGCAGGAGGTCTTCACCCTGGCCGAGAACGTGATCCGCGCCGTCGAAGCCTTCGAAGACCACTTCAAGGCCTGACCGAATTCCCCCGTAGGAGAAGCCCCATGAGCATCTGGAAAAAAATCATCACCGCCGTACGTGGCGGTGCCTCGGAAGTCGGCGAAGCCATCGTCGACGCCAACGCCATCCGCATCCTCGAGCAGGAAATGCGTGACGCCGACAAGGCCGTGCTGCAGGCCCGCAACGGCCTGGTGGACATCAAGGCCAAGCAGAAGCTGTCCCAGCAGCGCCTGGAAAGCCTGGGCAACGACATCGCCAACTGGGAAAGCAAGGCCACCGCCGCGCTGAACAAGGGCGAGGAAGGCCTGGCCCTGGAGTGCGCCAACAAGATCGCCGAACTGGAAGCCCAGCGTGACCAGGAGAAGAACCAGGCCGAGCAGTTCGGCAAGCAGGCCGACATGCTGCACGCCCAGGTCAACAAGGCCGAAGGCCAGCTGAAGAGCCTGAAGCAGCAGATCGAGATGGCCAAGGCCCGCGAAGTGGTGCAGCGCGCCCGCGTCGCCACCGCCGAAGCCACCGGTGGCGCCAACGGCAAGGTGGAGTCCGCCCTGGACAGCCTGAACCGCCTGCGCCAGCGCCAGGACGAGCAGGACGCCCGCCTGGCCGCCGCCGAGGAAATGCAGACCGCCGCCAACGGTGGCGACCTGGAGCGCCGCCTGCAGGAAGCCGGCATCGGCGCCCAGAGCGGCAGCGCCGCCGACGTGCTGGCCCGCCTGAAGGCCAAGCAGTCCTCGGACAGCGCCCAGTAACACCCCTGCGGGGCGGGCAACCGCCCGCCCCGCCCCCTTTCGCATGGAGTTCGGGACGCCACCATGGAGTCCGGCAAGCGCATCCGCGTCATCCTCGCCCTGGCGGCCCTCATGGTCGTCATCCAGATCGTCAATAGCGTCACCGGCGACAGTCTCGTACGCCATGGCATCATTCCCCGCAGCATTTACGGCCTGCAGGGTGTAATCTTCGCCCCGTTCCTGCACGGATCCTTCCGTCACCTGTTGAGCAATCTGGTTCCCTTCATCGTCCTCAGCTGGCTGGTCAGCACCGAAGGCCTGGGCCGCTACCTGCGCGTCGCGCTGCTGGTGGCCCTGCTCGGCGGCGCCCTGGTGTGGGTGTTCGGACGAGCCAGCGTGCATGTCGGTGCCAGCGGGCTGATCTTCGGCCTCTGGACCTACCTGCTGGCACGGGCCTGGTTCCAGCGCAGCTTCGCCAGCCTGCTGGTGGCCCTGGCGGCCCTGGCCGGCTACAGCGGCCTGGTGTACGGGTTCATCCCGGTGCCGGGCGTGTCGGTGGAGTCCCACATCGCCGGTGCCGTCGCCGGTGTACTGGTGGCCTGGCTGATGCACTCGAAGCGGCTGGACGTGCAAGGAAACTGAAACGGCGCGCCGGGATCATCACCCGGCCCCGAATGGACAGATTGTTGGAGTGGATGCCATGTCCTTGATGCTGCTGTTGCGTTACCACACCTCGGCCTTCTTCCAGCGCTTCGGCTGGGCCGGCATCGGCATGCTGCTGGCGGGCCACTACAGCCTGTCCTACCTGCTGTTGACCCTGGCCGGTGAAGAACACCTGACCCAGGGCATCGACTTCACCTACTTCTACCTGACCACCGCCACCACCGTGGGCTACGGCGACCTCTCGCCGAAGACCGCGCCCGGCAAACTGGTCACCACCCTGTGGATCATGCTCGGCGGCATCGCCCTGCTCACCGCCGTGATCGGCAAGGCATCCACCTCCGTCGGCGAACTCTGGAGAAAGAACATGAAGGGACTGGGCGATTACTCGACCCTCAAGGGCCACACCGTGCTGATCGGCTGGGAAGGCGAAGCCAGCGAGCGCATCGTCGAGCTGCTCTACCAGGACGCCATCACCCGTGACGACAACCTGGTGATCTGCGATGCCCTGCTCGAAGAGAACCCGCTGCCCGGCCGCGCCTCCTTCGTCCGTGGCGACTCCCTCGACACCCCCTCGCTGCTGCGCCGCGCAGGGGTCGAAGGGGCCGAGCGCATCCTGGTGCACACCCGTTCCGACAGCCTGACCCTGGCCATCGTCCTCACCCTCAAGGCCATCGGCACCTCCGGCCACGTGGTCGCCCACTTCAACGACTCCGAGCGCGCCGCCCTCGCCCGCCGCTATGCGCCTGATCTGGAGTGCACCTCCAACATGGCCATCGAGATGCTGGTGCGCGCCTCCCAGGACCCGGGCTCCAGCGCCGTGGTCACCGAGCTGCTGTGTGTCGGCGAAGGTGCCACCCAGTATCGCCACGTGCTGCCGGCCAGCCTGCGCACCACCTGCGGCGAGCTGTACATCCGCCTGCGCCAGGAGCACGGCGCCACGCTGATCGGCTACCGCGCGCCGGGCGCCACCCAGTTCGCCATCAACCCCGCCAACGAGCTGAACGTCGAAGGCGGCGAGATCTTCTACATCGCCACTGACCGCCTGCAAGGAGACGCCCTGTGAGCACCCTCAAGCGCTGGCTCGGCCTGGAGCCGCTCCTGCCCCGCAACACCGGCACCCGCCACGTCAGCGACAGCCAGCCCCTGGGCCTGGCCGCCGGTCGCATGCTGTGCCTGGACCGCTCCCTGAAGGCCCTGCTGGACGGCCAGACCGGGGTCGAGATCCCCGGCGACGAAAAGGTCTGGGCCGTCGGCACCCTGGAACTGGGCCAGTCCACCCGCATCAAACGCTTCTACCTGGACGACGAGGACTACTTCCTCCAGGTGCTGATGAACGGCCCGGATGACAGCGACATCGAGTCCATCATCCTCTTCGGCTACCACCAGGTGACGGCCATCAACAGCCGCGACGAGCTGATGCGCCTGGCCGGCCCCAACGCCCGCATCGGCATGCCGCTGTACGAGCTGGAGGGTGAGGAATACATCCGCCAGTGGGGCAGCGAGGACGGCCAGACCGAACTGGTGCCCCTGCGCGAGTTCGTCGTCAGCCCCGAAGCCAGTTATGGCGTCGAGCACCACAGCATGCTCTATGCCCGCGAGATCGGCTTGCTCAACCGGAGGGAGTTCCTGCTCTTCTCGGTGGAGGAAGACGAAGACGGCGTCATCAGCCTCACCACCGCGGTGGGCGTGACGCTGCAGATCACCGACATCAACGTTCTCTGACCAAGGAAGACCCCACATGCTCGACGCCCTGCGCATGTCCCTCAACGCCCCGGCCGTACTCGGCTTCGCCGTGTACATCCTGGTGGCGGCCGCCCTGTTCGCGCTGTTCCAGTTCGTCTACACGCGCATCACCCCGCACAAGGAATTCGCCCTGATCCGCGAAGGCAACAGCGCCGCCGCCGTTGCCCTGGGTGGCTCCCTGGTGGGCTTCGCCCTGCCGGCCAGCAACATCATCGCCTACAGCGTCAGCGTCCTGGACTTCGTGGTCTGGGTGGTGATCGCCGCCATCGTCCAGCTGCTGGCCTTCTTCGTCGCCAGCCTGGTGCTCAAGGACCTGCCGGGGCGCATCGCCCGTGGCGAGCACGCCGCTGCCATCTACTCCGCCTCGGTGGCCATCAGCATCGGCTTCCTCAACTCCGCCTGCATGACCCCCTCGACCTGAGACGGCGACGCGAGGACACCCCGATGAGAAAGCGCAACTCCGTACAGCTGGTCCTGGCCGGCGCCCTGCCGCTGGCCATCGCCGGCTGCAGCAAGCCCCAGGACACGGTCCAGGTCACCGCCACCAAGACCTTCAAGAACGTGCAGGCCTGCGTCGCCGACAAGTTCCCCGTGGACGTCTGCTCCGATGCCTACATGACCGCCATGGCCGACCACCGCGCCATCGCCCCCACCTACGACAGCAAGGACGCCTGCGACGCCGACTTCGTGCCCGGCTACTGCCAGGCCACCTCGGACGGCAAGTTCATGCCGCGCCTGGCCGGCTTCGAGCTGTCCATGACCAACCAGGTCAGCCGCGACACCTACGAGCAGGCCCAGCAGCAGGTGGTGCAGAGCACCGGCCACAGCGACAACAGCCTGCTCACCGGCCTGCTGATCGGCCACATGATGGGCAACAGCGGCAACCACTACTATTCCCAGCCGATCTACCAGTACCGCGACACCCGGGGTGGCTACTCCACCTCGACGCTGTCCCGGCAGATCGAGCAGGGCAAGACCTTCAGCCGCTCCACCCAGGCTCGCAGCAGCCCCTCCTCCACCTACACCCAGCAGACCCTGGGCAAGAGCCTGAGCAGCAAGACCGGCAGCACCAGCTCGGCGGTGGGTTCCACCATCTCCCGTGGCGGCTTCGGCAGCGAAGCCAACGCACGCGGTGGCTGGGGCGGCAAGACCGGCGGTTTCGGCTTCGGCGGCTAAGGACAGGCCATGCACAAGATCAGCATCGAAGAACGCCCCGACTGGCGTGAGCGCGTAGAACGCGAAGGCTTCGCCTTCCACACCATCGACGGCGAGCGTTACTGGGACGAAAGCGGCTACTACCGCTTCACCCGCGAACAGGTCACCCAGGACATCGAGCAGCCCACCCGTGAGCTGCACCAGATGTGCCTGGACGTGGTCGAGCGCGTGGTGGAGAGCGAGGAGCTGCTCAGCGGCCTGGCGATCCCGCCGGCGTTCTTCGATCTGGTCCGCACCTCCTGGAAGGAAGGCCACCCGCACCTCTACGGGCGCATGGACTTCAGCTATGACGGGCGCGGCCCGGCCAAGCTGCTGGAGATCAACGCCGACACCCCCACCTCCCTGCTGGAGTGCGCCTCGGTGCAACTGCTCTGGCTGGAGGACCAGATCCGCCGCGGCGCCCTGCCCGCCGAGGCCGACCAGTTCAACACCCTGGCCGAAGACCTGATCCGCGCCTTCGACACCTTCGCCAAGGACACCCCCTTCTACTTCTCCGCCATCGCCGGCTCGGTGGAAGACCGGGGCACCACCGACTTCCTCGGGCGCATGGCCGGGCTGGCGGGCATCGACGCCCGGCACATCGACATCGAAGACATCGGCCTCACCGCCGAAGGCCGCTTCGTCGACCTGCAGGGCAACTGGATTCCCCGGCTGTTCAAGCTGCACGCCTGGGAGCACATCTTCCGCGAGCCCTTCGGCGAAGCCGTGCCACGCTGCGACACCCAGTTCGTCGAGCCCGCGTGGAAATCCATCATCAGCAACAAGGGCATCCTCCCGCTGCTTTGGAAGTTCAACGAGGGCCACCCCAACCTGCTGCCCAGCCACCTCGACGCCGACCCGCGCGCCCCGGTGCCCAAGGGTTGGGTGCGCAAGCCGTTCTTCTCCCGCGAAGGCGCCAACATCGAGATCCGCACCGAAGGCGACGAACGCATCGCCGAAGACGGCCCCTACACCGACGCGCCCTACATCCTCCAGCAGTTCGCCCCGCTGCCGAAGTTCGGCGACAGCTACACCCTGATCGGCTCCTGGGTCATCGGTGACACCGCCTCGGGCATGGGCATCCGCGAGGACGACAGCCTGATCACCAAGGACACCAGCCGCTTCCTGCCCCACGTCGTCCTCGACTGACCCACACCGCACCCACCGCTCCGCCCCTCTCCCCCACCCGATCCCCACCGGCTGCCCACCTCGGGCAGCCGGCTGTCCCGTGCCGCCCAAAATCCTATACAAACACTCGACAAATACAGCTTTTCTTGTACATTCACTCCATCCATGTACAACTTTTTACGGAGCCCACCATGAAATCGCGATTGGCCTTGCTCTTCTGCCTGCTGCTCAGCGCCTGCAGCCAGGTGGAAGTGGGCGACTACAAGGACGAGAACCCCACCCTGGACCTGCGCCGCTACTTCGTCGGCGGGGTGGACGCCTGGGGCATGTTCCAGGACCGCTCCGGCAAGGTGATCAAGCGTTTCCACGTCGACATCCAGGGCCGCGAGGAAGCCGGCCGGCTGATCCTCGACGAGCGCTTCACCTACAGCGACGGCACCCGCCAGCAGCGGGTCTGGACCCTGCGCCCCGATGGCCCCAACCGCTGGCGCGGCACCGCCCCGGACGTGGTCGGCGTGGCCGAAGGCGAAGTCGCCGGCAACGCCTTGCGCTGGCGCTACGTGCTGGAGCTGCCGGTGGACGGCACCACCTACCACGTCAACTTCGACGACTGGATGTACCTGCTGGACGACCGCACCCTGGCCAACCGCTCCTTCATGACCAAGTTCGGCGTCGAGCTGGGCCAGGTCACCCTGTTCTTCCGCAAGCGGGACTGAACCCACCATGACCCTGCCCAGCTTCCCCGACGGCTACCGCGCCCTGGTGATCGGCGCCAGCGGCGGCATCGGCAGCGCCCTGCTCGACGCCCTGGCCGCCGACCCGCGCTGCAGCCTCGCCCTGGGCCTGGGCCGCACCAGCACGCCCCGGCTGGACCTCACCGACGAGGCCAGCATCGAAGCCGCCGCCCGCACTGTGGAAGCCCTCGGGCCGTTCCAGGTGATCATCAATGCCGCCGGCCTGCTGCACACCGAGCAGTTCATGCCCGAGAAGAAACTGGGCGACCTGAACCACGCCCAGCTGCTGGCCACCTTCCAGGCCAACACCTTCGGCCCGGCCCTGGTGCTGCGCCATTTCAGCGGCCTGCTGGACCGCCGCCGCAGCGTCCTCGCGCTGCTCTCGGCCAAGGTCGGCAGCATCGGCGACAACCGCCTCGGCGGCTGGTACAGCTACCGCGCCTCCAAGGCCGCCCTGAACATGCTGGTGAAGACAGCCGCCATCGAACTCGCCCGCCGGCAGCCGGCCAGCGTGGTCCTGGCGCTGCATCCCGGCACCGTGAACACCCGCCTCTCGCAGCCCTTCCGGGGCGGGGAGACGGGCCGCCCGCCGGCCGATGCCGCGGAGCAGCTGCTGGCGGTCATCGACCGCGCCGGCCCCGAGGCCAGCGGCGGCTTCTACGCCTACACCGGCGAGCCCCTGCCCTGGTGAACCACCCCACGAGAGGAACGTGCCATGAACCTGCAGCAGCTGTTCAACCTCGCCCAGTCCCAGCAGCTCAACAGCCTCGAACTGATCGCCCTGGAAGGCGGTAACTACGTCCTCCACGCCATCACCCCACAGCGCTGCGAGCCGGTGCTCGACGAACAGGGCAAGGTGCTCCACCTGCGCTCCATGACCCAGGCCCGCGACGTGCTCCAGGGCATCACCCCGGTGCCCTTCCACCTCGTGCAGCAGGTGGTGCAGGACGAAGCCTGCGGCCTCGGCGGCGGCCCGCAGGAACCGATGCGCCTGCCGATCTCCCTGCAATCGGCCTGGTAACGCCATGCCCGTACGCCGCCTGGCGCTGGTCCTCGGCGACCAGCTGAGCTTCGACCTCGCCGCCCTGCGCGCCCTCGACCCCGCGCAGGACGCGGTGCTGATGGCCGAAGTGCAGGAAGAGACCCGCTACGTGCCGCACCACCCGCAGAAGATCGTGCTGATCCTCAGCGCCATGCGGCACTTCGCCGAGGCCCTGCGCCAACGCGGCTTCACCGTGCACTACGTGCAGCTCGACGATCCCACCAACAGCGGCAGCCTGCCCGGCGAACTCAGCCGCTGGGCCACGCAGCTGCAGGCGCGGGAAGTGCACCTCACCGAATGCGGCGAGTGGCGCCTGGAGCAGGCCCTGCGCGCCGTCGACCAGCCCCAGGTGTGGCACGAGGACGACCGCTTCCTCTGCAGCCGCGCCACCTTCGCCGGCTGGGCCGAAGGCCGCAAGCAACTGCGCATGGAGCTGTTCTACCGGCTGATGCGCAAGCGCACCGGGCTGCTCATGGAGCCCGATGGCAGCACCCCGCTGGGCGGTGCCTGGAACTTCGACGCCGAGAACCGCAAGGCCCTGCCCAAGGGCGTCAAGGCCCCGCTGCCGGCACGCTTCCCGCCGGACGCCACCACCACGGCGGTGATCGACCTGGTGCGCCAGCGCTTCAGCGACCACTACGGCCAGGTGGAGGGCTTCGACTACCCCGTCACCCACGCCGAGGCCGAGCGCCTCTGGCAATGCTTCCTCGACCAGGGCCTGGCCGCCTTCGGCGACTACCAGGACGCCATGGCCGAAGGCGAGCCCTTCCTCTTCCACGCGCGCATCAGCGCCGCGCTGAACATCGGCCTGCTGGACCTGCGCCGCCTCTGCGACGACGTGGAAAGCGCCTACCGGCGCGGCGACGTTCCGCTGAACGCCGCCGAGGGTTTCATCCGCCAGCTCATCGGCTGGCGCGAGTACGTGCGCGGCATCTACTGGCTGCAGATGCCCGACTACGCCCAGCGCAACGCCTTCGGCAACCAGCGCCCGCTGCCCGATTTCTACTGGACCGCCGACACCCGCATGAACTGCATGCGCCAGGCCATCGGCCAGACCCTGGAGCATGCCTACGCCCACCACATCCAGCGGCTGATGGTCACCGGCAACTTCGCCCTGCTGGCCGGGATCGCCCCGCCGGCCATCTGCGACTGGTACCTGGCGGTCTACATGGACGCCTTCGACTGGGTCGAACTGCCCAACACCCTGGGCATGGTCATGCACGCCGACGGCGGCTACCTGGGCTCCAAGCCGTATTGCGCCAGCGGCCAGTACATCAAGCGCATGTCCGACTACTGCGGCAGCTGCCACTACAAGGTCAGCGAGAGCACCAGCGAGCGGGCCTGCCCGTTCAACGCCCTGTACTGGCACTTCCTCATGCGTCACCGCGACCGCCTGCGCGGCAACCACCGCCTGGGCATGATCTACCGCAGCCTGGAGCGCATGGACGAGGCCAAGCAGGACGCCCTCTGGGCCCGGGGCGAAGCCCTGCTGGCCCGGCTCGACGCCGGGGAGGCGCTGTGAAGAAGGCCCACCTGCCGCAGAAGACCTGCGCCGCCTGCGGCCTGCCCTTCGCCTGGCGGCGCAAATGGGCGCGCTGCTGGGACGAGGTGCGCTACTGCTCCGAGCGCTGCCGTCGCCAGCGCCGCCCCACGCCTCAGGCCGGCGTGTAGAGCGACGGCTCCAGCCACCGGTCCATCAGCTCGCATTGCGCGGCCAACAAGCGCCCGTTGCGCTCGTTGAGGCGGCGGCACTGCTGCAGCATCTCCCCCAGCTCCCCCCAGACCATCCGCAGGGCATTCGCGCGCTCCGCCGGGTAGCAGGCCAGCAGCCGCGCCATGCCGCCGCGCCCTTCGGCCAGGCGGTTGGCCCGCAGCACCCGGGCACGTCGTTGCGCGCGCTCAGCCATGGCATCCACCGCCAGCTGGATGTAGCCGTTGAGCGCGTCCACCTGGCCCTGGTCGTGCCGCGTCAGGGCCGCGTGCAGGGCCTCCAGGTGCTCCAGCAGCGCCGGCATGGCGCGGTGGTCCGCGAGCAGGTCCGCCTCCAGGGTGGCCAGCACCTGCTGGCGCTTCGCCGCGCTCACCCCTCCTGCCCCCGGTGATGGCCCAGCATGCTGCGGGCCAGGGTCTCGGGCCGGGTGTCCAGGCCCTTCTCCCGCAGCAGCTCACGCAGCGCCAGCACCCGGTCGAGGTCGATCTCCGGCAGCTCCCGCAGGGCCTCCTGCAGCGCCTCCAGCGGCATCGACGCCTCCCGGGCACGCAGGCTCGCCACGCCTGCCGGCACCGAGGACGGCTCCCGATCATGACGGGACGTCGCCTCCAGCGGTGTCACAGGGGCTGCGGGCAGGGTTCGGTTGATTTCCATGGGGCCTCCAGTGGGGCAAACGGGTTCCCTCCCACTGGGCGACCCGCATCGCCCCCCGCTTAAACGCCGCCGCGAATCGCGCGCACGACGCAGCCCGGGCTTCAGCCCGGGACGGGGTACGCGCACCGCCGGGCAGACGGCCCCGTCAATACCGGCCGCGCAGCCAGCTCTGCGTGGCCATGGCGTCCTGCTGGCGTTGTTCCTGGCGGGCCTGCAGCTGGTGCCACTGGGCCAACTGGTCATCCCGCACATGGGCCAGGCGCAGCTCGTCGAAGCGCGCCTGCTGCAGCTCGGCCTGCAGCCGCTCCCGCATCTGTTCGAAGGTGGCCAGTTCGCGGCGTTGCCAGGCCAGGGCGCGGTGCAGGGTGAGCTTGTAGCGCTGGGCGTTGTCGCGCTCCAGGGGCGAGGCACCGCCGCTGGACGCGGCCGCCAGTTGCTCCAGGGCCTGGATGTTGGCCCGGCAGCGCTGGCACAGGTCGGCCTGGTGGGCCAGCCGTGCCTGCACGTCGCGGACCTTGCCGGCCCGCAACAGGGCCAGACGGTCGAGGGATTCGATGCGGTGCTTCATAGGCCTCCCAGCAGGTGCAACAGGTTGTCCAGGGTGGTTTCCAGTTCGGCCGCTTCATGGGTGTCCTGGCGCAGGTAGGCCTCCAGGCTGGGCGCCAGCTGCACCGCCCGGTCGGTGCGCGGGTCCTGCCCCGGGGTGTAGCCGCCCAGGGGGATCAGTTCGCGGATGCGCTCGTACACCGCGCGCAGCTCCTTGAACTGCCGCGCGGCGCCCTGGTGGCGGGCACTGGTGACCTGGGCCATGCAGCGGCTGACCGAGGCGGCGACGTCGATGGCCGGGTAGTGGCCCATGTCCGCCAGCCGCCGCGACAGCACGATGTGCCCGTCGAGGATCGCCCGGGCACAGTCCGCCACCGGGTCCTGCTGGTCGTCGCCCTCGGCCAGCACGGTGTAGATGGCGCTCAGGCTGCCCTGCCCGTGCGCGCCGTTGCCGGCGCTCTCCACCAGCTCCGGCAGCAGGGCGAACACCGACGGCGGGTAGCCCTTGGTGGCCGGCGGCTCGCCCAGGGCCAGGGCGATCTCGCGCTGGGCCATGGCGTAGCGGGTCAGCGAATCCACCAGCAGCAGCACGTCGTGGCCCTGGTCGCGGAAGTAGCCCGCCACCGTGTGGCAGAGCTCGGTGGCCTTCAGGCGCATCAGCGGCGATTCGCTGGCCGGCGCCACCACCACCACCGCCCGCCGCAGGCCCTCGGGCCCCAGGGCGTGGAGGATGAATTCCTGCACCTCGCGGCCACGCTCGCCGATCAGCCCGACCACCACCACCTCGGCCTTGGTCTGGCGGGTGATCATCCCCAGCAGCACGCTCTTGCCCACCCCGCTGCCGGCGAACAGCCCCACCCGCTGGCCCTTGCCCAGGGTCAGCAGGCCATTGATGGCGCGCACGCCCACGTCCAGCGGCTCGGTCACCGGTCGGCGCAGCAGCGGGTTGACGCTGGGCAGCCCCAGCGGCAGCGGGTCGCGTCCGGCCAGCCGCCCGCGCCCGTCGATGGGCTCGCCGAGGCCGTTGACCACCCGCCCCAGCCAGCTGTCGTCGATACCCACGCGCTGGCCGTCACGCACCGGGAAGACCCGCGAGCCGGCCATCAGCCCCTCGGGCTTCTTGAACGGCATCAGGTAGGTGATGTCGCGGTCGAAGCCCACCACCTGGGCCTCCAGCCCGCGCCCGTCGGCGGTCTCCACCCGGCAGCGCTGGCCGGTCATGCGGCGGCAGCCGAGGCTCTCCAGCAGCATGCCGGAGACCCGCACCAGGCGGCCGCTGACGGTGGCCAGCTGGACGCCGTCCAGGGAGCGCAATGCCTGGTCCAGGTCGAATCGTTCATCCAGTCCCATCACCTCAATGCTCCTTGATCAGGTGGTCGGAAAGCGTCTCCAGGCAGGCCTCCAGGCGCTGCTGGCAACCGATGTCCGCCTCGGCCTGGGCGGTGACCAGGCGGCACTCGCCCTGCCCCAGGCTCTCGTCCGGCACCAGGCGCCAGGCGGCGGTGCGCTCGGGGGCCAGGTCCCGCAGCCGCGCGCACTCCTCGGGGTTGAGGCGCAGCTCCACCTCCCCCGGGTCCCCCGGCAGCCCGGCCAGGGCCTCGTCCGCCAGGCTCAGCAGCTGCATGGGGCTCAACGTCAGCTCGCAGCGGATCACCTGCTGCGCCACCTTGCGCACCAGCTCCAGCAACTCCTCGCGACGCCGCCGCTCCAGGTCGCGATTGAGCGTGCGGTGCGCCTCGATCAACTGCTGCAGGGGCGCGCTGGCCTCCTCGAAGCGCTGCTGCGCGGCCGCCCGGATCTCCTCCCGGGCCTGGCGCCGCCCCTCCGCCAGGCCCTGTGCCACGCCTTCGGCATGGCCGGCCGCGCGCCCCTGCTCGCAGCCCTCCTGGTAACCCTGTTCCACGGCCGCCTGGTAGCCGTTGGACAGGCCGGCCTGGCCACCCAGGCCGGCCTCCCGTTCGCCGATGACCCCGGCCAGACGACTGCGCGGCGGGAAGCGGTAAGGCCGCCATCCCGCACTGTCTCCCTTGATGACTCGGCTGTTCATGGATCACTCACTCCACGGTTTCTTCGCGGAACAGCTGGATCTGCAGCTCACCGGCAGCGGCCATTTCCCGCACCACCCCCATGATCTGCTTGCGCACCTGCTCCACACGGCTCAGCGGCACCGGGCCCTGGCGCCGGCTGATGGATTCCATCTGCTGCGCCTGGCGCTTGGGCAGCGCGCCCTGCACCGCCTTGACCAGTTCGGCCTCGGCGCCCTTGAGCGCCACCACCCAATCCTCCAGCGGGATGCTCTCCATCAGCGTCTGCAGCACCGCCGGGTTCTGCCGGGAGAGGATGAAGAAGTCGTACATCTCGTCCTCGATGCGGCTCACCAGCGACTCGCTGCGGGCCCGCAGCAGCTCGAACATCTGCCCGCGATCGCCCTTGAAGCGGTTCATGATGTCGGCGGCCTGCTTGACCCCGCGCACCTGGGACCCCTGGGTGCCGAGCACGGCCAGGCTGCGCTCGATCAGCGCCTCCAGCTCGGCGATGACGTCGGCGTTGATCTCGGTGAGGTTGGCGATGCGCAGCAGCAGGTCGTCCTGGCGCTCGGCCGGCATCGACTCCAGCACGTCGGTGGCCATGGACGGCGGCAGGAAGGCGAGGAACACCGCCTGCATCTGCGCGTGCTCCTTAGCGATCAGCGCCGCGAACTGGCGCGGGTCGAGCCACTCCAGGCGGGCCATCTTGGCGCGGATTTCCTCGCCGTAGATGCTGTCCAGCAGGCTGCGGGTGATGTCCCCGCCCAGTGCCTTGCCGAGCATGCCGGACAGGTACTGGCGGGAGGCGCCCTTGATGCTGCTCTGCTCGCGGTAGTCGTCGAAGAAGCGCCCGATCACCTCCGACACCATGGGTTGCTTGACGTTGGAAAGCCGCGCCATGGCCTGGCTGAGAGCGACGATCTCTTCCCGGCCGAACTGCCGCAGCACGCTGGCCGACATGTCGTCGCCCATGCTCAGCAGAAGAATCGCCGCCTGCTCCAGGGAACTCATGGCGCGCCCCGGGGGCACGCGCTTGCGTACCGCCTGGGTCGCGCCTTCTTCAGGCGGAGTCGTTGTCTCGTTCATGACGACCTATCCAATGCTTGATGACTTCCGAAACCCGTTCCGGGTCGTTCCTGGCCAGGAGCTGCAAGTGCTCCACCTGCATCTCCAGGCCCGAGCCGGGCGCCGGCAGGCGCACCTCGGCCAAAGGGTTGGCTTCGCCGAACACCCCCCCGCCCAGGGCCTGGCCCGGTCCACGGCCGGGCAATAACCCCTGCTCCCCTGCCGGCAAGCCGTCCGCCAGGGCCGCTGGCGGCGCGTCCTGGCGACGGCGCAGCCCGGCCAGGGCCGGCCGCAGCACCAGGAACAGCAGCAGCAAGGCGAGTACCACCACCACGCCGAAGCGGGCGTATTCGTAGAGCTGCGGGCTCTCCCACCAGGCCACCTCCGGCTCCTCGGGCGTCTTGAGGGCCACGAAGGGCATCACGCTGAGGATCAGCTGGTCGCCGCGCTCGGCATCGAAGCCCACGGCACCGCGCAAGGTGGCCTCCAGCTCCTTGCGCGCGGCCTCGCTCCAGCCGCCCTCCGGCGCGGCGGCGGCGTTGAGCACCACCGCCACGCTCTGCCGGCGCAGCTGGAACGAGGGGTGGCGCACGTGGGTGATGCGCTGGTCCAGCTCGTGCTGGCGGGTGCTCTCGCTGCGGGTGCTGGTGGAGGCCGGGTTGTCCGCTGGCGGCGGGGTGCCGGCGGCCGGCTTCTGCGCGGCCGGCGGGGCGGGCTGGGCCGGCGGCGGGCGGTTGCTCAGGGAGCCCGGTACACCCAGGGCCAGCTGGTCCAGGGTGTTTTCGCTGCGCACCACCTCGTTGCGCAGGCGCGGGGTGTCGCCGTAGGCCTGGATGGTCTCCTCCTTCTGGCTGAAGTCGAAGTCGGGGCTGACGCTGACCCGGTAGTTGCCGGCCCCCAGCACCGGGGCCAGCACCGCATCGAGGTTGGCCAGCGCCTGCTGGCGGTAGCCCTCGGCCACCTGGCTGTCCTGCAGCGCGCCGTTGACCACGCCCTGGCGCGACAGCAGCACGCCGTTCTGGTCCACCACGCTGACCGCCTCGGGGGCCAGCTGCGGCACGCTGGCGGCCACCAGGTTGACGATGGCCGCCACCTGCTCCGGGGCCAGGCGCTGGCCGGCGGCCATGCGCAGCATCACCGAGGCCTTGGCCGGCTCGCGGCGGCCGATGACGAAGGAATGGCTGGGCTCCTGGGCCAGGTGCACGCGCACCTGGTCGACGCCCTTGAGCTCGGCGATGGTGCGCGCCAGCTCGCCTTCGAGGCTGCGGCGCAGGCGCACGTCCTGGACGAACTGGCTGCTGCCCAGGGGCTCCTCGCGGTCGAACAGCTCGTAGCCGGGGGGCACCGCCACCCGCACACCCTTGGCCGAGAGCAGCAGGCGGGTCGCGGCCAGGTCGGCCTCGCGCACCAGCACCTGGCCGGTCTGCGGGTGCAGGCGGTAGTCCACCCCTTCGCCGTCGAGCACCTGCAGCACGTCGGCGGCGGGAAACGCCTCGTGGGCGCCGTACAGCGCGCGGTAGCCGACGCTGTCGCGCCACAGCCAGTAGACGACCATTGCCGCCAGCAGCGCGGCAGCGGCGGCCAGGCCGGCCATGCCCAGGCGGGGGTCGAGTCGCAGGCCACCGGCGGGCAGCCTGTCGCGAATGTTGTCGAGCACGCTAGAACTCCCAGTCCGGATCACACCGGCATGCGGATGATGTCGTCGAAGGCGGTGGCCAGCTTGTTGCGCACCTGCAGCAACGCGCTGAAGGACACGCTGGCCCGCTGGCTCTGCAACATGGCGCCCACCAGGTCGGTGCTGCGGCCGCTGTCCACCGCTGCCATGGCCTGGCCGGCGGCGTGCTGCTGGGCGTCCACTGCGCGCAAGGCGGCGGCGAAGCTGTCCGCCGGACCGGGGGGCAGCCCCTCGGGCAAGGGACTGGCAGGCAACACCCCGCCGCGGCTGGCCTCGGCCAGGGTGTGCTGGAGGTCCAGCAGGTGCTGCTGGACGCTGGCGATGCTGGGCATGGCGGTCTCCTCCCGGTTCAAAGCACCACGCCCTGCTGGCGCATGGCGCTGAGGCGGTAGCGCAGGGCCCGGGGCGTCATGCCCAGGCTGGCCGCTGCCTTGCTCTTGTGGCCGCCGCAACGGCGGATGGTGTCGATCACGTGCTGGTACTCGGCGAGCTTGGCGCTGGCACGCAGGGCCGCACGTCCGCCTTCGTCGAGGCCGAGCCCGCGCAGGGCATCGCGGGGCACCGGCTGGGCGCCCTGCAGGCGCAGGKCGCCGGGCTGGATGTAGAGGCCGTTGCGCAGCACCAGGGCGCGTTGCAGGCAGTTCTCCAGCTCGCGCACGTTGCCCGGCCAGTCGTGCTGCAGCAGCAGGCGGCTGGCTTCGGCGGTGAGCAGCTCGCGGCCGGCGTCCTGGGGCGCGTGCTTGGCCAGCAGGGCCTGGGCCAGGGGCAGCACGTCCTCGGGGCGCTCGCGCAGCGGCGGGATGTGCAGGGCGAGGACGTCGAGGCGGAACATCAGGTCGGCGCGGAAGCGCCCGGCGGCCACCTCGGCCTGCAGGTCACGGTTGGTGGCGGCGATGATGCGCACGTCCAGCTCGATCTCGCGGCGCCCGCCCAGGCGTTCGACGCGCTGCTCCTGCAGCACCCGCAGCAGCTTGGCCTGCAACGCCAGGGGCAATTCACCCACCTCGTCCAGCAGCAGGGTGCCGCCGTTGGCCAGTTCGAACTTGCCGGGCTGGGCGCTGACGGCGCCGGTGAAGGCGCCCCGCTCATGACCGAAGAGGATGGATTCGAGCATCGACTCGGGAATCGCCGCGCAGTTGACCGCGACGAAGGGCGCATCCGGGGTGGCGGAGAAACGGTGCACGTAGCGCGCCATCAGCTCCTTGCCGGTGCCGGTCTCGCCGGTGATCAGCACCGGGGTGCGCGACAGTGCCATGCGCTGGGCCAGGGCCAGCAGGCGGCGGCCGGTGCGCGAGCGGGTGACGAAGCCCTGGTCGGCCCGCGCGGCACGCGCCAGGCGGCACAGCAGCGCCTCCACCTGGCCATCGCCGAAGGGCGCCAGCAGGTAGTCGGTGCAGCCCAGCTCCAGCAGGGCGGCGGCGCGCTCCTGGTCGGCGTAGCCCACCACCGGTACCAGGGTCAGGTTCGGGTGGCGCTGCAGCAGCTCGCCCGCCAGTTGGCAGGTCTGCTCGACGGGCAGGTCCCCCAGCAGCAGGAAGGCCAGGCCGCCGTCGCGCAGCTGGTCGCGGGCCTGGGCCAGGTCGAGGGCGGTGCGCACTTCGCAGCCGCCCAGGCACAGGGCCTCCAGCAGCGGTGCGTGGTGCTCGCTCCAGGGCATGCCGATCACCAGTGCCTGGCGCCAGGCGGCGGCATCGGGCCGGTCCGACCCCGGCAGCGGGTCGGACCCGGGAAAGCGGAGAGCGCTCATCATGTTCACGGTGGTAACCCCCATTCGAAACGTCCTGTTCGCGAAACCTCGGGGCGCAGTCGTCCCCGCGCCCTGGCGTCGGATCGACGCCGGGCGTGTTCGCCTGTTGTTGGTAGGTGATGGATCGGCGGGCTCGGGAGGACGCAAGGGCGTCGACTCGTTGGCCTGGAAACGACGCTAGCACCGCATCGGAAAAGTCCACACACAAATGGCCTTATTTCCTGTCAGCTACGACAAGAATTCATCAATGCGGGGTTTTTGAGATCAATTGATTTAAAGCCTTCTTCGCCGGCTCCTAGTATCCGAATCGCACGCGGATGCAGGAGCCTTCTTTACTGCAACGCCCGGATAAAACCGGGCCGTGGCCTGCGATCCAGGCATCCGCTGCGAAAGGACCGACAACGCTCTGCCAGTTTTCCTAAAGAACCTGGCGCCCGAACGGCCGCAGAGGATGCCCATGAACAAGAGCCGAAAAATCCATAACGATGTGCCTGCCGAACGCGTCACGACCCTGCAGCCGCAGAAGCTGGGCCGGCATTACCACCGGATCCCGGGTTACGTGCGGGACACCGCCTTCCGCTACCCGCGCCTGGTCAGCGACTACTTCCTCGGCCACTACCGCCTGAACCTGGAGCTGCAGGAGGTGCAGGTGGAGGAGCAGGTCGAGACGCCGCCCGAATGCATCTACCAGTCCCCCATCGGCCAGTTGGGCTTCGGCATCGACCGCAGCCTGCTGGGCGAGGTGCTGGAGAGCTACTACGGCGGCACGCCGCCGGCCAACCAGGAACTGCCGCCGGAAAGCAGCTCGGAGGCGCGCATGCGTGAGCGGATCGGCGGCCAGGTGCTGTCGCGCCTCGGCCAGGCACTGCTGGCCGGTGACGCACCGGGCCCGCTGGAACGCCAGCACGACAGCTACGCCGAGGTGCATTGGGAGTACGTCGTGACCCTGCGCTACCTGAGTCACCTCAGCCAGCGCCCCGGCGACCTGCGCCTTTACCTGGACGCGGCCTGGACGGACGAACTGATCCGCCGGGTCTCGGCGCCGACCACAACGCGCCAGCTGGGCGACCCGGCCCGGGCCATCCAGCACCTGCCGGTGCGCCTGGACTGCGTGCTGGCGCGGGCGCGCCTGTCCCTGGCCGACGTGCTGGGGCTGCAGGTGGGCGATGTGATGCTGATCCGCATGGAGGAGCGGGTCGACGTCTGCATCAACCGCCAGAAGCTGTTCCGCGGCGCCCTGTTCGATGACCAGGGCACCCTCTTCCTCACCTTCCTGGAAAGCGAGAAATCCGCATGAACGACACCCCGCTCGACAACGACGACGGCGCCCTGCTGGCGAACGATGCCCTGGCCCTGGGCCCGCTGGATGACGTCACTCCGGTGACCGCCGCCGCCACCGCGCCGGACCTGCGCTTCTTCGGCAAGATCCCGGTCAACGTCACCCTGGAGGTGGCCTCGGTGGAGGTGGCCCTGAACGAGCTGCTGGATGTGGACGCCAGCAGCGTGATCATCCTCGACAAGCTCGCCGGCGAGCCGCTGGACGTGAAGGTCAACGGCGCGCTGTTCGCCAAGGCCGAAGTGGTGGTGATGAATGGCAACTACGGCCTGCGCATCCTCGAACTGGCCGGCAACCCGCTCCAAGGGCTGACCGCATGAGCGGCTGGCTGCGCACCCTCATCGCCGTGCTGGCGATGATGCCGGGGCTGGCGGGCGCGGCGGGCGGCGAGCTGACGCTGTTCAGCCTGGAGAACACCCCCAGCGGGCAGGACTTCAGCGTCAAGCTGCAGGTGCTGATCCTCATGAGCCTGCTCGGCCTGCTGCCGGCCATGCTGATGCTGATGACCTGCTTCACCCGCTTCATCATCGTGCTTTCCATCCTCCGCCAGGCCATGGGCCTGCAGCAGAGCCCGCCGAACAACGTGCTGGTGGGCATCGCCCTGGTGCTCACGCTGCTGGTGATGCGGCCGGTGTGGCAGGCCTTGCACGACGAGGCCTACCTGCCCTTCGAGGAGGACCGGCTGACCCTGCAGGAAACCCTCGGCAAGGGCCGCGACATCCTCGGCCGCTTCATGCTGGCGCAGACCCACGAGGCCTCCCTGGAGGCCATCGCCGGGCTGGCCGGGGAGACCCTGCCGGAGCGCCGCGAGGAGGTGGACTTCCTGCTGTTGCTGCCGGCCTTCGTGCTCAGCGAGCTGAAGACCGCCTTCCAGCTCGGCTTCATGCTCTTCGTGCCGTTCCTGGTCATCGACCTGGTGGTGGCCAGCGTGCTGATGGCGATGGGCATGATGATGCTCTCGCCGATGATGGTCTCGCTGCCGTTCAAGCTGATGGTGTTCGTGCTGGTGGATGGCTGGGCGCTGACGGTGGGCACCCTCGCCGGCAGCGTGCAGCCCTACTGACGGACGAGGAGCACGCCATGCTGACCCCCGATACCGCCGTCGCCATCATCGCCCACGCCGTGGAAGTGATCGCCCTGATCGTCTGCGTGCTGGTGGTGCCCAGCCTGCTGGGCGGGCTGGTGGTGGCCATCTTCCAGGCCGCCACGCAGATCAACGAGCAGATGCTCAGCTTCCTGCCGCGCCTGCTCATCACCCTGGGGATGCTGGTGCTGGCCGGGCACTGGATCCTCACCCGGCTCGGTGATCTGTTCATCGAATCCTTCCGCCAGGCCGCGCGGCTGGTGGGCTGAACATGGCCGGCGATCCCCTGCTGCAGGCCACCACCGCCCTGGAAGGCCTGGCCCGCTACTGGTGGCCGCTGTGCCGGACCCTGGCGCTGTTCGCCACGGCACCGGGCTTCGGCCACCGCGCCCTGGGTGTGCGCGCCCGGGTGCTGCTGGCGCTGGTGCTGACCGGGGCCCTGGGCGGCGTGCTGCCGCCTGCACCGACGCTGGAGCCGCTGTCGGCCCCCGGGGTGCTGGCGACCCTGGAGCAGATCGCCGTGGGTGTGCTGCTGGGGTTGAGCCTGCAACTGGTGTTCGCGGTGTTCAGCCTGGTGGGCGACCTGGTCTCGACCCTGCTGGGGCTGAGCATGGCGGTGTACAACGACCCGCTGAACGGCGTGTCCTCCAGCTCGGCGATCTACCAGCTCTACTTCATCCTGCTGATGCTGCTGTTCCTGGCCATCGACGGGCACCTGCTGGTGGTCAGCGTGCTGTACAAGAGCTTCCTCTACTGGCCGGTGGGCAGCGGCCTGCACTACGCCGGCATGGATGCGCTGCTGGGCGGCCTCGGCTGGATGTTCGCCGCCGCCCTGCTGATCGCCCTGCCGATGGTGGTGTGCATGAGCCTGGTGCAGTTCGGCTTCGGCCTGCTCAACCGCATCTCGCCGGCACTCAACCTGTTTTCCCTGGGCTTCCCCGCTGCGGTGGTGATCGGCCTGGCCTGCCTCTCGCTGACCCTGGCGAGCCTGCCGGGCAACTACCTGGAGCTGACCCGGGCGACCCTCGACAGCCTCGGCAACCTGCTGCTGGAGGCCCGCGATGGCTGAGTCCAGCGCCCAGGACCGTACCGAGGAGGCCACCGAGCACAAGCTGCGCAAGTCCCGCCGGGAGGGCCAGGTGGCCCGCTCCCGCGACCTGGCCACCGGCGCCACCCTGCTGGTGGCGGTGCTGGCGCTGCGCTCGGCACTGCCGGGCATGCTCGACGGCCTGGAGCAGCTGTTCCGCGAGGTGCACCAGCTGCCGGCGCCCGGCTACCAGGGCGCAGACGACCTCAAGGCGCTGGCCGGCCGCGCCATCGCCACCCTGGTGGGGGTGCTGCTGCCGTTGCTGGTGGTGCCGCTGCTGGTGGTACCGCTGGCGCTGCTGGCCGGGGGCTGGATGTTCGCCTGGCGCAACGTGCAGCCCCAGGGCTCGCGGCTCAACCCGATCAAGGGCCTGGGCCGGCTAGTGGCCTGGCAGAACTGGACGGAGCTGCTCAAGTCCCTGGCGAAGATGGCGGTGCTGGCCGCGGTAGCCTGGTTCACCTTCGCCCTGCGCCTGCCGGAGGTGCTGGCGCTGCAGCACGGCGACACCCTGGGGGCCATCACCGGGGCACTGCGGCTGATGGGCGACACGGCGCTGGCGCTGGTGGCGGTGTTCGTGGTGTTCGCCGTGCTGGACGTGCCGCTGCAACGCTTCTTCTTCCTGCGCAAGCAGCGCATGACCCGCCAGGAGCGCAAGGAAGAGCACAAGCAGCAGGAAGGCCGCCCCGAAGTGAAGGGGCGCATCCGCCAGCTGCAGCGGCAGATGGCCCAGCGCCAGATCACCCGGGTGATCGACCAGGCCGACGTGGTCATCGTCAACCCCGAGCACTACGCCGTGGCGCTGCGCTACGACCCGCAACGGGCACGAGCGCCCTACGTGATCGCCCGGGGCGTGGACGAGACGGCGCTGTACATCCGCCAATTGGCCACCGCCCGGGGCCTGGAGGTGCTGGAGGCGCCGCCGCTGGCGCGGGCGCTGTACTTCACCACCCAGGTCAACCAGCAGATCCCGGCACCGCTCTACGGGGCGGTGGCCCAGGTGCTGCACTACATCCTGCAACTGCGCGCCTGGCGCCAGGGCCGCCGCGCGCGGCCGGTGCCGCCGCAGCATTTCCCGATTCCCGACGACCTGTTGAAACGAGGCTGACCCATGCCCACCCTGTCCCACTTCCTGGCCAGCCTGCGCAGCGGGCGGATCGGCATCCCGCTGGTGATCCTCAGCGTGCTGGCGATGATCATCCTGCCGCTGCCGCCGCTGCTGCTGGACGCGCTGTTCACCTTCAACATCGGCCTGGCGATCCTGGTGCTGATGGTCAGCGTCTCGTCCCAGCGCCCGCTGGATTTCTCCCTGCTGCCGACGGTGATCCTGGTCACCACGCTGCTGCGCCTGTCGCTGAACGTGGCCTCCACCCGCGTGGTGCTGCTGGACGGCCACACCGGCAGCGGCGCGGCGGGCAAGGTGATCGAGGCCTTCGGCGAGGTGGTGATCGGCGGCAACTTCATCGTCGGCCTGGTGGTGTTCGTGATCCTGATGATCATCAACTTCATGGTCATCACCAAAGGGGGCGAGCGCATCTCCGAGGTCACCGCGCGCTTCACCCTGGACGCCCTGCCGGGCAAGCAGATGGCCATCGACGCGGACCTCAACGCCGGGCTGCTGAACCAGGAACAGGCCCGCGAGCGGCGCCGCGAGGTGGCCAAGGAGGCGGACTTCTACGGCGCCATGGACGGGGCCTCGAAGTTCGTCCGGGGCGACGCCATCGCCGGCATCCTGGTGCTGCTGATCAACCTCTTCGGCGGCACCGCCATCGGCATGCTGGTGCACGGCATGAGCGGTGGCGACGCCTTCCGCCAGTACGCACTGCTGACCATCGGCGACGGCCTGGTGGCGCAGATCCCGGCGCTGCTGCTGTCCACGGCGGCGGCGATCATCGTCACCCGGGTCAACGAATCCGCCGACATCACCGCCCTGGTGCAACGCCAGCTGCTGGCCTCGCCTTCGCTGCTGGCCACGGTGGCCGGCATCCTGGTGGTGCTGGCGCTGGTGCCGGGCATGCCGCACCTGGCCTTCCTGGCCTTCGCCGCGCTGGTGGGCTTCGTCGCCTGGCGGGTGGCACGCAGCGCCCCCCCGAAAGAGGCACACACCCTGGAGCGCACCGAGGCCCTGGCCCAGGCCATGGACAGCCCGCACAACGCGCCGCTGGGCTGGGAGGACCTGCCCGGCGTCGAGCGCCTGGGGCTGTCCCTGGGCTACAAGCTGGTGGGGCTGGTCAACGAGGCCGGCGGCGCGCCGCTGCCGCAGCGGGTGCGCGGGGTGCGCCAGTCGCTGTCCGAGCACCTGGGCTTCCTCCTGCCGGAGGTGCGCATCCGCGACAACCTGCGGCTGAAGGCTTCGCAATACAGCATCCAGATCAACGGCCAGACCATCGAGTCCGCCGAGATCCACGCCGACCGGCTGATGGCCATCCCCTCCCCCGAGCTGTACGGCGAGATCGACGGCATCCTCGCCACCGACCCGGCATACCGCATGCAGGTGGTGTGGATCGAGCCCACCGAGAAGGCCCGCGCCCTGAACCTGGGTTACCAGGTGATCGACTGTGCCAGCGTGATCGCCACCCACCTGAACAAGGTGATCCGCCAGAACCTGCCGGACCTGCTGCGCCTGGACGACGTGGACTTGCTGCTGCAGCGCCTGGCCCTGGAGGCGCCCAAGCTGGCCGAGGCCCTGCGCGCCCAGCTGGGCCTCGGCCCCATCCACCGCGCCTGCCGCCACCTGCTGCAGGACGAGGTGCCGCTGCGCGACGTGGTGACCCTGGCCACCGCCCTGCTGGAAGGCAGCGAGAGCACCAAGGACCCGCTGCTGCTGGCGGCGGATGCGCGCTACGCGCTGCGCCGCACCATCGTTGCGCAGATCGCCGGGGAGCGCGGCGAGCTGGGGGTGTTCCTGCTGGATCCGGCCCTGGAGAACACCCTGCTCGGGGCCTTGAGCCTGGCGCAGCAGGCCGGGCCGGTGAGCCTGGACGCGATCCCCGTGGAGCCGGCCCTGCTCAACCAGCTGCAAGGCGCCATGCCAGCGGTGAAGGAACGCCTGCGCCGCGAGGGCCACCCGCCGATCCTCACCGTGATGCCACAGCTGCGCCCGCTGCTGGCGCGCTACGCGCGGGTGTTCAGCCCGGGGCTGCACGTGCTCTCGCAGAACGAGATTCCCGAGCGCGTGGGGCTCAAGGTGGTGGGAACCCTGGGTTGAGCAAGGCGTCTGGAAATCGATGTTTAAGGCGCTTCCCGAGCCGGTCGCTTTCCAGACACAGGCAGGCAGTTCAGCCAGCCACACAGGCAACTTGCAGAGGAAGTACCCATGGCCTTGTCCATCCACACCAACTATTCCGCGCTGGTCACCCAGACCAGCCTGAACCGCACCAACAGCACCCTGGCCCTCAACCAGCAACGCCTGGGCACCGGTTTCCGCATCAACTCGGCCTCCGACGACGCCGCCGGCCTGCAGATCGCCACCCGCCTCAATGCCCAGACCCGCGGCATGGGCGTGGCCAACCGCAACACCGGAGACGCCACCTCCCTGCTGCAGACTGCCGAGGGCGCCTTCAACGAAATCACCGGCATCGTCCAGCGCATGAAGGACCTGGCCACCCAGTCGGCCAACGACACCAACAGCGCCAAGGACCGCACCTCCATCCAGGCCGAGTTCGACCAACTGGCCAAGGAAGTGGAGAACATCTTCAGCAACACCACCTACGCCGGCGACAACCTGTTCTCCGACGCCGGCAAATTCTCCAAGGCGGTCAATTTCCAGATCGGCGCCACCGCCGCCGAGACCCTGACCCTGGACGTCAGCGCCGACATGGCCGCCCTGAAGAAAACCCTGACCGACGACCTGAAGGCCCTGAAGCTGGACGACAACGCCACCTCCACGGCCGGCATCACCGCCCTGGACAGCACCCTGGACGCCATCGGCAGCATGCGCGCCTCCTTCGGCGCCAACATCAACCGCCTGAACCACACCGCCAACAACCTGGCCAACATGAAAGACAACACCGACCTGGCCCGCGGCCGCATCCTCGATGCCGACATCGCCACCGAAAGCGCGAGCATGACCAAGAACACCATGCTCATGCAGTCCGGCATCTCCATGCTCAAGCAGGCTGGCCAGATGCCCAACCTGGTGATGTCGCTGCTCGGCTGACCGGTTCCTCCCCCCTCCAGCCTGCGCTGTCCAGCAGAGCCTGGCTTTACGCCCCGGGAAACCGGGGCGTCTTTTTTGCTTTGGCGGCGGATGAGCCTGCTGGACGGGTTATCCCCTCATCCGCGCCGAACCCGGTTACGCAAACCCTTGGCACGGAATGGTTCCGGCACAACCGCAAAAACAGCGAAAAAACCGACAACAAAAATCGCAAACTCTGTAGAAGCCACGTATTCCCCGGCTTCACCCCCTCCGCCCTGAATGCAACGTCCTCCTCCCTGCGCCCCTCCCCCGTCAAAAGGGTTTATTCAGAGCGATTACGCCCTGACGCACCTCATTGCAAAGACGCTCCAGCCGCCACAACGAAGCCTTCACGAAACCTTTCCAGTTGGCGAATTTCGCCGCACATACCCGCTACTTCTCGCATTCCGAGGAAGCAGCCTTAGAGGCTGACCTGACAATAGGAAATTTCGCCAAAGACAATACTCGCCACCACCCCCCAAAAACCTGACTCCACCCTCAATAATCGCACCCGCATCCCGGCCCTTCCCCGAAATTCTGACCGAGATGTCGGATTTTGCTTACCCATGGAAAGAACAAGAAAATGAGTGGAGGCCACATGTCTTGCATCTACTTGCGAACCGGTCGTACGGACTGCCAGGTCCGCTTCCATCCGCTGCGTTTTCAGCTTTCGTTGATCCAGGCCGACCAGGAGGAGCGGATCGAACTGGGGTTCTCCGGCAGCAAAGTGCTGGAGCGCCTGCTGCAGTCCCCTGGCGAGGTGGTCTCCCGGGACGAGCTGCTGCAATACGCCTGGCACGACCGCGTGGTGAGCCAGGGCAGCCTCAACCAGCAGATCTACACGCTGCGCCAGCTCCTGCACGACGAGCGCCAGCGGGAGATCATCCAGACGCTGCCGCGCCGGGGCTACATGTTCAACCCCGGCTACCTGCTGCAGATCACCCACGAAACCGAGCCTGTGCCTGCCCCCGCCGAGGAGCCGACCGTGGCTGTGGTCGCGCCCCTCGCGTCCGTCCCTGCCCC